>CALFVI010000033.1 GCA_937928775.1 uncultured Elioraea sp. | reverse complement strand
TGACACCGAAGAACCCGACGTAGAACGGCCCCACCCAGAAGTCGAACAGGTCGCCCCCGATCAGGGTTCCGCCGCGCACCCGGTACTTCTTCTCGAAACTCAGCATCGACATAACGCGTCACCCTTCTCTCGTGCTGACATACCCGCTTCCGGGCGGGTTGCCGGCGACGGACGCCGCCGTGCAGTGCGCAAAGCGGCGTCCGTCATCCGGCCTGCCCACACGCCGCTAGCGGGACGGAAGCGCTGTGTTCTGCGCTGCCGCCACCGTCGGCCGCGGGCCGTCCAGCCAGTTGAACCGGTCGGTGCTGAGGAGGATGAAGTGGATCAGCAGCGCCAGCACCAGCAGGAACGTAGCCAACGCGACGAGCACGCGGCGCGGGTCGAAGATCAGCCAAATCCGCCACATATCCGAGCCTCCCTCAGGTCAGGTAGGTCGCGACGGTGGCGAGACCGTCGATCAACGACGCATCGCGGTAGCCCCCCACAGGAGGCAACCACGGGCGCCACGTCCAAGCCAGGATGTGGGCGATGATGGCAACCGCCGTGAAGATGATGAAGGACGAGGAGAAGACGTTGTGGAACTCCTTCGCCTCATTCTCCGTCAGCCCCGACAGCGAGCCACCGGGTTGATCAGCCATCGCATTACCTCTCGGCTGATGGCCTTGCGGCCGTTACCGCGCCACTCCCGCGCGGCAGGGATCGGGCGGACGGAGCCCCGCCAGCCCGATGCGTGAACCGGGCCGGAGCCGTCTTGTTCCGTCTCCGGTCCGGAAGCTCGTGACATCGCAGCCCGCTCATGCCAGCACCCTCGCCGACTGATCGGCAAGCACGCGCGCGATGTGATCAACCGTCACGCGCTCGGCACCAGCCTCACGCGCAGCCCGCTCCGCCGCCTCGCGCAGGCGCTTCGCCGCCGAGATACGCACCAGGAACGGTTCGGTCTCGAGATGGCGATCGAGCAAAGCGCGCGCCTCCTCGTCCCAAGGCGCGGAGGCCTTGGCGGGTGTGGCCTCAATGCGATCAAGATCGGCGCCCAGAGGCAGGATGTGGAACAGCGCATCGAACAGAGCGTTGCAGAACTCCTGCACGAGGTAGGTGGCACCCGCGTAGCCCATGAACGGCGTGCCGATGGCGCGACGCACGATCGCGCCCGGAAAGGAGGCCGGGATGAAGATCGCGCGCGACTTCGCCTCCGTCGCGTACATGCGCTCGTTGTAGGAGCCGAACAGAACGAGTGCAGGCCTCTCGCGGATCGCCCGCCGCACCGCCTCGTTGTCCGGCTTCTGCCCCGGCTTGCGGGCGAACGCAAAGGCCTGCGGGATGCCGAGCTCCTCGGTGAAGAAGCGCGTCAGGCCGCGCACGTAGGTGTCGGTCGCCACCACCCCGTACGGAGCAGAGGCGAAGAAGTCCTGGGTCACGCTGCGCCAGAGATCCCACAGCGGCTTCAGCGTCGTGTGCTTCTCGCGCTCGATGAAGGGCTCGGGGTCGAGCCCGGTCAGTTCTCCGAGCGTGCGCAGGAAGTTGGTGGTGGCGAAAAGCCCGATTGGCGCCTGCAGGTAGGGCCGATCCAGCGCCTCGCACAGCTTGCGGCCGAACTCGCGATAGAGGCAAATATTGACGTCCGCCTCGGCGAGCTTGGGGATCTCGTCGATGTGCGCGCCGAGAGGGAACGTCATGTTCACTTCGCAGCCAATCCCCTCGACCAGGCGTCGGATCTCGGCGAGATCGGAAGGCATGTTGAAGGTGCCGTAGATCGGCCCGATGATATTGACCTTGGGCTTCGCACCTTCCGGCCGGGCGCGCTTGATGCGGGTCTTCTTCGCACCGAACTCCGTCCACAGCCAGTAGATGGCGCGATCCGCCGCCTGCCACTGGTCCTCGTCGATCGTGCGCGGAATGAACCGCCTGAGGTTCGACCCCTCAGGCACCACGCCGCCGCCGATCATCTCCGCGATCGAGCCGGTAACAACAACGGACGGCAAGTCCTGATCGCCCACACTGTCGGCGCGCGCGAGTTGCTGCTCCGTGCCCGTCTGCGACAGCGCGTCCTCGTCAAGCCCGGTGACGACGACGGGAAGCTCGTGCGGTGGCAGCGCATCCGTGTAGTGCAGCACCGCAGTGACGGGCAGGTTCTCGCAACCGACCGGCCCATCGATAATAACCCGCAAGCCGCGCACCGCGGTGAAGGCATAGACGCAGCCCCAGTAGCCGCCGGCGCGATCGTGATCGAGCACCAGCATCGGCTCAGCTCCCCACCGCCGCGAGGGCCTTGGCCCGTGCCGCGCGCGCGCGCGCCATCCTCTCGCGGAAGCCAGCAGGCTCGCGCGGGATGTCGCGGAAGCCGTAGCCCGCCGTCTGGCCAGCGCCCACGCCGCCGAAGAACGACACCATGCGGCGGAACCGTTCCGCCTGGCGAACTTGCGCGGCGACAATGCTGGCAAGAGAGCCCGCTCCCGCCGGCCCGAATAGCGGGCGGGCGGAGACCATGTTGGTGAAGTAGAGGGACGGAATGGCGGCTTCCTTGGCCTTTTGCACCAGGGGCGTCGTGCCAACAGCGAGATCGGGACGCACCTCCAACATCGCCGCGATGTCCTGCTCGAGAGAGGCACGGTACTGCACGTGGCAGCCGTGCGCGGCGAGCCACTCCCGATCGGGCTCAGACCATTCCGTGCGCGGCACGGCGGTGCCAACGTAGGGAACGCGCGCTCCGGCTTCGATCAGCAGCCGCGCGACCAGGAGTTCGGACCCCTCGTAGCCGGAGACCGTGACCGTCCCGGCAATCGGGTTTGCGGCCAGCGCCCCCTCGATGGCGGGCAAGGCTTTCGCTTTGGCGCGATCGATCGCCTCCGCGCCGACATTCGCCGCCCGCCCGATCGCTTCCAGCCAGGCTGCGGTGCCTTCGCGCCCGACGGGCCCCGAGCCCACGACGGGGCGGCCGGCGGCGCGGAACTCGCGCACGGCGGAGACGTAGAACGGATGCACGGCGGCAGCGACGATACAATCCAGCGCGCCATAGAGATCGCGCCACTCGCGCGCAGGCGTGGGCGGTGCGACCCCGAGCCCCATAGGCGCGAGCAGCGCGCCGATGCCGACCGGATCTGCCGGAAAGAGCTCGCCGATCAGCGCCACTGTCGGCTCGCCCTCGACCAGATCGCGCGGGCGCGCAACCGGCCCGGCTTCGGCCTCGGCGCGGGCATAGGCCAGCATGGCCCCGGCCAGCACATCCTTCGCCTCGGCGTGCGTCGGCACACCGAAGCCCGGCACGTCGATGCCGATGATACGCACGCCGTTAATCTGTTTCGGTAGAAGATCAAGCGGCACGCCAGAAGCGGTCGGCACGCAGAGATTGGTCACGACGATGGCGTCGTACTGGGCGGGATCCGCCATCCGCTGGACCGCTTCGCGGATATCCTCGAACAGCTTGCCGGTGACGAGCGTTTCGGAGTTGAACGGAACGTAGCCCACCGTGCGACGCGCGCCGTAGAAGTGGCTGGTGAAGGTGAGCCCGTAGACGCAGCAGGCCGAACCCGAGAGGATGGTCGCCACCCGACGCATGCGCAGCCCCACGCGCAGCGACCCGAAGGCCGGGCACATGGACTGCGGCTGGTCGTGCGGGCCGCGCGGATAAAGTTGGGCGAGACGGTCGAGTGCCTCGCCCTTGCCGGCAGCGCGGGCGGCGCGCTCCATCGTCTCGCGCCCGCCATGGCAGCCATCGCCGGTGGCGAGAGCCGCCATGCCCGGCGGGGTGGTGGGCTGGGTGGGAGAGGTGCCGCCGTCCATCATACGCCCTCGTAGATCACTTCGAGCGATGGCCTGACGATCTTTTCGGCCGCGCACATGTCGGCCTCGGTCGCGGGCTCGAGCACGACATCGCGTCCGACCGTCTCTCCCTTGAACAGGCCGAGAAGTTCGTCCTGACTGAGAGGGCGTGGTCTCAGCGGCGGGGCTTCGATCACCGCGCGGGCGAGGCTTTCGAACAGAGGGCCCCAGCGCCCGCCAGGCTTGCCGATGATCTCGTAGGCGGCGGACTTACGTCGAATGTCCTCATCGGCCGGAATGGAGGCGAGCACCGGGATCTCTGCTTTGGCGGCGAAAGCCTGCGCCTCGCCTGTGCCGTCGTCCTTGTTCACCACCATCCCAGCGACGCCGACATGGCCGCCGAGGCGGCGGAAATATTCCACCGCCGAACAGACATTGTTGGCGACGTAGAGCGACTGCAGATCGTTCGAGCCGACGACAATCACCTTCTGGCACATGTCGCGCGCAATCGGCAGGCCGAAGCCGCCGCACACCACATCGCCCAGGAAGTCGAGCAGCACGAAGTCGAAGTCCCACTCGTGGAAGCCAAGCTTCTCGAGCAGTTCGAAGCCGTGGATGATGCCCCGGCCGCCGCAGCCCCGGCCCACCTCGGGGCCGCCGAGCTCCATCGCGAACACGCCGTCGCGCTTGAAACACACATCGCCGATGCGAACCTCCTCGCCGGCGGCCTTCTTGCGCGAGGAGGTCTCGATGATGGTGGGGCAGGAGCGGCCGCCGAACAGCAGCGAGGTAGTGTCCGACTTCGGGTCGCAGCCGATGAGCAGGACCTTCTTGCCCTGCTGCGCCATCATATAGCTGAGGTTGGCCAGCGTGAACGACTTGCCGATGCCGCCCTTGCCGTAGATGGCGACGATCTGAGTCTGTTTTGTTGGCGTGCTCATTTCGGGAGCGGGGTGTTCCGCTGCCGCCTCGGCGCGCAGCGCCTCCTTCTGGCGTTCGAGCGGGTCGCGCGGCTCAGGACGGGCAACGACGGTCATGACACTCCCCTCCAGTCGAGCACCATCTTCAGGCAGGTCGGGTCGGTGAAGGCCGTCTCGTAGGCCTCCGCCGCGCGGTCAGCCGCGGCGTGGTGCGTGATCAGCCCGGCGAGCGACAGTCGCCCCGAGCGGACGAGTTCCGAAACGGCAACGAGATCCTCGGGCTTCCATTCCGCCGCGATGCGGATCCTCACCTCGCGCATGAAGGCGGGTGGGAAGGTGAAGGAGAGGGGATCGGCGTAGAAGCCGGCGAGCACGATCTCGCCTTGGGGGGCAAGGCGCGAGATCAGCGGATCGAGGATCGTGGAGTCGCCGGAGACGTCGCAGATCGCGCGATAGGGGCCGCCGCGATCCTCGTCGGGATGAACCACGGCATAGCCAGCCGCGCCGTCGCGTCGCGCCGGGTTGGTCTCCCACACCGTCGGCGCTGCACCGTGGGCGACGGCAAGCCGGGCGAGAAGCCGGCCGAGCACGCCGTGGCCGACGATCAAGTCCGGCTGATGGGCGGGGTCGGGGTAGGCGTGGCGGGCGGTGGCGGCGAGAGCGAGCAGAACACCCTCTTCGCCCAAGGACGGGTCGATCGGGAGAGCCCGCGCCCCGGGGGCGACGAGCCGCCGCGCGGCACCGCCGAACAGGCCGCGTGCGCCGACGAAGCTGTTCGAGCCTGGCACGAACACCGTCTCGCCCACCCGTCGGCCCGACCGGGGGCCGGCGGCGACAATGGTGCCGACCGACTCGTAGCCGGGAACGAGCGGATAGCCGAGGCCCGGGAAGGGCGGCATCCGCCCAGACCACAGCAGGCGCTCCGTGCCGGTCGAGATCCCGGAGAAGGTGACGTCGACCAGCACATCGGCCTCGCCCGGTTGGGCGAGCCCGAGCCGCGCCAGACTGAGGCGCATCGGCTCTTCAAGCAGGACAGCGACGGTGTCCATCCGGGGCTCCGCTTCCCTCCCTGGGACGAGTGTCAGTCTAACTTGACGCTCGGGAAGGTCAAGCATGATTGACACTCGCGGATCCGCGAGCCACGCCCCGGCCCACCCGCGCCTCCAACACGCGAACGAGCAGCGGAATCCGCGTCGGGCGCTCGCGCACCGCAGCGAACCCCGCCTCGGTCAGCATGAGTCGATACGCCTCCGCCGTGCGCGGCCGACCCCGCCCCATCGCCCACAGGTAGAGGCCGAAATAGGCCTCCCCGACCGGCTCGGCGCCCTTCGTGCCCGCAAGCGGCTCGGCGAGGAGCAAGCTGCCGCCCGGCGGCAAGGCGCGGCGGAGGGCGCGGAACAGGGCAGAGACGGTGGCGTCGTCGTGATCGTGCGCGATGCGCACCAAGGTGATGGCGTCGAAGCCTGGCGGGATCGGGTCACGGCGGAAGTCGCCTGCGAACACCTCTGCCCGCACGCCGCGCGCAGCAAGGCGCGCCCGCGCCCGCTCCGCCACCGCAGGCAAGTCGAACAGGGCGAGCGAAACTCCAGGGTGACGGGCAGCGACCGCCTCGAGGAACGCGCCCTCGCCACCTCCGACGTCGAGCACGGCCCGGAATCGGTCTAGTCGACCGGCGGCAAGGATCTCAGCCGCCACCATGGGCTGCGAGGCGGCCATGAGCGCTGAGTACTCCGCCACCCGTTCGGCGGCGAGCGATGCGGCGTCTTCGGCCCCGGCATAGGGCCAGTACTCGGCCAGAGCCGTGTCGCGGGCGCCGCGCAACAAGGCCACCGGGTCGGCGAGGTCGCGGTAGAGTGCCGCGTGATGCGCGACCATCGCCGCCACCCCCTCCTCGGCGGCGACCACAGCGCCGAGAGGCCCAAGCCCGTAGCGCCCGCCGGACCGGCGATCGACCAGCCGAAGCGCAACCGCGGCGTCGAGCAGGCGCTGCGCCCCCTCGACAGGCAGACCCGCCAAGCCCGCCACCTCAGCCGCCGTGCGAGGCGCCCCGCGCAGGAGGCGGAAGAGGTCGAGCCGGACACAGGCGAAGAGCACCTGCGAGTAGACGAAGCCGGCACAGAGGTCGAACAGGGCACGCGTCTCTGCCCGAGCGATGCTGCGCGTGAGCGGGAAGGCGGCGGCAAGGCTGCGGAAGCGTGGCGAGGCGACCAGGCGGTCGCGCACCTCAAGCATCCGGTCGCGCAGCCAACCCCTTGCTCCGCTGCGCCGCACGGCGGGCGGCGAGGAGGCTGCGGCAGCGAAGCTCACGCTGCGTGCGCGGCGGCAGCCTTCGGCACCAACCGCCGGGCTTCAAGCAGGATCAGCTGCTCCAGAGCCTGCCGCCCTGGGCAGGGCGGGATCGCTTCGATCGCCTCGCCGATGAGGTCCTCGAGATGGCGCAGACAGGCCGGAATGCCCAAGGTGAGTGCCGCCGAGGGGCGACCCAGCACGGCGTCGCGGCCGGTGGTCTTGCCCGCCTCCTCCTCGTCGGCCAGCGCGTCGCGGAGATCATCCGCCACCTGATAGGCTTCGCCGAGCTTCTCACCGAGCCGCCGCCAGGCTTCGGGCTCGGCCCCGGCGGCGGCCGCCCCGCTCATGGTGGCGGCGGAGAACAGCGAGGCGGTCTTGGCGCGCTGGTAGGCGCCGAGATCGACGCGCGGTTCACACTCCCACGCCTGGCCGGCGGCAATCCCCATCGGCATGCCGACGGCATCGCCGATGATGTGGAGCAAACCGGGCAGGCGGTGAGGCGCCGCGCTGCCAGCGCGGGCGAGCACCTGGAAGGCGAGTACGATCAAGGCATCGCCAGCGAGCACGGCGAGCGGCTCGCCATAGGCGACGTGCAGGGCGGGCTTGCCGCGGCGGACGGCGGCGTCGTCGAAACAGGGCAGGTCGTCGTGCACCAGCGAGGCGCAGTGGAGCAGTTCGATCGCCGCCGCGGCGGCGTCCGTCAAAGCCGGTGAGTCGTCGCCGCAAGCAGCAGCGGCGGCGAGCACGAGCCGCGGGCGCACGCGGGCGCCGCGCGGAAAGACGGCGTAGTGCATGGCCTCGGCGAGCCTTGGCGGGCGGCCGGGGCCGTTCGCAATATCGAGAGCTTCGCCCAGCGCCTTCTCGATCCGGTTCACAGCGTCCATCCTTCCCTCCACCTCGCTTCGGTCGGGTCGGTGGCGGCCCGACTGTCAAGCGGACCTGTCAGTGCTACTGTCATTGAAAGTTGACAGGGACGTCAAGCACAATCACGGGCAACGACCCAAGCCGGGGTGGCGGGCGGGATCCGAGGAGAGAGGAGGGATGAACGGGGAGAGGGTGGCGGTGATCGGGGCCGGCATGGGCGGGCTTGCCGCCGCGCTCACCCTCGCCGCGCGCGGCTTCACCGTGACGGTGATTGAGAAGGCCGACCAGCCTGGCGGCAAGATGCGCGCCGTGCCGGCCGGCCCAACCCTGGTCGATGCCGGGCCCACCGTGTTCACCATGCGCTGGGTGCTTGACGCGCTGCTCGCCGAAGCAGGGTTCGCGACCGACGAGCACTTTCGCCTTACCCAGCTCGGCGTGCTCGCCCGCCACGTCTGGGACGGATCGCAGGGCGTGCTCGATCTCGCCGCCGACGAGCACGCCACTGCCGAAGCGATCGCTCGTTTCGCCGGCGCTGCCGAAGCACGGGGCTTCCGCGCCTTCGCCGCCCGGGCGGCGGCGATCCACGCCACGCTCGACCACACCTTCATGCGCGCGCCCCGCCCAAACCCGGTCACCTTGGTTGGCAGGGCGGGGCTTTCGGGTCTGACACGACTGTGGGGGGTGTCGCCCTTCGCTGTGCTGTGGGAGGAGCTCGGCAAGCACTTCCAGGATTCCCGGCTGCGCCAGCTCTTCGGCCGCTACGCCACCTATTGCGGGGCCAATCCCTTCACCGCCCCCGCGACCTTGATGCTGATCGCGCATGTCGAGCAGCGGGGGGTGTGGGCGGTGGAGGGAGGGATGCATGCCCTCGCCCGCGGCTTGGCCGCCCTCGCCGAACGCGCGGGGGCCACGTTCCGCTTCGGGGCAGAGGTGGCAGAGATCATGGTTGAACGCGGTCGCGTCGCCGGCGTGCGGCTGGCCGACGGTGAGCGGATCGCTGCCGACTACGTCGTGCTGAACGCCGACGTCGCCGCCCTCTCCGCGGGGCTGTTCGGCGAGGCCGCACGCCGGGCCGTGCCCGACCAAAAGCAGGTGCCGCGCTCGCTCTCCGCTCTGACCTGGACTGGGCTTGCCCACGCCAGCGGCTTCCCGCTCACCCGCCATACGGTCTTCTTCTCGCGCAACTATCGCGATGAGTTCGACCGCATCGCGCAGGGCCGGCTCCCGCGCGAGCCCACCGTCTATGTCTGCGCGCAGGATCGCGTCGACGATGGCACGACAGCTGGCGGGCCGGAGCGGCTGCTCGTGCTGGTGAACGCCCCTGCCCGCGGCGATCGCGGGCAACCGACGCCGGAGGAGATCGAGAGATGCGAACAGGCGACCTTTGCGCTTCTGGCCCGCTGCGGACTGCAGATCACCTGGGAGCCGGGAATGATGCGACGCACCGGGCCTGCGGAGTGGGCGCGAATGTTTCCGGCCACAGGTGGAGCACTCTACGGGCGGGACCTTGCGGGGTGGCGCGCCTCGTTCCAGAGGCCGGGGGCGACCACGCGGATCCCAGGCCTGTATCTCGCAGGGGGAAGCGTGCACCCAGGACCGGGGGTGCCGATGGCGCTGATGTCGGGGCGCCTCGCTGCCTTGGCCCTGATGGCGGACCACGCTTCGACGCGGCGGTTCCACCGCGCGGCTATGCCTGGTGGTATGTCGATGCGCTCAGCGACGACGGTATCCATGGGCTGACCATCATCGCCTTCGTCGGCTCCGTCTTCTCGCCCTACTACGCCCGGGCGCGCGGACGCGGGCTGGGCGAGCCGGAGAACCATGTCGCGCTGAACGTCGCCCTCTACGGGCCGCGCGCGCGCTGGACCATGACGGAACGCGGGCGGGCAGCCCTCGCCCGCGACGCCACGAGCTATCGCGTCGGTCGGTCTTCCCTAACCTGGGATGGCGCCGCGCTCAGGATCGCCATCGACGAAATCGCGGTTCCCATCCCCCGCCGGGTGCGCGGGCTGGTACGGGTGCATCCAGCTGCCCTGCCCGCCCGCCCCTTCGTTCTAGATGCCGCCCATCGCCACATCTGGGCGCCGATTGCACCGCACGCGCGGGTCGAGGTTCAGATGCGCGACCCCGCCCTCTCCTGGTCTGGCCACGGTTACCTGGACTCGAATGCCGGGTCGGAACCGCTAGAGGACGGGTTCCGCTTCTGGACCTGGAGCAGGGCAATCGTCGGGGCGGGTACAGGGGTCCTCTATGATGCCGAACGGCGGGACGGTTCGGCCCTTTCGCTTGCCCTCCTGTTTCGCCCCGACGGCAGGGTGGAGCAGCGCGACTGCCCGCCAGTAGCGCGCCTGCCAAGGACGCTGTGGCGCGTGCCGCGGCCGACCCGGGCGGATGCTGGCACGACGCCGCAGCTCGTGCGCACGCTGGAGGATGCGCCCTTCTATGCGCGAAGCGAAGTGGCAAGCCGTCTGTGGGGAGAGGAGGCGCGAGGCGTGCACGAGGCGCTGGCACTGGACCGCTTCCGCCAAGCGTGGGTGAAACTGCTTCTGCCGTTCCGCATGCCGCGGGTGGGCTGACGCCTCAGCGCTCCCGCTCGCGCTGCGCCCGTCGCCGCTCGCGCCGCAGGAGCCAGAGCTCGCGCACGCCCCATAGGAGAGGCAAGGCAAGGAAAATCAGGAACTCGTAGCGGGCAAGTGTTTCCATTGCGGCAGCCTGGCGGGGAACGGGCGGCGTGCCAGTCTATCAGCACTCACCCGGCGACGAGTGATCGCGCCCGACCTGTTCAGCGCCTAGGTCCTGGACTCAAACCGTGTCCACAGCCGGATGGCGGCGAGGGCGACGGCGCTGAGGTAGTTGCGTGCGAGCTTGTCGAAGCGCGTGGCGATGCGCCGGAAATGCTTGAGGCGGTTGAAGCATCGTTCGATGAGGTT
>CALFVI010000032.1 GCA_937928775.1 uncultured Elioraea sp. | reverse complement strand
TGGAGGCGTTCTCAGCGAGGAAGCCGGTCATCACCACCACGGATTCCGGCGCGGTGCTGGACATCGTCCGCGACGGCGAGAACGGCTATGTTGTCGAGCCTTCCCCGGCCGCCCTGGGGTCGGCCTTCCGTCGGATCAGCGAGGACCCGGCGCGAGCCGTTCTCATGGGCCGCGCCGGCCGCGAGACACTGCGGCGCCTCGCCCTGTCTTGGGAGGATGTGATCGAAAGGCTCATGTCGTGACCCGGCGCGCGGCAAGCCCCACCGTTCAGCACGGGATGCGTTGGCGGTCCGAAGCAGGAACCTACCGAAGCGGCTCAGGAGCGTCTCAATGCCGCGCCTGAGCAGGAGAGAAATTTCTGGCCCTCAGGACGGGGAGGATGTCACGACCAGGCGTCTCGCCTGGGTCGGCCCCTGGCATGAGACGTCGGCGATCGCGCGGTTTGGGGCCTATGTCTGCGAGGCGCTGGCTGCGCGCGGCGTCTCGGTGACTGTGTTCCGCTCCGAGACGGGCGATTTCGCCGCGCGCCCGCCCTTGCCGCCGCCGCCAGGCGGCGCCCTTGCGCGGGGCGCCAACGCATCGTGGACCGAGTTCGACGCGGTCGTCGTGAATATTGGGGATCATTTCGGCAATCATGGCGGCGCGCTTTCGGTGCTGGAGGCCACGCCGGCCGTTGTGATCCTGCACGATGGCTATCTTGTTAATCTGGCGGCCGGCGTGGCGAACGGCCGCGGCGACGACGGTTGGCTGCGTTGCCTCGTCGAGGAGCTGTACGGACCCGATGCCTGGCCGGCGGATCAGCCCTTTCACGCCGGGATCGAGACCGTCGCGCAGCTTCGTCCGCTGACCGAGTGGATCGCCGCCCTGTCGGGAGCGGCACTGACACACTCGCGACATTGGGAGGAGCGCATCCGCGCTGCCTGTCCCGGCCCGGTCACCGTGCGACCGCTCGCCTATCCGGGGCGGCCATTGCCCCCGAAGCGGTCGCGTGACAGCTTTGTCGTTGCGAGTATCGGGCATATCAACCCGAATCGTTGCATTGAACAGCTTCTCGAGGCCGTTGCCGCCGAGAGGCAGGCTGGCCGGACGTGGGAGGTCCGGTTGCTCGGGCCGGTTGCGGACACGACGCGCGCACAACTTACGGCGCATGCGGCCGAACTTGGCGTGCCGCCTCCGGTCTTCACCGGATGGCTCGATGACGATGCGCTGATGCGGAACTTGGCCGAAGCAGATGTTATCGCCTGTCTCCGCAATCCCGTCCTGGAAGCCGCCTCGGCCTCGCTCGTGACGGCGATGCGCGCGGAGCGTCCGGTGCTCGTCTGTTGGCACGGTTGTTACGCCGAGGTTCCGAAGGAGCTGGTCCATGCCTGCCGGCCCGGCCACGAGGCCGAGGATGTCCAGCGACACCTCGCATTCCTCGCCGATCGGCCGGAGGAGGCGGCATCCCTGGCGCGGCGGGCCCGCGACTGGGCGGAGCGCGCCTTTTCCGCCGACGGCTACGCCGAGGATCTGTTACAGATTGTCCAGGTGGCAAACCGAGCGTGGCCGGCCATCGCCATGCAGCGTCGGTTCGGAGAGCGGCTTGGCGCCCTCGGTCTTTCCATAACCTCCTCGGCCGTGGCGCGTCTGGCGGCCAGGCTCGCCGATACCCTCGGGTCGAGCGACGCGCGCGGCGATTGGACGGGCGGGGTCCATCCATGAGGCGGCTCGCTCGCCATCTGGTCATCCTCGGCGCGGGCGGGCACGCGAAGGTCGTCGCCGATCTCCTGACCCTGCTTCCCGAATGGCACGTGGTTGGGCTAGTCTCAGCGAATCCCGCCGACCCGGGCTTCTTTGGTCTTCCCGTGCTGGGCACGGACGATGCTCTGCCGCGGCTCCGCCACCAAGGTGTCGAGGCGGCGGCGATCGCGATCGGCGACAACGCAGCGCGGGCGGAGCTTGGAGCCTTGGCCCAACGGCATGGCTTCACGCTGCCAAGCCTTATGCATCCGGCGGCGATTGTCTCGACGTTCGCCCGGATCGCCGAGGGAGCGGTGGTCATGGCCGGCGCGTCCGTGGGGCCCGACGCCCGGCTGGGACGCCTAGTGGTGGTCAACACTCGCGCCGTCGTGGAGCACGATTGCGCGATCGGGGACGCTGCGCACATCGCGCCCAGCGCCGCCCTGGGCGGGAAGGTCGATGTTGGGGCGCTCACGCTCGTTGGGATTGGCGCGGCGGTTCGCCCCGGCGTAAGGATTGGGCGTGGAACCATCGTGGGGGCTGGAGCGGCCGTCGTCAGCGATCTCGACGACGGGGTCGTGGCGATGGGGACGCCGGCGCGTGTTCGCACCCGCACCGGCCTTGCCACGGTCGGACGCCCATGACCCGCGACCGGGGCGGCGGCTTTCCTTGCGGAGGCAACATGAAGGACGCGGATCAGAACGCGCAGGGCGCGCCCGATACGCCGTTTACGGAATGCTGCGCCGCCGGGACAGAGTCCGACGCGCCGCTCGACGCGGGCGTGCGCGCAGATCTTCTGCGGCGCATCAACGCTGATCTCCAGCCACAGATGGACTGGCGCGCCGGGGCGCTTACCTATGTTAGGGCGGAGCGGGCGAAATGGGGGGCCGACGTGTATGACGGCTACATGCTGGCCAAGCCCATGGCACCCGTATCGGCAGACGCGGGCGTGTTCGAGGCACAGATCGCCGAGAATGCCGCCTACCTGTACAATTTCGTCAACGCCCTGGTCCTGCTGCGCTTGCCTGGGGGGAGCGCGGTGCTCGACGTGGCATGCGGCAGCGCTTGGTTGGCGCAAGCTTTTGCGCGGATGAACTATGACGCCTACGGCTTCGATGTGTCTCCCGACATGATCGCAATGGCGCGGCGCCGTTTCCGGGAGGATCCGTTGCTTGCCCCCCTCGTCGGCGAGCTTGACCAGCGGCTGATTGTGCTCGACATCGAGCAGCAGGCTTTGCCAGCCGCCTGGATCGGAAAGTTCGACGCCATCCTGCTCGAATCCTGTCTCCATCACTTTTTCAATCCGGTTCGCGCGTTGACGCATTTGGCCGCCGGCTTAAGCCCAAAGGGCCTCCTGCTGATCCTCGAGGGGGAGAATAGGCGGGGACCGCTCAAGCCGCAGTATCAGGCGGTCATGCGCGAGTTCGCCACCCTCGAGCGTCCGCTTTCGCGCTGCGAGCTCGAGGCAGCGCTCGATTTCGCGGGGCTGCGGTACCGCCGGTTCCTCGGCAGGGTGAATGGTTTCGTCGCGCCGGACGATCCGAGGTTGTCCGCCTTGCCGACGGTGGTGCGCGCGGACGCCGACGCGCTGAATTACGTGCTCTGCGCTGCGTCCGAGGACGCGCTACGGCGCGCGCTGCCGCATGCGGCGTCCTGATCGTGCCCAGGCGATGCGCTTGTCTTCCCCGACTGGCCCGGAGACATCCATGCGTCCGTTCCTGCCTGTCTATCAGCCAGACCTGTCCGGCAACGAGCGCGCCTATGTCCTTGACGCGTTCGACTCGACCTGGATTTCCTCCCGCGGCGCCTATCTCGATCGCTTCGAGCGGGCGTTCGCGGAGACGACGGGCCTGCCATATGTGACGGCGGTGTGCAACGGAACGGTCGCCCTGCATCTCGCCTTGCACGGCCTTGATCTGCGGCCCGGCGACGAGGTGATCGTGCCCTCCTTCACCTACATTGCCTCGGTCAACACCATCGTCCAGGCGGGCGGCACGCCGGTCTTCGCCGATGTCAACGAGGAGGACTGGCTGCTCGATCCGGACGCGGTCGCAGCGGCAGTGACACCCCGAACCCGCGCCATCCTGCCCGTCCATCTGTACGGGGCGGCGTGCGACATGGAGCGGCTTTCGGCGATCGCGCGACGGCACGGTCTCGCCATCGTCGAGGATTGCGCCGAGGCGCTCGGAACCCGGCTGAACGGGCGGCATGTCGGAAGCTGGGCTGATGTGGCAACATTCAGCTTCTTCGGCAACAAGACGATCACGACGGGCGAGGGCGGGATGATCGCGACCTCTGATGAGGCGCTGTTCCGCAAACTTGTCATCGCCAAAGGCCAGGGCATGGATCCAAACCGCCGTTACTGGCACGTCGCCATGGGCTTCAACTATCGCATGACCAACCTGTGCGCAGCGATCGGGCTCGCGCAGCTTGAGCGGTTGCCCGAACTCCTAGAGCGCAAGCGTCGCATCGCTGCGCGGTACATGGCGAACCTTGCCAACTCCGGGGTGACCTTCCAGCGGCGGAAGGACCACATCGAAAATTCGGAATGGCTGGTGAGCGTGCTGCTGCCGCGGGGTGTCGATCGCGAGCGGGTGATGGCAAGGTTGGCGCGAGAGGGCATCGAAACCCGTCCAGTGTTCTATTGTGCGCATCACATGCCGCATCACTTGAGGCCGGATCTTGTCTTGCCCGTCTCTGAGGACGTCTCCGCTCGGGGCATCAGTCTCCCAAGCTGGCCGAAACTGTCCGACGCGGAGATTGATCGCGTGTGCGAGGCGATGATCGCGGCTCTTCGCTCCGCGTGATCGCGGCGCCCTCCTCTCTGGCCTCGGGCCATCGCCCCCGCGGCAAAAAGGGGGCAGGCGGGAAAGAGCATGCGCGCGCGGCGCGATACACTCACGAGATCTCTTGTCGGGGAGGTCCTGAGGTCGGAGGCGCTTTTGAGATGCCTGCGCGTGTGAATGTATGTTCATGCGCATGGAGTGAATGAGCCGGCGACGGCGTAGCGACGCCGGAATCGGGGACACTGGCTCAAGGATCAGCGCGAGGCGGCCTGATTGACACAAACTCATCGGCCGATCGCATTGGCGTCGAATACCTGACCTTCGTGTCGCAAATTGAGTCCGGCCGTGGTCGCGTGCCGCCGGAGTGCTATTGCGATTGGGCCAAGACGCTCGGCGTGCCGTCCGCCGAGTTCGTATCCGAGATGTTGAGATACTGTGATCCGAACACCCATGACATCCTGTTCGGCGGGTCGGAGTACGGCATGGCCGCGGGCGCGACATGAGCCCTGTCGGCGACGGGGGCGGGATGGCGGCGAGGCCCGGCGCGTTTGAGGAGATGCCGGACTGCGTTGTGCTGCCCTTCAGTGGGCGGCACGCCGAGGCCTGGGCCGCGCAGAACCGCGCCGATCTGGACCGCGTTCGGCATGGCCTGCGGGCGGCCGGGCTCGAGGTGGAGACGGACGGGGACACAACGGACGAGCAGAATCCCTGGTTGGGCGTGTATCGCCTGCGCGACGAGGAGGTTTTCGTCCACATCGGCCGAACTGATGCGCGATATCTGATGGACGGTTCGGCGTTGCGCCATCCGGAGCGAGCGGTGAGCCTGCGCGAACGGGTGGAAGCGTTACGCCGCGTGACAGCCGCTGCTGCTGCCGTTGGTCAAGGCCAATTGGGAACGGGTGTTCATCCAACGGCCGGCCTTGATGGCGGCGCACGCCGCGATGCTTGTGGTGCTTGGTGAGGGCAATGCCCGGCCCAGACCGTCGCAGAGGTCGCCCCGCCCGCCACGCTGGGCCCCGCGACGCGATTGCAGGCGGGGGTTTGGCAGCGGTTCGCCGGCCGTGCAGGCGGAGCGCAGGCACGCGGGGTCCTGGGCGGACTGGGGTGCCGCCGCGGGATTGGCGGCCCTGATCGCGGGGTTTCTCGACCTCGCGGGGCGGATCGCTCCTTCGGATGGCCACTAGGGGCACGATGCGCTGCCCGCGGTGTTCGGGCTTGGTCATCTGATCGCGGGGCGCGAAGCGGAGGCATAGGGTCCGCTGCCAGCCGATGGCGCTGCGCGTCATGCCGCCCCCGAGACGCCGAGCGAGGCGGAGACGGCCACGCCGCCGACCGCCCTGGCGGGTCCGATCCCGCCGAGCGCGAGGCTGTGGGACGCCGCGGCGGTCGCCGGCGCGGTGACTGCGCCTCAAGAGCTCGGCGTCAGGCGCAAGGCGGTGTTCCCGGCGTTGACGCAGAGCTGGTGGTCGCGGCAGCGGAGGAAAGCCCGCGGGCTCAGGTGGCGGACGGTCGGTCGCCAAGCGGATCGGGACTTTTACGGGATGGGCAGCGTCACGAGCAGGCGGAGCAGACTGGCCTGACGGCCGGTGGCGGCACCGATCTGTCGACGGAGCTGGGAGCGGCGACAGGGGCGAGGAACGACGGCTGGGCGAGCGGGTCATGGGCGCATCTGCATTGGTGGCAACTTCGACCCCCGTATCGCGGATACCCTCAAGATATCGTCGATCGCGCCGTCCAGGAACGAAGGGGGATGACGCGGAGCAGGTGCGCGTTGCGGTGGTCAACGGCGCGCTTTCTGTAGTGGTCGTCATGTCGGAGGAAGAGGTAACCGCCGCGACGGTGACGGGTGCCGCGATGGCGGGTTTGATTGGTGCGGACGCGGAGCCCGAGCTGCCTGTCTTCGATAAAGACGCGAAGGCGGCGATCGAGTTGTTTGTTGGTCGCGCGGCGCAGCTTGCCATGCTTGCGTGCGAGCGCCAGGTCATGGTGCTCGACGCGGCCGATGTACCCATGAATGGGTCGGAGCTGCGGACCGTGGCGTGGCGGATGATCGGCGGTACCATTCTCAGCCTGCTCGGCGCCGCGGACAACGTCCCGCTCGGCATCTTGGCCTAGGCTCAGGACCCATTCATCGGTTGGTGCGACGCGGCGTGGTGGGCACTGGCAGGAATTTCGTGTGTGTGGGGCATATTGGAACGAGAGGAGAGCCTGTATGCCACGACGCAAACCGCCTGTGATTGCTGACGCTCTACTTGACCAGCTGCTGGCCGGCTCGGATGCCAGGCTGGCGTTTGAGACAGACGGTCTGCTTGACCAGTTGAAGAAGGCGCTAGCGGAGCGGGTGCTGACGCCGAGATGGACCATCACTTGGTAACTGGCAAGCCCGGCAACAGCCGGAATGGGTACGGTCGTAAAACGGTGACAACCAGGACTGGCAAGATCGAGCTTGAGATCCCGCGCGATCGGGCCGGCAGCTGCGATCTAGCGTTGATCGCGAAGTACCAGCGGCGGTTTCCTGGCTTCGATGACAAGATTGTCTCGATGTACGCTCGCGGCATGAGCGTGCGCGAGATCGCCGGCCATGTCCGGGAGCTTCACGGCGTCGACGTCTCGCCTGACCTGATTAGCACCATCACTGACGCGGTTCTGGACGAGCTCGCGGCCTGGCAGGCTCGCCCCCTCGAGGCGATCCATCCTTTGATCTTCTTCGACGCCCTGCGGGTGAAGATCCGAGATGAAGGGACAGTCCGCAACAAAGCTGTGCATTTAGCCCTCGGCGTTCGCCCCGACGGTACCAAGGAGGTCCTCGGCCTCTGGCTCGAGCAGAACGAGGGCGCCAAGTTCTGGCTCAAGGTCATGAACGAGCTTAGACACCGGGGCTTGGAAGAAGTGCTGCTCGCCGTCGGAGACGGGCTCAAGGGTTTGCCCGAAGCCACTACCGCGGTCTTCCCAGAGGCGATGGTCCAGACATGCATCGTGCACTTGCTGCGTCACAGTCTGGACTTCGTGTCGTACAAGGACCGCAAGCCCGTCGCCGCTGCGCTGAAAGAGATCTACAGGGCGCTAGACGCCGACGCGGGTCTCGCCGCGCTTGAAGTCTTCGAGGCAGGCGAGTGGGGCCGCCGCTACCCCGCCATGGCCCAGAGCTGGCGCAGGGCCTGGTCGGAGGTTATCCCGTTCTACGCCTTCCCGAGCGACGGTCGGCGCG
Source organism: uncultured Elioraea sp. (assembly GCA_937928775.1). Lineage (GTDB taxonomy): Bacteria > Pseudomonadota > Alphaproteobacteria > Acetobacterales > Acetobacteraceae > Elioraea. The sequence goes on along the minus strand of CALFVI010000032.1, from coordinate 1,443 downwards.
TCCTCTCTAGCACAAATTCCATCGAGGCTCTGAAAGCAAAGCTGCGCCGCGTTGTCCGCGCCCGCGGTCATTTCCCGAGCGACGAGGCCGCGACCAAGTTCCTGTTCCTGGTCTTGAACAGGGCCGAGAAAGAGTGGACCGTGCCTCCAAGGGAATGGGCAATGGCCAAGACCCAAGTCGCCGTAATTTTCGGCGAACGGTTCACGAGGGCAATGACCTGACCATCAGCCATCCCACACACACGAAATTTCGGACAGTCCCGCGTGGTATGAGTCTGAGCATGGCGGAAGTGCCACCATGCCCAGCCCAAATCCGCCTTTCCTGCTTTAGCCCGCGCAGATGCGCCGCCCGTCGCCGCGCTTCCCGCTGTCCCGTGGCATTCCGCGCATGGATAACCGCCGCGTGCTGAGCGGCATCATCTCCGTCATCCGCCACGGTCTGCGCTGGTGTAATGCGCCCGCGGCCTACGGACCCCACAAGACCCTCTCCAACCGCTTCGTGCCTGAAGCCGCATGGGTGTGTTCGACCGCATCTTCGCTGCCCTGGCCGCCGATGCCAGCACCCACCTCAAGGCGCACCGCACCGCGGCCAGCCTGCTGAAAAAGGGGCTTTTCCCCGCTGCATCGGGCGATACCCAAGGGCGGGCTGACCTCCAAGCCCCACGCCGCCCGCGACGGCCAGGGACGCCCCGTCGTGCTGCTCTGCTCACCGAGGGCCAAGCGAGCGACCATCGCGGCGCTGCCATCATGCTCCCGCGACTGCCGCCAGCCCGCGAGCTGATCACCGACCGTGACTACGACAGCGCCCACTTGACCGCCCTGTTGGTGTTGCCTCCGGCTCGCACCGGCTTGCAGAACCGCGGCATTACGCCCTGCATCCCCTCAAGCCGCTCGCGCAAGTAGCCCATCCCGCACAATCCCGCGCCCTCTCGCCAGCGCCAGCGCATCGAGATCATATTCGGCGGGCTGAAAGACTAGCGACGCATCGCCATGCGCGACGACCAGCGCGCGCACACCTTCCTCGCAGCCCTCACCCTCGCCGCCACCGCCATATTCTGGCTCGGTCAATCAGTTCTGAGCCTAACGCTCCAGCGCGCACGTGTTATCGCTAGTTCCGCGGCAGTCGCGCTGTCGTCGCGAACAGGCCCGCCCGCAGAGCACCAGCAAGTGTTTCTCCGATCGCTTCGGCAAGCCTGGTTTTGAAGGAGCGCGGAGGCGAGGACACGACCAGGGTGGTTTTGCAACGTTCACCGATGACTAGAGGGCCCCGTGACCCTCACAAGTCTGTGTCGGCGTTGCATCAGACAGCCCCTGGCTACGAGAGACGTGTGATCTCGATCAAAGAGCGATTTGGCTGATCCTTAGATCCTTAGAATGTTTGTCGGGAAAGGGGGAGGGACGGAAGACTGCCGCGACAACCGATCGCCACCAGAGCATGGCCTGA
>CALFVI010000031.1 GCA_937928775.1 uncultured Elioraea sp. | reverse complement strand
GCGACAGATCGGCCGTGCGGCTGGCCCCGGACCCTTGCGCGTGATAGGGGCGCGCGGATGACGACTCCCCCCATCTCGAACATTCGCAACTTCAGCGTGGTCGCGCACATCGACCACGGCAAGTCGACCCTGTCCGACCGGCTGATCCAGCACACCGGCGGCCTGACCGCGCGCGAGATGTCCGAACAGGTTCTCGACAACATGGAGATCGAGAAGGAACGGGGCATCACCATCAAGGCCCAGACCGTGCGGATTAATTACACCGCGCAGAACGGCGAGGACTACGTGCTCAACCTGATCGACACGCCCGGCCACGTCGATTTCGCCTATGAGGTCTCTCGCTCCATGCGCGCGGTCGAAGGCTCGCTGCTGGTCGTCGACAGCACCCAAGGGGTCGAGGCGCAGACGGTGCGCCTCACCTGGCGTGCGAAGGACGGCGAGACCTACGTGCTCAACCTGATGGACACGCCTGGGCACGTCGACTTCGCCTATGAGGTGTCGCGCAGCCTCGCTGCTTGCGAGGGCTCGCTTCTCGTCGTCGATGCCTCGCAAGGGGTGGAAGCACAGACTCTCGCCAACGTCTATCAGGCGATCGATGCCGGGCATGAAATCGTGCCAGTACTGAACAAGATCGACCTGCCAGCGGCGGAACCCGATCGCGTGAAGCAGCAGATCGAGGACGTGATCGGCCTGCCTGCGGACGACGCCGTGCTGATCTCGGCGAAGACGGGGCTGAACATCGACCAGGTGCTGGAGGCGATCATCACTCGCCTGCCGCCGCCGAAGGGCGACGAGGCGGCGCCGACCAAGGCGCTGCTGGTCGATTCCTGGTACGACCCCTATCTCGGCGTGGTCGTGCTGGTGAGGGTGAAGGATGGGCGCCTGCGCAAGGGCCAGCGCATCCGTTTCATGAGCACAGGGGCGGTGCACACCATCGAGGTGGTGGGCGTGTTCACACCGAAGATGGTGCCGGTGGAGGATCTCGGCCCTGGCGAGATGGGCTACATCACCGCCGGTATCAAGACCGTGGCTGATTGTTCTGTTGGGGATACGATCACCGACGATCGCAACCCGGCAGCCGAACCGCTTCCCGGCTTCAAGCCGTCCGTTCCCGTTGTGTGGTGCGGTCTCTATCCAACCGATGCGGACGATTTCGAGAAGCTGCGCGAGAGCCTCGCTAAGCTTCGGCTCAACGACGCGGCCTTCCACTACGAACCCGAAACCTCAGCCGCGCTGGGCTTCGGCTTCCGCTGCGGCTTCCTGGGCCTGCTTCACCTCGAGATCGTGCAGGAGCGGCTTGCGCGCGAGTTCGACCTCGACCTGATCGCAACCGCGCCTTCCGTCGTCTACCGTGTGTACCTCACGAATGGCGAGACGATGGAGCTGCACAACCCGGCAGACATGCCTGACCCGTCGCGGATCGACCACATCGAAGAGCCCTGGATCAAGGCGACCATCTTCGTTCCGGACGAGCATCTCGGCGCCATCCTCACGCTTTGCAACGAACGTCGCGGCACCCAGGTCGACCTCACCTACGTCGGCAATCGCGCAATGGCGGTCTATCGCCTGCCGCTGAACGAGGTGGTGTTTGACTTCTACGACAGGCTGAAGTCCGTCAGCCGCGGCTACGCCAGTTTCGACTACGTGATGGATGGCTACGAGCGTTCCGACCTCGTCAAGATCTCCATCCTCGTCAACGGCGATCCCATCGATGCGCTTGCCTTCATCGCACACCGGTCGCAGGCGGAGAAGCGGGGGCGGGCGATCTGCGAGAAGCTGAAGGAACTCATCCCTCGCCAGCTGTTCAAGATCGCGATCCAGGCCGCGATCGGCGGACGAATCATCGCGCGCGAGACGATTTCGGCACTCGCCAAGGACGTCACCGCCAAATGCTACGGCGGCGACATCACCCGCAAGCGCAAGCTCCTAGAGAAGCAGAAGGAAGGCAAAAAGCGTATGCGTCAGTTCGGCAAGGTGGAGATTCCGCAGTCCGCCTTCCTCGCTGCACTGAAGATAGACGCGTAGGGGCGAGAAATTGCCCCGCACCCGGGCCAGCCGCGGCGGATGCGGCGCCAGTGCGCGACGCGGGAAGGGCAGGATGAAAACGAGCCTTCCGCGCTGCGTCGGATCGTCACAGATACGAAGACACTGGCTTGTTGGCCCTCGTCGCGCGGGCCTGCCCGCGCAAGGTGTCAGATCTTCAGATAGGCAAACCCCTCGCGCTGCTGCAGGCGCATGAGCTCGAATACGCCGGACTGCACAAGGTCTCCCTCGTCGGCGTCGTAGAGCTCCTCAAGCTTGATGTTGTCGAGCGAAAGGGTGAGGCGGCAGATTTGAAACTTCACACCCTTCAGCTTGAGTTCGTCCACCGTGGCGGCGATCTGCGGGTCAGCCTTGGCGGCGCGGCGCAGGAGATTGATCCCCGGCCCGTGCATCACCACGCGGAGGTCGATCCCCTCAGGCGGATTGATGCTGAGGTGGTTTCGGATGTTGCGCAGCATCTGGCGATAGTAGGCGAAGTTTTCACCGCCAGGCTGGTTGAGGTGGTAGACAACCTTGTAGGGCCCCGCGGACGTGGCCTGCGCGGCGAGGGGAGCCGATGCGGCGGCAGCGGCGAGAGCCGGCAGGGCGGCACGGCGGGACAGGCGGCGGGTGCGGTTGCTCATGCGTTCCCTCCCCAACGTTCCATTGCACGCTGAACCTCCGACTTCGCTGGCCGTGCCGTCAAGAGCCTGTATCGATCATGTGCTCTTCCTGTCCTTGCCCAGTGCCTTGCGCAGCGTTGCCCTGGCCCACGCGCGTTCCCGCTGCGGGGAACTCCGCAACACCTCTGTCTTCTCCTGCATCGCGCCTCATTCGCTCCATCCTCTCGCCAGGAATGAGGGTTGCCGGCTCGAGCCGCGTGATGGCCGCCTCGATGGGGGGATGACGAGCCCCCGCACCTTGGTGCCGAGCTGTCTCGCAACGACCAGATCGACCGGGCGATCGGCAGCGGGTCCTACACCCGGTTCCGGCGCCTCGTCGACGACGGTCGCGCGCGGGTAGCGGCTCTCGCGCTCGCCTATCTGCCCACCTTTCAGCTCCCCCGCCGGGCGACCGTTCCCTCCTACTCGAGCGCGCGCAGGGGCTTCACTCTGACCTCGCGCTCGTTAGCCGCGCAGCCGATGCGATCAGACGGCCAAGCGGCGGAGGGCCTCCTTTGTATCTCGTGTCGGAACGCCTCCGTCATCTTCTCGGAGCACGCGCCCGCCCGCTCAGGTTTCAAGGCGGCGAGTTGGTCGGTGAGTGAGGGCAGGATGGCGCTCCGCCATGCACCCGTCGCCATCGGTTTTCGCACTGCGCCGCAGGCGCAGCCCTGCGTCCCTGCTCGCAACGTGGGGCATGCGGCCTGCGTCAGCGTGATCCTCGGGATGGTGCGCTGCGGTGGCGGGACGGGGCGAAGCACGGGGCGCAGGGGCTGGCATCCTCCTCCCTGGCGTTGACCTTGCCCGTGTTGAAGGCGTTCATCGTCGCGGCGCGAGGCACCGTGTTGGAGTTCTCCGCGTCGGCCCTGGCCGAACCGGCGAGGAGCTTCACCGGGCCGCCCGACTGGAGGCAGGCCTTGAACCTGTCCTCGTTCCGAAATCGCAACGTCTTGCCAAAGTCGAACTTGGTTGCACGCTTCACCGCCATAGTGATCGCACTCTTCACCTCGATCACCATCTCGCGGAAAGCACGCCAAGTCGGGTTGATGACGCAGGCGGGGGAGGCATCACCTTCGCGTCGTGCAGACCCTTGCGCGCCGCGATCGAAATGACTCAGCGGCGCAACGCCTTCACCATCGTGCTGCCGAGGGCAGCGGGGCTGTCGGCGATGTGGATGCCAGCACGGCGCATCGCTTCGATCTTGTACTGCGCGGTGTCCTTGCCGCCTGAGATGACGGCGCCGGCGTGGCCCATGCGCCGCCCCGGCGGAGCGGTTGTGCCGGCAATGAAGCCGACGACGGGCTTCTTCGTGCCCGAGTGTCGGATGAACTCCGCCGCCTCCACCTCGCTCTGCCCTCCGATCTCGCCGATCAGGATGATGCCCTCCGTTTCCGGGTCAGCAAGGAAAAGGTCGAGCACGTCGACGAAGTCCATGCCCTTCACCGGATCGCCGCCGATGCCGACACAGGTGGATTGGCCAAGGCCCGCGGCGGTCGTTTGCGCCACCGCTTCGTAGGTAAGGGTGCCGGAGCGCGACACGATGCCCACCTTGCCGCGGCGGTGGATGTGGCCTGGCATGATGCCAATCTTGCACGCATCTGGTGTGATCACGCCCGGGCAATTGGGCCCGATCAGCCGCGTCTTCGACCCTGCCAGCACGCGCTTCACTCGCACCATGTCGAGCACGGGAATGCCCTCGGTGATACAGACGACGAGCGAGAGCCCGGCGTCGATCGCCTCCAGGATCGCATCCGCCGCGAACGGCGGCGGCACATAGATGGCGGAGGCGGTGGCGCCGGTCTTCGCCACCGCCTCGGCCACGGTGTCGAACACCGGGAGGTCGAGATGCGTCGCGCCGCCCTTGCCTGGTGTCACGCCGCCGACCAGTTTCGTTCCGTAGGCGATTGCCTGTTCGGAGTGGAACGTGCCCTGCGCGCCAGTGAAGCCCTGGGTGATGACCTTGGTGGTGTGATCGACCAGGATCGCCATCGTCAGGCCGCTTTCTTCACTTCGCGCACGATCTTCTCCGCCGCGTCCGCCAGGTTGTCGGCCGAGACGATGGGAAGCCCGGAGGCGGCGAGGATGCGCTTGCCGAGTTCGACGTTCGTGCCCTCAAGCCGTACCACCAGCGGAACGTTGAGGCTGACTTCGCGCGCAGCCGCCACCACGCCCTCCGCGATCACGTCGCAGCGCATGATGCCGCCGAAGATGTTGACCAGGATACCCTCCACCTTCGGGTCGGAGAGGATGATCTTGAACGCCGCGGTGACGCGCTCCTTCGTCGCGCCACCGCCAACATCGAGGAAGTTGGCGGGCTCGCCGCCATAGAGCTTGATGATGTCCATCGTCGCCATGGCGAGGCCCGCACCGTTCACCATGCAGCCGATGTTGCCGTCGAGGGCGACGTAGTTAAGGTCGTGCTTGGCGGCCTCGAGTTCGCGAGGATCCATTTCCGTTTCGTCGCGCAACGCGGCGAGGTCGGGATGACGAAAGAGCGCATTATCGTCGAAGCCCATCTTGGCATCGAGCGCGACCACCGCGCCGTCCTTCGTCACCACGAGAGGGTTGATCTCCAGGATGCTGCAATCAAGCTCGACGAAGGCGCGTGTGGCGGCGGTGACGAAAGCGGTGAACTGGGCGACCTCTTTGCCCTTCAGCCCGAGCCCGAAGGCGAGCTTGCGCGCCTGGAACGGCATCAGCCCCGTCGCCGGGTCGATCGTCTCGCGCAGAATCCGTTCCGGATGCGTGGCAGCAACGTCCTCGATCTCTACCCCGCCTTCCGAGGAAGCGATGACGGCCACACGCCCCGCGCCACGATCGACGAGAAGCCCTAAGTAGAGTTCGCGTGCGATGTCGCAGCCCTGTTCGACGTAGACCCGGTGCACTTTCTTGCCCTGAGGGCCCGTCTGGGCAGTAACAAGGACCTGGCCCAGCATCGCGCGCGCGTGCTCGGCCGCCTCCTTGGGTGAGCGGGCGAGCCGCACGCCGCCCTTGCCTGAAGGATCGCCCTCGAAACGGCCCTTGCCGCGCCCGCCAGCATGGATCTGCGCCTTCACCACCGCAATCGGCCCGGGCAGGGAGGCAGCGACGCGCTCCGCCTCGTCAGCGGTCCAGGCCACCCCGCCCTGGAGCACGGCAACCCCGTATTGGCGCAGTAGGTCCTTCGCCTGATACTCGTGGATATTCATCGCGACCTTCCTTTCCGCGATCGCGGATCGGTCAGCTGACGAGCTGGCGCGCGGCCTCGATCAGGTCGCGCACCGCCTCGCAGGAGCGGGTGAAGGCGGCCCTCTCATCGTCATTCAGCGCGATCTCGACGATACGCTCGACCCCACCTGCACCGATCACTACCGGTACACCAACATAGAGGTCGTGCACGCCATACTGGCCGGTGAGCCAGGCTGCGCACGGCAGCACCCGCCTCTTATCCTTGAGGTAGCTCTCCGCCATGGCGATGGCGGAGGCGGCCGGCGCATAGTACGCTGAACCCTTTTCGAGCAGCTTGACGATCTCACCTCCGCCCTGGCGGGTTCGTTCCACAATGGCATCGATCCGTTCGCGCGTCGTCCATCCCATGGCGATAAGATCGGGGATGGGGATCCCAGCCACCGTCGAGTAGCGCACTAGGGGAACCATGGTGTCGCCATGGCCGCCAAGCACGAAGGCCGTCACGTCCTCCACCGAGACGCGGAACTCATGGGCGAGGAAGAGGCGGAAGCGCGCCGAGTCCAGCACGCCCGCCATGCCGACGACGCGATGGTGCGGCAGCCCCGACTTCTCGCGGAACACCCAGACCATCGCATCGAGCGGGTTGGTGATGACGATGACGAACGCGTCGGGGCAGTGCGTTCTCACCCCTTCCGCCACCTGGGCGATGACGCCGGCGTTCTTAACCACGAGGTCGTCTCGGCTCATGCCCGGCTGGCGCGGGAAGCCCGCGGTGATGATGACGACGTCGGAGCCTGCGATGGCGGCATAGTCGTTGCCGCCCGTCATCATCGCATCGAACCCCTCGACGGGCCCCGACTGCATGATGTCGAGCGCCTTGCCGGCGGCGACACCGGCGAAGACATCGAACAGCACGACGTCGCCGAGCTCTTTCAAGCCGATCAGGTGGGCAAGCGTACCGCCGATGTTGCCAGCGCCGATGAGGGCGATCTTCCTGCGAGCCATGCCGGGGTGCTCCGTGAGACGGGCAGACGGGGAGGGGGGAGGCCCCTGCCTCGACCGCCGAAGGCAAGGCTCCCCTAACCCGTTTGCCGCGGCGCGACAAGGCGAGGTCGGCTGGGTCCATCGCGCCTTTCCGAGCTCCGCTGGGGAGCGGAGGCCATGCTCCGGCCGCGGGCGCAGTGGCGCCCGGACCGTCATCGGCAGCGGCGCAAGCCGGCTCCGTCCGATCGATACCGCGGCGCAACCGTAGCCTGCCCTGTGCGACGGCGCGAGTGAGCCGACCGCGTAAGCCGTGGCAAGCTCAGCGCAGGCGGCGCTGCCCGGCCTCGTCCAGTGCGGCCTGCTCCTTACGCGCGCGCCGACGTGCCTCTTCGGCGGCACGCCGTTTCGCCATCACCTCCACCGCGCGTTCCGCCGCCCGGGCTTGGGCGAGTGCGACCCGCGCCGCCTCGACGGCCTTTTCGGCGGCCTCGGCTCGAGCCGCGGCGGCCAGGGCCCGTTCGATTCCCCACGGCAGCCACGCAGCGTAAAGGGCAGGGTCAGAGGCTGCCTCACGGTCGAGCGCGGCGAAGGCTTCCCGCATGTCCGCGGCATGGGCGGAGGCCTGGGCCAGTGCATCGGCGAGGTCGCGCCGGGCCTCCTCCACCTCGGCGCGGCGGAGTTTCAGCAAGGTGGCGAAGGGGTCTATGCGACGGCGCATGGTCCTGTCGCTGGGCTCAGCCCGGTTCGCCCAAAAGCGCGGCGAGACGGGCGAAAGCCTCCGCCGGCGGAGTGACCTCGTCCCGCTCCTGGGCAAGGAGTTTCTCGATCTCGGGGGCGAGGCGAACGGCCGCATCCGCTTCTGCGTCGTTGCCTGGACGATAGGCACCGAGCCGCACCATGTCTTCGAGATCGGCATACAGTGAGAGCAGGCGGCGGGCGCGCGTGATGAGAGCGCGTTCGCGGGGGTCGAGCACGCCATTCGCCGCCCGGCTGACGCTGCGCAGCACATCAACCGCCGGGTAGCGGCCGCGTTCGGCGATGCGGCGATCGAGCACCACGTGGCCGTCGAGAATGCCGCGCACCGCATCCGCCACCGGCTCGTCGTGATCGTCCCCTTCAACGAGAACGGTGAACAGGCCAGTGATGGAGCCGCCCGAGCCCTCGAGCCCCGGCCCTGCCCGTTCGAGCAGGCGCGGCAGGTCCGCGAACACGGAAGGCGGGTAGCCGCGCGTGGTCGGTGGCTCGCCGGCGGAGAGCCCGATCTCGCGCAGAGCGAGACAGAAACGCGTCACACTGTCCATCATCAGAAGCACGCGCCTGCCCTGATCGCGGAAATGCTCGGCCACCGTCATCGCGGCGAGCGCTGCTTCGCGGCGCAGAAGAGGTGGCGCATCAGAGGTGGCGACGACGACGACGGAGCGCGCAAGCCCCTGCGGCCCGAGATCGTCCTCGACGAACTCGCGCACCTCGCGCCCACGCTCTCCAACGAGCGCGATCACCGCGACGTCGCAGTCCGCCTTGCGGGCGAGCGCGGCCATGAGCGTTGATTTTCCGACGCCTGAGGCGGCGAACAGGCCGAGGCGTTGCCCCTCGCGGCAGGCGGTGAACAGGTCGAGCACGCGCACGCCGAGGGCGAGTCGCGGGCCAAGCCGTGCCCGCGCTGTAGCCGGCGGCGGCGAGGCGCGCACCGCGCGCACCCGACGCCCGCGCGGAAGGGGGCCCCGCCCGTCGATCGGCTGGCCGAGAGGGTCGATCACCCGCCCAAGCCAGGCGTCGGACGGCGCAAGCCCCGGCGCTCCGACCCGCTCGGCCCAGAGCCCGGGCCCGATCCCGGTGAGATCACCGAGCGCCATCGCCTGCGCAAAGCCGCCGCGGAACCCCACCACCTCGAGCGGCACCGCCCGGCCGTCGCGCGCCTGCGCCACCAGCCGATCGCCCACCGCGAGCAGACGGGCGATTCCGTCGACCTCCACCATCAGCCCCGTCAGTCCCACGATTCGGCCGCGGATGCGGGCGAGCGGCAGGGCGGAGACGGCGGCGGCGAAAGCCTCCAGACGCTCTGTCACGGAAAGGTCGGCGGTGGGGACGGGCACAGGCATCGTCGAGACCGAGACTGCCAGCGGGTCGGTTAAGCGATCGCCAATGCCGCTCAGCCGCCGATCGTCGTCACGCGCGGACGGGCCGCTTCCGCCCCTCCGCATCGAGGGCGACGAAGGTGAAGATCGCCTCCGTCACCTTCACATGCCCCGCCTGATCGGGCAGGCGGCGCCAGGCGGAGACCCGGTAGCGCAGCGAGGTGGTGCCCACAGCGAGGAGTTCCGCCCAAACGCTCACCTCGTCACCAACCTTCACAGGGCGCTTGAAGGTCATCGCGTCGACCGCGACCGTGGCGACGCGCCCCTTCGCCTCGCGGCTCGCCGCGAGCCCCCCGCCAAGATCCATCTGAGCCATCACCCAGCCGCCGAAGATGTCGCCTGCCGGGTTGGTGTCGGCCGGCATGGCGACGGTGCGCAAGACAGGCTCAAGCGGGGGCGGCTCCTCGCCGCGGTGATGCTCCGTCGTCACGGCAGATGGGGAAGCCCCAGATAGTCGCGCGACTGCATCTCCATCAGCCGCGAGGCGGTGCGCTGGAACATCTCGGCATTCTCGCCGCGCTCGTAGAGCCGGTCTGGATGGTCTGCGGCGGAGGCGATCAGCTTCACCCGGTGATCGTAGAGCGTGTCGATCAGGGTGATGAAACGGCGCGCGGCATCGAAATTCTCCGGGCCAAGGCGGGGGATGCGGTCGATCAGCAGAGTGTGCATGTGGGTGGCGAGCGCGAGATAGTCGGCGGGGCCGAGGGCCTGGCAACAGAGTTCGGCGAAGGAGGCGCGAGCGACCCCGTTGGCTGCGCAGGAGAGGGTCAGGCGGCGGCCGAGCACGGAGAGGGTGAGCGGGGTGCCAGGCTCTCCCGCGAACTCGAGGAAGGCGGAATCGAGCGCGGCCTCCGCCTCCCGATCCGCCGGCACGTGCCACACGCCCACGGCGGCGAGCCGGTCGCGCCGGTAGTCGCGCGCCGCTTCGAGCACGATCACATCGAGCCGCGCCTTGATCAGGCGGATGAAGGGCAGGAAACGGTCGCGCTGCAGCCCATCCTTGTAGAGATCGTCGGGCAGCGTGTTCGAGGTGGCGACCACGACGACTCCGCGGGCGAACAAGGCCTCGAACAGTCGGCCAAGGATCATCGCGTCGACGATGTCGTGCACCTGGAACTCGTCTAAGCAGAGCAAGGCCGAGCGGGCGGCGATCTGGTCGGCGAGCGGCGGAATGGGGTCGATCTCGCGCGCGGCCTTCTGGCGGAACTCGTGCAGGAAGGCGTGCGCCTCCTGCATGAAGCGGTGGAAGTGCACGCGGCGCTTGCGCTCGAGGGGCGCGGTTTCGAAGAAAAGGTCCATCAGCATCGACTTGCCGCGGCCGACCGCGCCGACAAGGTAGAGGCCCTGCGGCGCTTCGGTGCCGTCCTCGCGTGGGGTGCGTGGACGGCGAAAGCCGAGGCGGGAGCGGAGCGAGGAGAGGATCCCGCCCGATCGTTCCTTCAGCGGATCGTATCCGGCGAGCGCGCGCCACAGTTCCTGCAGCCGTTCGGCGGCGAGCGCCTGGGCTGGGTCATGTTCAAGGAGGCCCGCCGCAACACGGGCGCGAAGGCCTGGAAGCGGCCCCTGCGCCGAGGCGGCGACGACTTCCGCAGGCAAGGCGGGCCCGGGCGGCGGATGCTGCATGACTGGGCGCGCCCTAGCCCGGGTGGGGCGAGCGGTTCAAGTGCCGAAGCCGCAGCCTAGAGTTGCCAGGGCCTCGGCACGAACAGGTAGCCTTCGCCCTCGGCGATGATGCGGCCGAAGCCGGGCCGGGGGAGGTGGACCTTATGCTACAGAGCAAGCAAGGCGGTAACTTCGGCCTCGCTGAGGCGGAAGCGATGGACGGCAGGAGGCGGGACAGAGGCCTTCAGCGCCGCAGCGGAGGCGCTCTTTAGGCAGGCCCGCCGCGCCAATCGGCAGGGTAGCCAAGCCGGAAACCAGCGAACGGCGAGGTGTCATCGTCCGGTCTCTCAGCACGGCAGGGCGAGCTGGGCGCGGTGAGCCGGCGCATACCATCCCTACGGGCTTCGACCTACAGTCGTCTTCACCCATTGGTGACGCTTGCACCCTCATGCTTGCGCATGCCCCGGCTGAAAGGAAGGAAAGAGAGGATGAGGAAAGCGTCTCGCCAATCTCCCGCCCGCGCCCTGCCTGTGAGCCCGCTCGTGGTGTCGGACTGGCTGTTCAGCCTTGCCCAATCGGCTTCGACGCAAGGCCAGCGCGAAGCGGCGCTCGTTCTGCTCGAGGCCGCTTTGGCGTTGCTTGAGGCGCCCCCGCGTCCGGCAGCGAAGCGGCTCTCGCCATCGCGGGGCTTTAGCTGAGCCCGACCTAAGCCCGCTCTCTTGCCGCGCGTGGCTTCGCGCGCTTAGAGAGAGTAGCAGGCTTGGGGCGTCGCCAAGCGGTAAGGCAGCGGATTTTGGTTCCGCCATTCCCAGGTTCGAATCCTGGCGCCCCAACCACCGACGCCCAGCAAGGAGGCCGAACCACCGAAGGGAGGGACGGAGTCGTAGCCGCGTGGGGAAAGGGCGCCTTCGCCAACGGCCTCGGGCGGCAAGGGCGCATGCAGCAAGGGCGCCTGAGGGGAAGGAGGGGGCGATGCCCACTCCCGTTCGCGCCGCAAATTCGGAGCACTAGCCCGATTGAGGCACGGTCGAAACCGAGGAAGGCGCACGCCGCGGGAGCGATGCTCCCGATGGTCACGTGCCCGGGCTCGCGGCCCGTATCGTCAGAACGTCTGTCATCGCTGAGCCCAGGCTCGGGTGCCGACTTGGCCCCGCGTGGGCGGCGTCCCGTCAGGGTCAAGGAGGCCGATCGCGGTGTTCTTGTGCAGGGCGACGAAGCCCGTCTTCCCGTTGGCGGATACGGCGATGCACTCGGGCTCGAGATCCCGCGCGATGGGCGCTCAGGGGCCGAGACTGAGTAGCCCTTGGCGCGCTGTGCGTCGTGATCGCCTGATGAAGCCAGCGAAGTCAGCGGTGCGCACCGTGCGCGATGCGACGTTGGCGCCAACCGCATGGCGCTCGCCAAGGGTGATGGTCGGACGCAAGCCGCTGGTCGGATCAACCTCGCCGCTGATGCGGAACCTCAGCACTGGGCAGGGCTGGGCCTGATCCGGCCCGGCGAGGATCTTGGGATGTAGGGGCGCGTGAGGTCGCTCGGCGCGCGGGAACTGGCCCGTCATCGAGCGATCACCACGATCACAGCGCTCTTGGACCTGACCGCAGCGGCGTTTCTGGGCCATCGACCCGACGCCGGACGCCGCGCCGACACCGACGACTGAGCCGATCCGTTCCAGACCGACACAACACGGGGCGGTGCAGGGGGCGGTGCCGCCGGTCAGGTCTTCAGCCGCGGTGCGCTGACGGGTTCGGGCCTTGCTCTACTCGATCGTACCGACCAAACTCCGCGTACTGCGTTGAGCCGCGACGGTTGCACCAAGGCTTCGCCGCCGACAATCCTCGATCAGCAGGAGCGGTCCTGCCAGGCGTTGGGCGTGGCGAGGTCAGCCTGCTGATGGCGGGGCTGATCGGCGTTCTCTTGACCACAGGCAAGAGCGCGACCAGCCGAGACGCCGACCTGATCGCCAGGCCGATCGAGGTATCCAAACCTGCGACCCTCGCCCTGCCTGGCTTCGGCCTCGCCGCCCGCGGACCAGCCCGCCAGCGGGCTGACGGACGACGTCACCAACGCCGACGGAGCGCGGGGGGCGGGCCTGCGCACCTCCCGTTTCCTCTTCTGCGGCGCTGCGAATCAGGCGGCGAGCCGCCCTTCCTCCACCGCGTGGCAGGCGACGAGCACATCGCCCTCGGCACGAAGCCGCGGCACCTCCGACCGGCAGCGCGCTTTGGCGAAGGGGCAGCGCGGATGAAAGGCGCAGCCGGGAGGCGGCGCGATCGGGGAGGGCACTTCGCCGCCGACGGGACTGCGCCGCCGGCCGGTCATCTCGAGGTCGGGGATCGCATCGAGCAGCATGCGTGTGTAGGGATGGCGTGGTGCTTCAAACAGCGTGTCGGTGGGTGCGAGCTCGACGATGCGCCCGAGATACATCACCCCGATCCGGTTCGACATGTGCCGCACCACCGCCAGATTATGACTGATGAAGAGGTAGGTGAGAGAGAGTTCCTCCTGCAGGTCCTTCATGAGGTTGAGGATCTGCGCCTGCACGGAGACATCGAGCGCGCTGGTCGGTTCGTCGCAGACCAGGAAGTCAGGTGTGGCGGAAAGAGCGCGCGCGATGGAGATGCGCTGGCGCTGCCCGCCCGAAAACTCGTGCGGAAACTTCTCCCCGTCCTTTGGCGACAGCCCGACCTGGCCGAGGAGCGCTGCCACGCGTTCGGCGATTGCGCGTTCGTCTTCGAGCACGCGAAAGGCGCGCAGCGGTTCGGCAATAATGTCGCGCACGCGCCAGCGCGGGTTGAGCGAGGCGTAGGGGTCCTGGAAGATCATGGCCATGCGGCGCCGGATCGCGCGTGCTGAGTCATTCGCGGCGAGTGCGGTGATGTCGGTGCCGTCGAAGCGGATCCTGCCCCGCGTCGGCCGATAGAGCCCGACCAACAGGCGCGCCACCGTGGTCTTGCCGCAGCCCGATTCGCCGACCAGGGAGAGTGTGGTGCCGCGCGGGATGGTAAACGATACGCCGGCTACCGCATGCACGATCCGCCGTGGCTCACCGTTCAGCACGCGGAATAGCCAGGGCCGCGAGATGTCGAACTCGCGTGCAAGGTCCTCGACCTCGACCAGCGCTTCGTTGGCCAGGATGCGTGCGCCGTCAGGCGGCATGGCCGCAAGCGAGGTCGCGCGAAGACGGGTCGTGTAGCCAGCAGGCTGCACGGTTTGGTCCATCGGTGGCCATCAGATCGGGGCGATCACGCCGGCAGCGATCGAAGGCGCGCGGGCAGCGCGGGTGGAAGGCGCAACCCGATGGAATGTCAGTCAGCCGCGGCATCGCCCCCTCGATCTGCGCAAGCCGCCGCACGCGGCGCGAGAGGGGCGGAATGGAGCCCATCAGCCCCTCGGTGTAGGGATGGCGGGGGCGCTTCACCACTTCGCGCACCGGGCCGATCTCCGCGATCCGCCCAGCATACATCACCGCGACGCGATCGGCGGTCTCGGCGATGACTCCCATGTCGTGCGTGATCAGCATCACCGCCGTGCCGTGGTCACGGCAGAGGCGTTTGAGGAGCGCGATCACCTGCGCCTGGATGGAGACGTCGAGCGCAGTGGTCGGCTCGTCAGCGATGACGAGCTTGGGTTCCGCACAAAGGGCGAGCGCGATCACCACGCGCTGGCGCATGCCCCCAGAGAACTGGTGCGGATAGGCATCGATCCGCTCAGCGGCGCCCGGAATCCCGACCTCCTCTAGCCAGCGGATCGCACGCGCGCGCGCCTCCTTCGCGCCAAGCCCGAGATGGACCCGCATCGTTTCGGCGAGCTGGCGCCCGATCGTGTAGAGCGGATTGAGCGTGGTCAGCGGGTCTTGGAAGATCGCGCCGATCTCCCGCCCGCGAATGTTGCGCATGCGCTCGGGCGGAAGGGTGTCGATGCGCCGCCCGTCGAGCCAGATCTCGCCGCCGGCGATCCGGCCGGGCGGTTCGATCAAGCGAATGATTGCGGCCCCGGTGATCGACTTGCCCGCGCCCGATTCCCCGACAACACCGAGCACCTCGCCGGGTTCGATGGCGAACGAGACATCATCCACCGCAACGAGCGTGCCGCGTCGGGTCGGAAACTCCACGCGGAGATTGCGCACATCGAGCAGCGGCATCGTCCGCGGTCCTCCCTAGCGCAGCTTCGGGTTGAGGGCGTCGCGCAGCCAGTCGCCGAGCAGGTTGACCGACAGCACCATGGTGGCAAGCGCCGTGCCCGGGAACACCGTGATCCACCACTCGCCGGAGAAGAGGAAGTCGTTGCCAATGCGGATCAGCGTGCCGAGCGAAGGCTGGGTCGGCGGCACACCAACGCCGAGGAAGGAGAGAGTCGCTTCGGCCAGGATGGCAAAGCCGAGCTGCAGCGTAGCGATGACGAGCACCGGCCCCAGCACGTTCGGCAGCACGTGCGACCACATGATGCGTGCCGGCGAAAGGCCGATGACGCGCGCAGCCATCACATACTCCTTGTTCTTCTCGACCATGGTCGAGCCCCGTACGGTGCGGGCGAAGGGAACCCAATTCGAGAAGCCGATGGCGAAGATGAGGACCCAGATCGCGATCCGGTCATGCAGCTCGCGCGGCAGCACGGCCCGCACGATGCCATCGACGAGCAGCGCAATCAGGATGGCAGGGAAGGTGAGCTTGATGTCGGCGATGCGCATCAGCACCGCGTCAACCGTTCCCCCTGCGTAGCCGGCGACGAGCCCGATGCTAACACCGAGGGTCATCGCGAACAGCACGGAGCAGAAACCTACAAACAAACTGATTCGCGCGCCGTAGAGGATGGTGGAGAGCACGTCGCGGCCCTGATCATCGGTGCCGAGCAGGAAGCGCGCATCCCCCCCCTCGAGCCAGATCGGCGGGGTGAAGGCGTCGAGCAGGTTGAGGGTAGCGAGGTCGAACGGATTGTGCGGTGCGACCCATGGGGCGAAGGCAGCGGAGCTGATCATCGCCACGGCGATGAGGGCGGAGGCGACGACGGTGGGCGAGCGGGTGAACGACCACCAGAGATCGGTGTCGAAGATGCGCGTGAGCCGGCGCGCGGGCGCGAAGGCGCTCATCGTCTCAGCGGTCGGATGAGGCGATGAGCCCGCTGCGCAGGCGCGGGTCGACCGCGTAGTAGAGAAGGTCGACGATCAGGTTGATCGTCACGAACAGGAGCGCGATCAGCATCAGGTATGCGGCCATGATCGGGATGTCGGCGTTCGCCACCGCCTGGATGAAGAGCAGCCCCATGCCCGGCCACTGGAACACCGTTTCGGTGACGATGGCGAAGGCGATGATGGCACCGAGCTGCAGGCCGGTGATGGTGATCACCGGCACCAGCGTGTTCTTCAGCGCGTGCCCGAAATGGACGATCCGGTCGGGCAGGCCGCGCGCGCGGGCGAACTTGATGTAGTCGGTGCGCAGCACCTCGAGCATCTCGCTGCGCACGAGGCGCATGATCAGGGTCATCTGGTAGAGGCCAAGTGTGACGGCGGGCAGAATGAGGGCCTTGAGCCCCGATGCTGTGAGAAGCCCCGTCGTCCACCACCCGATCGCCACCGTCTCGCCGCGGCCAAAGGATGGCAGCCAGCCGAGGATGACGGCGAAGACGAGGATGAGCAGGATGCCGATGAGAAAGGTCGGCAGCGACACGCCGATCAGCGACACAGTGAGGAACACGCGTGAGAGCCAGGAATTGCGGTAGAGCCCCGTGTAGACGCCCATCGGCACGCCGATGAGGAGGGCAAGTAGGGCGGCGGTCAGCGCGAGTTCGATCGTGGCGGGCAGGCGTTCGAGGATCAGCTCAGCCACCGGCCGGCCAAGGCGATAGGAGATGCCGAAATCGCCGCGCAGAACGTTCTGCAGGAACTCGACGAACTGCACGAAGAAGGGCTGATCGAGGCCGAGCTCGCGCACCAAGGCCTCGCGCTGCGCCTCCGTGTAATCCTGACCGAGCATGATCGTCACCGGATCGCCGACATAGGCGAACATGGCGAAGCTGATCAGGCTCACCGTCAACATGACGGGGATCGCCTGCAGGAGACGTGAAACGATGAAGGCGAGCATGGATGGCGACACAATCCGTCTTCGGCCACCGAGGGTGGCACGGCAGCATCGGCGGCTCCCCGCGCGCGCTGGCGGCGCGGGGAGCCTAGCGAGACGGGTGATTAGTTCACCCGTGCCCAGCGCATATAGGGCTGGTTGTTGGCCATGTGCGGAATGGTGATGTTGGCGCGCATCGCCCAAGGGATCATCTGATGGTGCAGGGGAATGTGCGGCACATCCTCGTGGTAGATGCGCATCGCTTCCGCGATCGCTGCGTTGCGCTTCTCGGGGTCCGACTCGTTCTTGATCGTCTCGGTCAGCGCATCCATGCGCGGGTTGGAGTAGTTGCCGTAGTTCCAGATGCCGTTGCCGGGCCGGCCGTCCCTGGTCGCGAGCAGCGACTGGATGGAGTAGAGCGCATCGAGCGTGGGCACCCCCCAGCCCAGCAGGTAGATCGAGGTATCCTCGCGCTGGATCTTGGGGAAGAACTGCGCCAGCGGCATCGCATTCAGCCGCGTATTGACGCCGACCCGCGTCCACATCGCTGCCACCGCTTGGCAGATCTGCTCGTCGTTGATATAGCGGTTGTTGGGGCAATCGAGAGTCACCTCGAAGCCCTGCGGGAAACCCGCTTCCGCGAGCAAGGCGCGGGCGCGCGCAGGGTCGAAGGGTAGCCGCTTGTCCCATTCCTTCGTGTAGCCGTTCACCTGCGGAGGGAAGAGCGTGCCGGTGACCACGGCCTGCCCCCGCATCACGCGCGAGCGAATCGCCTCGATGTCGATCGCGTGGTAGAGGGCCTGCCGCACGCGGAGATCCTTGAACGGATTTCTCCCCTTCACGCTCGAGTAGAGCAGTTCGTCACGCTTGACGTCCATTGCGAAGAAGAGCGTGCGCACCTCCGGCCCCTCGAGCACAGAGATGTTCGGCGCGCGCTTCAGCCGCTCGAGGTCCTGCAGCGGCGGGTCGAGCACGAAATCGACCTCGCCGGAGAGGAGGGCAGCGACCCGCGTGGCATCTGAGGCGATCGGACGGTAGATGATCTCGGTGATATTGCTGTCGTTGCCCGGGACGTTCCAGCCCCACCACTGGTCGTTGCGCACCATCACCGTGCGCACGTCGGGCTCGCGGATGACGAGGCGGAATGGGCCGGTGCCGTTGGTGTTGCGCACCGTGTGCGTCTCCTCCCGAGCGCGTGTGTTCTGCGGCTGGCGGACGTTGTTCGCCTCCGACCACTCGCGGTCCATGATGTAGACCGAGGCGAGCTTGTTCGGCAGGATCGGGTCGGGGATCTTGGTGATAATGTCGACGGTGAAGTCGTCGATCCTGACCACCGACTGCACGGTGTCGACGAAGATGCCGTAATTCGAGGTCGGCGCCAGTGCGCGCTCGATCGAGAAGACAACGTCGTCGGCGGCGAAGTCGTTGCCGTTGTGGAACTTGACCCCGCGCCGCAGTTCGAACCGCCAACGCGTGGGCTCAAGCTGGCGCCAGGCGGTGGCGAGACCGGGTTCGAGGCCGAGGTCGCGCGTGCGCAGGATCAGCGGCTCGTAGATCTGGTTGAGGATCTTCGTCACCGTACCGAGGTTCTGCGAGTGCGGATCCATGGTGTTCGGATCGCCCGCCGCCGACCAGCGGATGGTCCGTGCTTCGGCGGAGGTGAACGGCACGGCAAGGACGATGGCCGCCGCAGCGGCGAGAAATCGGATGCGCATCATCGTGTCGTCTCCCGAGCGGACCGGACGGCGTCAGCCACCCGACCAAGGCCGATGAGCGTAGCGGATCGCGGACGGAGGATGAAGCATCGATCAGTCACGCGACCGCAGGTGCAAGCGCGGGCGGCTCGCGCTATGGTTGCGGGCGTGTCGCTTCCCCGCGCCTCGATGCCGCCGATGCCCGCTATGAGGTGCCGGCACGCAACGCTCTGTTCGGCGGCCTGCTCGCGGAGGAGATCGCCCGGCTCGTGGCCGACGCACATGTGTGCCCGATGCGGCCGGGCGAGACGTTGTTTCGCCGGGGTGACGCCGGGGCCGGGCTGATCGCCGTGCTCGCCGTCTGGGTGCGCATCGTCGTGCCGGCGGAGAACGGCAAGGACATCGTGCTCAACACCGTGCGGGCGGGAGAGGTGTTCGGCGAGATCGCGCTCCTCGATGGCCGCCCGCGCTCAGCCGATGCGGTGGCGCTGACGGACGGGCGGCTGATGACGCTGGAGCGTCGCGACGTGCTGCCGCTGCTCCCGACTCACCCCACGCTGGCGCTGGCGGTGATCGAGATCCTGCGCGAGCGGCTGCGGCAGACCTCGAGCCAGGTCGAGGAGCTCCCCCTCCCTGCCGCTCGAAGGGCGGCTCGCCCGTGCCCTGCTTCGCCTCGCAGCGGCGCAGAACTTGGCGTCGATCCCGGCCACCCAGAAGGAACTGGCGGAGCTGGTGGGAGCGGCGCGTGAAAGCGTGAACCGCGTTCTGAAGGCCTGGGAAGGAGAGGGGGTGGTATCGCTGACCCCGGGGCGGGTCACCATTCGCAACGAGGCCGTGCTGAAGGGGCTGGCGCAGGAGGCGGACGAGCACTCGGCCGGCCTTCGCACCGGACAGACGCCGCTGAGGAAGGCTGCGGTGGCAACGCCGAGCCGAGGACTTCGCCCCGGGGACCAAGCTTCGGAGGACACCTCAGAGGGCGCGTGCCGCCTCTAGCACCTCGGCGGCGTGCCCGTCTACCTTCACCTTCTTCCAGACGCGCGCAATCCGCCCCTCCTTGTCGATTAGGAACGTGCTGCGGATCAGCCCGATCGAGCGCCGTCCCATGAACACCTTCTCACCCCAGGCGCCATAGGCCTGGGCGGTGGCGTTCTCCGGGTCGGAGGCGAGCGGGAAGTCGAGCCCGTATTTCTGCGCGAACTTTTCGATCGCCGGCATCTTGTCGGGGCTGACCCCGATCACCTCCAGCCCAAGCCCCTTGAACTGGGGCAGCGCCTCGTTGAAGGCGCAGGCCTCTGTGGTGCAGCCGGGCGTGTCGGCCTTAGGATAGAAATAGAGCACGAACGGCCTTCCCAACAGCGCTGCGAGGCTGACCGTGCGCCCGCCCGTGGCTTGGAGGGTGAAGGCCGGGGCGGGGTCGCCTTCCTTTACGCCCGCCGACGACGCGCCGGCAACAGGAGCAGGCGCAGGTTTGGCGGGCCTCGCCCCCGTCGCCTTCACCGCTGAGGCCTTCGTCACGGCGGCCTCGCGTGCGGCCTTCTTCGTCGTTTTCGCGGCGGCGGCCTTGCGTGTCGTCTTTGCTTGCGCGGCAGACGTTGTCGCCGTGGCCTTGGCAACCGTTTTTGCCGCTGGTCTCTTCGTCGTCGCCATCGACGTGACCCTCTCCCTCGTTGCCTTCGATCAAGTGTCCGTTCGCGGACCGAGCCGGTCGTCCGCAAGCGGGCCGAGATCGGCAATGTGCCGATTGAATGCCGCGCGGATTCGTTGCGCAGCATTTCGCATCTGGGTGGCGAGCCCTTTGAGGTCAACGGCGTCGGCGGCTCCGGCCGCAGCGGCCGCGCGGCAAAGCGCCTCCGCCACCGGCCCCGGGATCTCTGCCTCGGAGCGGGGCTTGCCGACGGTCAGCCGCAAAACGCCCTGCATGGCGCGAAAGAGGCGCATGGCGGTGGCGAGCTCCTGTGCCTCGTCGGCCGCGAGAACGCCAGCGCGGGCAAGCCTGCTTAAGGCCTCGGCGGTGGTCGTCGCCAGCACCTCGGGGTGCGTTGCGGCGTGGATCAGTTGCAGCACCTGGCAGACGAACTCACCCTCTAAAAGTCCCCCCGCGCGATACTTTACGTCCCATTCCGAGAACGGGGGCAACTCGCGCGCGATCCGACCGCGAAGCTCGGCCGCATCCTGCCGCACCACCTCCGCGTCGCGGGGGCGCGTCAGCGCGGCGCGGATGGCAGCGCGCGCCCGTCGCCGCAACCACGCCGGCCCCGCGATCACCCTGGCCCTGGTCAGCGCCATGTGCTCCCAGGTCCAGGCCCGTTCCAGCTGGTAGCGGGCGAACCCATCGATGTGCACGGCGATCGGGCCCTTGTTGCCGGAGGGTCTGAGCCGCATGTCGACTTCGTATAGCCTGCCCTCGGCGGTGGGTGCGGTGATTGCGGCGATGAAGCGCTGGGTGAGCCGCGTGAAATACTCGGGCGGGGAGAGGGCGCGCCCCGTCGCGCCGACCGCCCATTCTGCCTCCTGCGCGTGGTCGTAGAGCAGGATGAGGTCGAGATCCGAGGCCGCCATCATCTCCCGCCCGCCGAGCTTGCCAAGCGCCACCACCGCCATCGCACCGCCGGGAATAGTGCCATGGCGGGAGGCGAAGTCGCGTTCGACGAGCGGCAGCAGGGCGCGCAGGGCGGCATCAGCGTGCCGCGCGCGCAGCATGCCGGCATGATCGACGTCGATCGCGCCCTCGAGGGTGGCGACACCCACCAGGAACTCGCGCTCGCGCACCACCCGGCGCACCACCTCCAACGCTTCCTCGAGGAAGCGCGTCTCGGCAAGCCGGGCGCGCAGCGCCTTGGCGATCGGGCGCTCAGGCCCCGCGCCCACGAGCAGCCCGTCGAGCACCTGCGGCTGGGCGGCGAGATAGTCGGCGAGCAAGGGTGCTGCCCCGCAGATCAGCGCCACCCGATCGAGAAGCCCAGGGTTGCGCTGCAGAAGGCTCAACAGAGTCACCCCGGCCGGCAACCGGTGCAGGAAAGAATCGAAACGGCGGAACGCGGCGTCCGGATCCTTCTGGCGGGCGAGAGCGGCGAGCAAAGCGGGCATCAGCTCGGTCAAGATCTCGCGCGCCCGCGCACTGCGCGTCGCCCTCGGCCGTCCGTGGTGCCAGGCGCGCACCGCTGCCCCTACGGCCTGCGGGTTGGCGAAGCCCATGCGCGCGAGCGTGGCGAGCGTGTCGGGATCGTCCTCCACCCCAGTGAAGACGAGGCTCCCCGGCCCGCCGAGTTCGGGTGCCTCCTCGAACAGAGCGCTGTAGTGTCGTTCCACCGCCGAAAGATGCGCAAGCAGCGCCTCGGCGAACGCCTCCTTGGAGGGGAAGCCCGAGAATCGCGCGACTCGCTCAAGCCCCGCCTCGTCAGAGGGCAAGGTGTGCGTCTGGCGGTCATCGATCATCTGCAGCCGGTGCTCGATGCGGCGCAGGAACCGGTAGGCCGCCGACAGTTCGCCCAGAGCCACTTCGCCAATCAGCCCGGCTCGGGCGAGGGCGGTGAGGGCGTGCAGAGTGGCCGGCGCGCGCAACGCCGGGTCGCGCCCGCCCCAAATCAGCTGCTGCACCTGGGCGAAGAACTCGATCTCGCGAATGCCGCCGCGGCCGAGCTTCAGGTTGTGCCCCGCCACCGCGATCGCGCCGCCGCCGCGGTAGGCCTGGATCTGGCGCTTGATCGAGTGGATGTCGCGAATGGCGGCGAAATCGAGGTGGCGTCGCCAGACGAAGGGGCGGAGTTCCGTAAGGAAGGCCCGCCCCGCCTCGCAATCGCCAGCGATCGGGCGGGCCTTGATCATCGCTGCTCGCTCCCAGTTCTGCCCGAGAGAGCCGTAGTAGGTGAGTGCCGCCTCGACGGAGACAGCAAGCGGTGTGGCGCCGGGGTCGGGGCGGAGCCTCAGATCGGTGCGGAACACGTAGCCGCCCTCCGTGCGCTCCTCCATCAGCCGCACGAGCTCGCGGGCGAGACGGACGAAGAAGGCGAGACGGTCCTCCCCGTGATAGGGTGCGCGCTCTGGGTCGAAGAGGACGATGAGGTCGATATCAGAGGAGTAGTTGAGTTCGTGCGCGCCAAGCTTGCCCATGCCGATGAGAATCAGGCCCGACCCGCGCGTCGGCGCGATGGGATCGAGCGGGCGGAACAGTCCGCGCCCGGCCGCCTCGAGCAGGAGCCAGCCGGCGGCGGCGTCGACGGCGGCGTCTGCGAGGTTGCTGAGCGCCCCCGTCACCTGCTCGAGCGACCAAAGCCCGAACAGGTCGGCGAGGGCGATGACGAGCGCGGCGCGGCGCTTCGCGGTGCGCAGCGCTGCGGCGAGCTCGCCGCGACCCGCACGGGCAAGCGCCTCGCCGCGCGGGATCGCGGCCATCGCCTGCGCCAGCGCCACCTCAGCCCCTTCGACGCAGAACCGGTGCACAGTGTCCGGCTCCCGTTGCGCGAGGGCGGCGAGGTGGGGGCTGCAGCTGAACACCGCGACCAACCCCTCATGCCATTCGGGCGGCAGGCTGCCGCCATCTTCGGCAAGCCGGGCGAGGGCGCGCTCCGCCGCCTCGCGGTCGCAGGCGAGCGGCGGGCCGAGCATCAGTCCGTCCATGCTCTGCGAGGCTGGTGCCTATGAGACCACTGCGTCAACCGGGGCGTCTGGCGGGGGAGGGCAGCATGATACAGGCCTCGGCCCGCCTGCTGCGCCGGCTTGCGACGGCGCTAGGTGCGCTCGTCGTGCTCGCCTGCGTGATCGCTGTCGGGCTTGCCTGGCGTCTCGCCCAGGGTCCGCTGCCGCTCGATCCGCTCGCCCGTTTCATCGAGTCCCGCGTGGCCAAGTCGGAAGGAGGGCGGCGGGTAGAGATCGACGCAGCAGCGCTGGTCTGGGAGGGTTTCCACCAGGGCATCGACCGCCCGATCGATGTGCGGCTTGCCGGGATCCGCTTCCTTGACAGCGACGGCACGGTGGTGGCCGAGGTGCCAGAAGGCACGGTAAGCCTCGGCTTGCGCGCGCTGTTGCTCGGGCGGATCGAGCCGCGCGCTCTCGAGTTCGCCGGGGTGACGCTGCGCCTGCGCCGTGGGGCGGACGGCGCCTTCGCCATCGACCTCGCCGGGCCGCGCGCAGACCGCGAGGCGGACAACGCCCCGGTGGCGGATGACCGCGGTCTTGCCGAACGCCTGCTCGCCGAACTCGGCCTCGCCGGCGAGGGTGCCGGGCGAAGCCGGATCTCCCGCCTTGCTCGACTGCGGGTCAGCCGCGGGGTCATGCTGGTCGAGGACGACCTGCTTGGCCGTCCGTGGCGGGTGGACGAGGCGCTCATCGACCTGCGTCGTGTCGCGGGAGGCGGCGCGGCCTTGGTGCTGGAGGGGCTCGCCTCCTTCGGCCCGGCCCAGGTCGCGGTCGCAGCGCGCGGCGATCTTTCGGCCGGTTTCGCGGCGGAGCTCGTGGTCGAGACCTCGCCGTTCCGCCCCTCGGTGCTTGCTTCTCTATCGCCTGCGCTCGCCCCGCTCGGTGCCCTCGACGGTTTGCTGTCCGCCTCGGCGCGGGTCAAGTTGGCCGAGGGCCTCGCGCTGCACGCGGCACGGATCGACCTTGCCGTCGGCGAGGGGCGGGTGGTGCTGCCTGAGGGCGGCGGCGTTCTGCCGATCGCCTCGGCACGCGCCATCCTGCACCTTGATGCCGATGGGATGAGCGTGGAGAACGCCCGCCTCGTGCTGCCCGGCAGGCATGGGCCGGCGCCGTCCGTCTCCATCGGCGGGCGCTTGGTGCGCGAGGGAACGGCGTGGCGGGCGGACGCGCGCCTTGCTGTCGACGCCGTCGCCCTGGCGGATCTGCCTCTGCTGTGGCCAGAGGGCGTGGGGCGGAACGAGCGCGCCTGGATCACCGCCAACCTGACCGAGGGGCTCGTCCGCGACGCCCGCTTCGACCTGGCGCTCCGTCTCGATCCCGAGACCGGCGCGGTCGAGCCCGTCGGTTTTTCGGGCACCGCCAGCGCCGAAGGTGTCACGGTGCACTACCTCAGGCCTCTGCCGCCTGTCACGGGTGTCGCGGCGGAGGCGCGTTTCGGTCTCGACCGCATCGAGATTTCGGCGCGCGATGGGGCGTTGGGCGGAATACGCGCGCGGTCTGGCACGATCCTGCTCTCGGGGCTCGATACCCGACCGCAATGGGCGGACATCGCGCTCTCCATCGAGGCCCCGGTGGCGGAGGCGATCGCGCTCCTGTCCCACCCGAAACTCGCCCTTTTTGCGCGCCGTGGTCCGCCACCGCCCGGGCTTTCCGGCAGGGCGGAGGTGGACCTCGTTCTGCGCTTTCCGCTTCTCGATTCGCTGACAGTGGATGAGCTCGACGCGCGCGCCACGGCCCGCATCACGGAGGCAGGGCTTCCGGCCGCCGTGTTCGACCGGCCACTCGAGCGCGGCCGCTTCGCCCTCACCGTCGATCGTGACGGGTTGAAACTCGAGGGTACGGGGCAGCTCGCTGGGCTGGAGTCGAACCTTTCCTACGAGGCCGATTTCCGCGCCGGCCCGCCCTCGCAGGTGATTGAGCGCGCCACGCTGCGCCTTGCTCCCCAGGCCGGGGCGGCAGAGGCTTTCGGCCTCTCCCTCTCCCCTTACGTGACGGGGGCGGTGGGCGGAGAAGCGCGCCTTGCGGTGCGGCGCGATCGGCAGGCGACGGTTGCCGTCCGCGCCGACCTCACGCGCGCCCGTCTCGCCCTGCCGGAGCTCGGCTGGGAGAAGCCGGCGGGCGAGCGCGCCATGGCCGAGGCAACGGCGCGTCTCGTGGGGCCGCGGCTCACCGCAATCGAGCTCACCCGCTTCGAGGGGGCTGGGCTGGCGGCGCGCGGTCGGGCCCGGTTCGACCGCGACGGGCGGCTCGAGCGGGTCGAGATCGCCGACCTTGTGGTCGGGCGAAGCCGGGCGGTGGGCGAGGTGCGGGCGCCGCACCGCCCTGGCGAGCCGTGGGTGGTTGGCCTTCGCGGCTCTCTGCTCGACCTCTCGCGTCGGCCCCGCGACGAGTCGGCGTCGGACGAGGGCGGCGGATTTCCGATCGTGCTCGACGCCCGGTTCGACCGTGTGCTGGTGGGGGCGGAAGCGGGGCGCGAGCTCCACGACGTCGCGGTCTCCCTGACCCGCCAAGGCGGGCGCATCACTGCCCTTGATGCGCGCGGCCGGGCGGGAACGGACGGACCCTGGCAGGCGACGATCCGTCGCTTCGAAGGGCGCCGAAGCCTCGAGGCCGAGGCGTCGGATGCGGGAGCGTTTCTCGCCGCTCTTGGCGTCGTCTCGACCATGAGCGGGGGGCGTCTTCGCCTGAGCGGAAGCTGGGATGACGGCCAGCCGGACGCGGCGCTGGTCGGCGAGGCGACGATCGAGGAGTTCCGCCTGCGCGAGGCGCCGGCGATCGGGCGCGTGCTGCAGGCGATGACGCTCTATGGGCTGATCGAGGTCGCACGCGGCCCTGGCCTCTCCTTCCTGCGGCTGGTTGCGCCCTTCTCTTATGACGGCGAGCGGCTCGAACTGCGCGACGCGCGTGCCTTCGGCGCCTCGCTCGGCTTCACTGCGCGCGGCACGGTCGACCTCGCCCGCCGCCGCCTCGCCGTCGACGGCACCATCGTGCCGGCCTACGCTCTGAATGCCGTGCTCGGGCACATTCCGCTGCTCGGGCGGCTGTTCTCGCCGGAGGCCGGGGGCGGGGTGTTCGCCGCCACCTATCGCGTGCGGGGCGCGCTCGACGACCCCGAGGTGTCGGTCAACCCGCTTGCTGCCCTCACCCCGGGCTTTCTGCGCGGGCTCTTCGGCCTATTCGAAAGCGACGGCACGCCAAGCCAGCCGCAGGCTGAGGCTGAGCGCGGGCGTTGAGGTTTGCTTAACCTCTGACGGGCATTGGTTGCCGCGACCGTGCTTGCTGGAGGTGAAGCCTGAACATGAGTGGAGCGTCCAACACCGTCTTCTCGTCGGTAGGAGCCATGCTTCGCCGCCGTTTCGGCCTGACGGCGCAGGTGGTGACGGCCGGGGTTGCGGTGGCGGTGGCGGCT
Source organism: uncultured Elioraea sp. (assembly GCA_937928775.1). Taxonomy (GTDB): domain Bacteria; phylum Pseudomonadota; class Alphaproteobacteria; order Acetobacterales; family Acetobacteraceae; genus Elioraea. The sequence continues at coordinate 21,322 of CALFVI010000031.1, read as the reverse complement.
GTCGGCCTGCTCACCTGGCTCAAGGTGAGCGAGATCTCGCACCGCGAGCGGCAGAACGCGCAGGCCAGCCTGGAGGTGAACCTGCGCGCTCTAAAGGACCAGGTGCATCGCTTCGGGCGTGAGTTCCGGGTGGATGGGGATCAGCTTCTGGTCGGCGAGACGCCGCTGAATGGCCGCAACGACCTGGTCGATGCGGTGCGCGACATCGCCGGCGGGGTGGCCACCCTTTTCCTTGGCGATCTGCGCATCGCGACCAACGTGGTCCGCCCCGACGGGTCGCGCGGGGTAGGCACGCGGCTCGCCCCTGGCCCGGCCTACGACGCCGCGATCGCGCGGGGTCAGACCTATCGTGGCGAGAACGAGATCCTGGGCCGCCGTCACTTGACCATCTACGAACCGATCCGCGACGCTTCCGGGCGGCAGGTCGGGCTTTGGTTCGTTGGCGTGCCGATCGACCAGATCGACGCCGTGGTCGCGCAGGCCCGCAGCCAGGCGATCGCGGTCGGGCTTGGCGTGAGTGCTGCGGTGGCGCTTTTGCTGTGGTTCGTCGTCCGCGCCTCGCTTCGCCCGGTGCTTGCGCTGCGCGATGCGACTTTGAAGGTGGCGGACGGAGACACGGAGGCGGCGGTGCCCGGCACCGCGCGCGGCGACGTGGTGGGTGCTTTGGCGCGGGCGGTGGTGGCTTTGCAGGAACGTGCGCGTGAAGCGAAGGCGGCGCGGGAACAGATGGAGGCCGAACGCGTCCGCACGGCAGAGGAACGCCGGCTGCAGCGTCTGGAGCTGGCGGGACGTTTTGAGCGCGAGGTGATGGCGGCGGTCGCCGCCGCGACCGAGGCAGCTGAGCGGCTTCGTGTTGCAGCCGATCAAATCGCTGCTGGGGCGCAGGACACGCAGGCCGTGTCGAACTCGGTCGCTCGCGCCTCGGAGCGGGCGGCGGGCGGTGTGCAGGCGGTGGCGGCCGCCGCCGAGGAGCTCTCCGCCTCCATCCGCGAGATCTCGCGCCAGGTGACGGAGACGGCGTCGGCGGCGCGGTCCGCCGCCGATGAGTCCGAGCGCACCAACGCCCAGGTGGCTGAGCTTGCCCAGGCGGCGTCGCGCATCGGCGACGTGGTGCGGCTGATCAACGACATCGCCGGGCAAACCAACCTCCTGGCTCTGAACGCCACCATCGAGGCGGCGCGGGCGGGCGAGGCGGGCAAGGGCTTCGCCGTGGTTGCCTCGGAGGTCAAGAATCTGGCCGCGCAGACCGCCAAAGCGACGGAGGAGATCGCGACGCAGATTTCGGCCATGCAGGCAGCCACCCAGGACGCTGTCGGCGCGATCACGGCGATCGGCGGTCGGATCGACGAGATCAGCCGGCTTGCCTCTGCGGTGGCAGCTGCGGTGGAGGAGCAGGGCGCGGCAACGGCGGAGATCGCGCGCAGCGTGCAGGATGCTGCCGCGGCAACATCGGAGGTTTCGCAGGCGATGCGCCAGCTCTCCGCCAATGCGGAACGGGCTGCGGCGGGCGGCGAGGCGGCGCGGAGCGAATCCGATCGAATGGCGGAACAGACCGGCATGGTCCGCCGCGCCGTCGAAACCTTCCTCGGTCACCTGCGCGCCGCCTAGCAGCAACGTGCAGCGGGTCGTGCCGCGAGGCGGCACGACCGGTCCTCGTCGCCTGGGAACCGGCCGCAAGCGAACTGGCGGCGAGTCACCGGTGACGCGCGGTTGCTTCGATCTGCCGCTCATCGGCGCTGCGGTGCGAGGACCCGCGGCGGCGATCGCAAGCGCAGACCAGAGCCGATGGCAGACCGAGGGCCCGGGCCGAAGTCCCGTCTGCGCGGCGCCTGAGGCATCGGTGTTGCGGTGGCGAGGCCCGGGCCGCCCCTCGCTTCGATAGGGGATCGTTTTGCGCCCCTGTCCCCCGCTTCGGCATCTCAGCCGAAGGATATCCGCGTGTAGTCCTGGAACCAGTTGTGCGCCTGCACGAATCCGCGCACGCGCGGAGCAAGAGCGCGCGGGTTGAGGTCGTGCACGACGACCAGCGCTGCCGCCTCCTCCACCACGATCTCGTGCAGCCGCGCCATCGCCGTCCAGTTTTCCGCCTCGCCGAAAGCCCCGCGTGGGGCGGCGAGTTTTTCCTGCACGGCGGGAGAGTTGTACTCGCCCCAGTTGACGCCACGCTGCGGCGCGAACTCGCGATCGTAGATGATTGAGCCCGTCGTCAGATCCGTGGTCGGGATCGCGATGTTGATGGCCGCTGCCCCGCGCGCAGTCGGCGCCCGGGCCCCGGCACGCAACAGGTTGATGATGGCGATGGAGTCGACGACCTGGAACATAACGTCGATCCAGAGCGCGCGCAGCATCGCCTGCAGCGCCTCGTTTATCGGCATCGGCACCATCTGCCCACCACCGCCCGAGGCGATGATGACGGACATCGCTGCCCGCTGATCCGGCCCATAGCCCGCCTCGCGCACCAGCGCCCGTGCCGGTCGGGATCGTAGCGGAGGTCAAACGATGGCTTGCCGAATCATGGATGGTCAGGCGTGATCTTGCCCTTGGCCGGCAGGGCGGAACCCGCCAGCAAGGCGACAATGGCGCGGCGGTCGAGAGCGAGGTTGGCCGCGAGTCGAACGCGCACGTCGCGAAGTGGGCTGTCCGGTCGTATGGAGAGCCGCCACGCCCAGACGTGCGGGTTAGGCGTTCATCACCACGCGCAGCCCCGCCGCGCGCAGGGTGGCGATGGTGTCAGGAGGCACGGTCTCCACCACGTCGACTTGGCCTGCGCGCAGGGCGGCAACCTGCGCCGTGCCTTCCGGCATGGGCAGCAGTACGGTGCGCGGTAGGCGCGGGATTCGGTCCTTGTCCCAATCGTCCGTAATGGGTTCGAACTCGGCACGTTCGCGCGGGCGAAGCCAGACGAACCGGTAAGGCCCTGTGCCGGACGGGTTGGTAGCGAAACGCTGCCAATCTCCGCCTAGGGCACGCCAGTGCGCCGGGGAAACCTTCCAGAGGAACGGGACCTGAGAGGGGAAGAGGGCGTCGGACGCTCGCGTGGTCACCTCGAAGGTCATGGGGTCGATCACCCGCCAGGAGGCGACGACAGTGAGACGCGTGCGCACGAGCCCAGCCCGCAGGGCGTCGAACTGCGGCGGGCCCTGATCGGCCACCAAGGCGAAGTTGCACGCACACGCTTCGGCATCGAACGGCGAATCGTTGCAGAACCCCACACGAGCGCGCACGGTGAACAACCTCCTTGCGCCAATCCTCGGCGTTCAGGCGCCAGCAAGTGGCTAGCCCCGGCACAAGGTCTGAGGGCTTGTCGGCCGAAGAAAGGTCCCAGTTGATCAACGCGTTCTAGAGGAAGAGGACAGCGAAGCGGATGCTCTCAAACCCCGCTTCCGGCCCAGCCCACAGGCGCGGGATGTTGGAGATCGACCTTGCGATCCGCAAAAGCGCCACCTGTGCCTCCGCCCCGCGCGAGCGGACGGCGAGCGGTGATGCTGCGGCCGAAGCAAGAAGGCTGCGGCGGTGAGCGCGGCGGCGACGTCGGACATGGGCGCCTCGTTGGGCGGGTTTTCTGCCAAGCCTCTCGCAAGCGGCGGGCCGATCGTTGCCGCGAAGCCTCACGTTCTGCATTGGTCTATCCGTGCCCAGGGCCAGGACACACGCTGCCCCTGCTTTGGGCAATGGGCCAGAGGCTTAGCCGGCGCGAACCAGCACCGCCTGCTTCTTGCCCAGCGAAAGGCGGGCCGCCCCGTCGCGCAGGGCTTCGGGGCCGATCAGCTGCGCTTCGTCCGTCACTGGCGTGTCGTTCAGCCGCACGGCCCCGCCGCGGATCTGGCGCCGCGCTTCGGCGTTCGAGGCCAGGCCGAAGGCGCGGGCGACGAGCTGGAAGGCCGGCAAGCCACGCGACAGTTCCGGGATCGTGACGGATGGTAACCCCTCCTCACCCGCTCCAGTTGCGGCCTCGCGTGCCGCTTCCGCTGCTTCGCGCCCGTGCAAAAGAGCCGTCGCTTCGGTGGCGAGCACGATCTTCGCCTCGTTGATCTCTGCCCCCCGCAGCGCCGCGAGGCGCGCAATCTCGCTCTCGGGCAGTTCCGTGAAGAGGCGCAGGAAACGGCCCACATCGCGGTCGTCCGTGTTGCGCCAGAACTGCCAGTAGGCGAAGGGCGACAAGCGGTCTGCATTCAGCCACACTGCCCCTTGTGCCGTCTTGCCCATCTTCGCCCCCGAGGCGGTGGCCAGGAGCGGTACGGTCAGCCCGAAGCACTCCGCACGGTCGGTGCGGCGGATCAGGTCGGCGCCCATCACGATGTTGCCCCACTGGTCCGACCCGCCCATCTGCACGCGCACGCCGTAGCGGCGATAAAGTTCGCGGAAATCGTAGGCCTGCAGGATCATGTAGTTGAACTCGAGGAAGCTGAGCGGCTGGTCGCGCTCGAGCCTCAGCCGCACGCTGTCCATCGTCAGCATGCGGTTGACCGAGACGTGCACGCCCACCTCGCGCAGGAGCGGGATGTAGCGGAGTTCATCGAGCCAGGCGGCGTTGTCGACCTCGATCGCGTCGGTCGGCCCGCTGCCGAAGCGAAGAAGGCGCACGAAGGGCTTGCGGATGCCCTCCTTGTTCGCCGCGATCTCGGTCTCCGACAACAGGCGCCGGCTCTCGTCCCGCCCGGAGGGGTCGCCGATCTTGCTCGTCCCACCGCCGAACAGCACGACGGGCCGGTTGCCGGTGCGCTGCCACAGCCTGAGCAGCATGATCGAGATCATGTGCCCGACATGCAGGCTGTCGGCTGTGAGGTCGTAGCCGACGTAGGCCGAGACGGGGCCGGAGGCGAGCAGCGCATCGAGCGCCTCGAGATCGGTGCACTGGTGGATGAAGCCGCGAGCGTGCGCCTCGGCGAGGAAGTCGGAGCGGAAACGGGTCATGGTGCGTCCGTTGCGGTGCGCGCGGGCGCCTAGCACAGTCGGGGCATGGGCACAAAAGCTGATGCTTCGGGCCTGTTCATCGGACTGATGAGCGGCACCTCACTGGATGGGGTGGATGCGGCGGTGGTGGAGACGGACGGGCAGTGCATCCGCAGGCTCGGTCCGTCGCTCACGCTCGCCTACGATGAGGGGCTGCGTCGTCGCCTGCGTGCTCTGCTGAACCGTGCGCCGGCGCTGGCCCCCGATGACCCCGACCTCCGCGCCATCGAACGTGCTCTGACGGCCCGGCATCGGGACGCGGTGCTTGCCCTCCTCGGCCGCGCGGGTCTGAAGGCGGAGGACGTGACGGCGATCGGCTTCCATGGCCAGACCATCCTGCACCGGCCCGAGGCACGGCTGACCTGGCAGATCGGCGACGCTGGCTGGCTTGCCGAAGCGACGGGGATCGCGGTGGTGCACGACTTTCGCGCGGCCGACGTGGCGGAGGGGGGACAGGGGGCGCCGCTCGTTCCCCTGTTCCACGCCGCACTGGCGGCCAACCTGCCCAAGCCCCTGGCGGTGCTCAACCTGGGTGGGGTGGCGAATGTGACGTGGCTCGGTGCGGCGGGCGAGGTTGTCGCCTGCGATGTCGGGCCCGGCAACGCGCCGCTCGATGATTGGATCGCAGCGCGGACAGGGCAGGGCTTCGATCAGGACGGGCGAATCGCCGCTGCCGGGCGGGTCGCTCCCGCCGTGTTGGCCCGGCTGGTCGCTCACCCCTTCTTCCTCGCCCCGCCTCCGAAATCGCTGGATCGGCTCGCCTTCGCGGCAGAGATCGCGGCCTCGGGGCTCGCGGCGCTTTCGACCGAGGACGGGGCGGCCACTTTGGCCAGTTTCACAGCACAGGCCGCCGCGGCCATCCTCCCTCATCTGCCGGCTGCGCCCGCAGTCTGGATCGTCACCGGGGGCGGGCGACGCAATGCCGCGATTTTCGCGGCTCTGCGCCAGGCGCTCGATTCTCCGGTGGTGACCGCCGAGGCCGTGGGCTGGGACGGTGACGCGCTGGAGGCGCAGGCCTTCGCCTTCCTCGCTGCGCGGAGCCTGGCGGGACTGCCGCTCAGCCTGCCCACGACAACCGGTGTGCCAAGGCCGATGCCGGGCGGCAGGGTGGTGTTGCCGACCGGATCGGTCCAACGCGTTCGGCCCGGCTGAACCCGCACGCTCTCAGCCCCCCGGCCCGAGCTCCATGCGCCAGTCCGCGGCTGATCAGCCTTTCAGCCATCGGTCGGCGGCGGGAGCTGCTCCCTCTCAGTCGGTGACCCCTCGGTTGGTGCTCTCTCGGTCGGTGTCAGTCGGCAGCGAGCTTCATCCGCTCGTCTCGGCCGAGTGCGGTCAGCAGGTGGTCTTCAACCGCCTCCGCCAACCGGTCGCAGTGGCCGACGAAGAAGTGGTCACAGTCCTCGAATACCCGGTAGTCGATTCGGATGCCCTTATGGGCGTTCAGCTTGGCGACCAGCTTGGCCACTGCGGCCTCCGGTACGATCTCATCCTTACCTCCGGTCACGATCAGGCCCGACTGGGGGCAGGGGGCGAGGAAACCGAAGTCGAAATGGTTGGCCGGCGGGGTGACGGAGATGAACCCGCCCACCTCGGGCCGGCGCATCAGCAGCTGCATACCGAGCCAGGCGCCGTACTGGTAGCCGGCGACCCAGATCGTCTTCGAGCCGGGGTTGATCCGCTGCAGCCAATCGAGTGCCTCGGCAGCATCGGAGAGTTCTCCCTCGCCTCCCGAATAGCGGCCTTGGCTTTTGCCCACACCGCGGGTGTTAAACCGCATCACCGAGAAGCCGAGCTTCTGGAATACCTGATACAGAGTGTAAACGACACGGTTGTTCATGTTGCCGCCGTGCAAGGGATGCGGGTGCAGCACGAGAGCGAGCGGCGGGTTGCTTGTCTTTGCATGGTGGTAGCGGGCCTCGAGCCGACCGTCGGGCCCCTGGAACATCACCTCGGGCATCGCGTTCCGCTTTCCATCCTGGGGCACCCCTGCGCCCCAACCCATGACAGGACACCTGTCCACCGGTGGCGAGTCGGCTTCGCCTCTGGCCTCTTCAGGCGCGCCCTAGCCAGCCGCGCGACCGCCGCACTTGATTGACGGCCTTCGGCAGAGTGCCTAGCGTTGCCTGACGAAGACCCGGCGGAAGCGCGCCGTGACGGCCTCGCCTGGCCGCCGCCACACGCTCGCCTCTCCGTCGGACAATGGGATACTATAGGGATCGTCACACCGAATTCACATAGGAATTGCGCTGAGCATGGCGGGACGCTGGGTTGAAGGAATCGATGCGGTGCTTGCCCGCGACCCGGCCGCCAGATCCCGGCTCGAGGTCCTGCTCTGCTATCCCGGCGTTCACGCGCTGGCGTTGCATCGACTCGCGCACCGGCTGTGGCGGTGGGGGTTGCGCCTGCCGGCGCGGATGCTGGCCCATCTCGGCCGAATACTGACCGGGATCGAAATTCATCCGGCGGCGCGAATCGGGCGACGGCTGGTCATCGATCACGGCGATGGCATCGTGATCGGGGAGACGGCGGAAATCGGCGATGATGTGCTCCTGTACCATCAGGTCACCCTGGGAGGGACGTCTCTCGTCGGCGGCAAGCGGCACCCGACCATCGGCAACAACGTGATTGTGGGCGCCGGAGCCAAGGTGCTCGGCCCGATCACCATCGGCGACGGGGCGCGGATCGGGGCGAATGCGGTCGTCCTGTCAGATGTCGCGCCAGGGCAGACCGTGGTCGGCATTCCGGCGCGGCCGGTCGACCGTCATCCGACAGGGGCAGACCTTCTTCTTTATGGCACGCCATGCGACGAGGGGCTTGACCCCGGCGTGCGGGCGATCGAGGCTTTGCGGGCGGAGATCGCAGCCCTGTCCGCTCGCTTGGCGGCTTTGGAAGCGGAGCGCGACCGCCTCGTCGCGCCGAAGCCGAAAGGGTAGGACCGATGCGTTTGACCACCCGCGGCCGGTACGCGGTGATGGCGATGGCGGAACTGGCTGCGCGCACGCTTGCCGACGCGGACTCTCGCCCAGTCACGCTCGCCGAGATCGCTGCCCGCCAGGGGCTTTCCCTCTCCTACCTGGAGCAGCTGTTCGGTCGGCTTCGCCGCGCCGGCCTCGTCACCTCGGTGCGCGGTCCGGGTGGTGGCTACCGGCTCGCCTTCGCGCCCTCGGAGACGCGGATTTCCGACATCATCCTCGCCGCCGACGAACCGATTCGCGCCACCCGCTGCACGGTCGGCAGCCCAAAGGGCTGCCTTGGCGGGCGGGCCCGCTGCCTCACGCACGACCTGTGGGAGGAACTCGGCAACCAGATCCACCTGTTCCTCGCCTCGGTCTCGCTTGAGGACGTGGTCAAAAAGCGGGTGCTAGGCCGGGCGGGGCTCTTGCACGCCAAGCTGCGCCAGGTGCAGGGGCCCCAGGTGGACGGCGAGGAGCGTGACCTTGCCGCCGAATAGGCGGGATTGGCCGTAGTGAGCGCGCCTCTTGATCTTGACGCCAATGCCACCGAGCCGCTTCGGCCTGAGGCACGCCGAGCGGCGATAGGGGCGCTCGACCTCGTCGGCAACCCCTCGTCCGTGCACGCGTTGGGCCGTGCCGCGCGACGGGTGCTCGAAGACGCGCGCGAGCGGGTCGCCGCACTGCTCGGGGTGGCGCCAGCTGCCGTCTTCTTCACGTCCGGCGCGACGGAGGCGAACGCAATTGCCCTTGCCGGCGCAGCACGCGAGGGCCGCCGCATCCTCGCCTCCACAGTCGAGCACGACTCCGTGCTGCGGGCCGTGGCGGGGATCGAGGTCGTACCGGTGACGGCAGCGGGGATGATCGATGTGGACGCGCTGTCCTCTGCCCTTGCCGCCGACCCGCGCCCGGCCTTGGTGGCGGTGATGGCGGCGAACAACGAGACGGGGGTGATCCAGCCGCTTGCCGAGGTCGCGGCGATTTGCCGCGCGTTCGGCGCCCTGCTTCACGTCGATTCGGCGCAGGCGCCGGGGCGGCTGCCCGTAGCCGAGCTTGCAGGCTGCGGGGCGGCCTCGGTCGTTCTCTCTGCCCACAAGGCGGGCGGACCGAAGGGGGCGGGCGCGCTCGTGCTGCCCACGGGCTGGTGGCCGGGTGCGTTGATCCGCGGCGGCGGGCAGGAGCGGGGGCTTCGCAGCGGCACCGAGGCCCTGCCGGCGATCGCGGGCTTCGCGGCGGCGCTGGAGGCGGCAGAGGCATGGCGTGCGGCTGGGGGAGCGGAGCGTCTGATCAGCTTGCGTCGAGCGATCGAGCTTGGTGTGCGCGAGCGTGTGCGCCAGGCGGTCATCGTTGCCGAGCACGCTCCGCGACTTCCCAACACTGTATGCCTGGCCCTTCCGGGTGTGGCGGCAGCGACCCAGGTGATGGCGCTCGACCTCGCCGGCGTGTGCGTCTCCGCTGGCTCGGCCTGCTCCTCGGGCAAGGTGGCGGAGAGCCACGTGCTGCGGGCGATGGGGCTCGGCGCCCTGGCCAACTCCGCCATTCGCGTCAGCCTGCCCTGGAACGTAAGCGACGATGCGCCCACCCGCTTCCTCGACGCCTACGCGGCCATGGTCGCGCGGCTCGCTCAGCGGGCGGTTGAACCCATCCCGGCCTGACGCGACATTGTTGGCTATGCACGCGCCCATTGCGCCGCCAACACCGCTCTATCTTGATCATCACGCCACCACCCCGTGCGATGCGCGCGTGGTGGCCGCGATGCTGCCCTGGTTTTCCGACCGGTTTGGCAACCCGCACTCGGTGGAACACGCGCTCGGGCGCGAGGCGGAAGCGGCGGTCGAGAGGGCGCGCGCCGAGGTTGCGGCTCTGATCGGGGCCGAGGCGCGCGAGATCGTCTTCACCTCGGGCGCAACGGAGGCGAACAATCTGGCGATCAAGGGGGCAGCCCGCTTCGCGCGCTCCCAAGGCTCGCCACGGTCGCGGATCGTCACCGTCGCTACCGAGCATAAATGCGTGCTGGAGAGCGTGCGCGACCTCGCCGCCGAGGGGTTCGAGCCGGTCATCCTGCCCGTGCGTCCCGACGGGCTCCTCGACCCCGGGGTGCTGGAGGGCGCGGTCGACGAACGCACCTTGCTCGTCTCGGTGATGGCGGCGAACAACGAGATCGGCGTCGTGCAGGACCTTGCCACCCTGGTGCCGATCGCAAAACGGGTGGGTGCGCTGTTCCACACCGATGCCGCCCAGGCCGCGGGGAAGATCCCGCTCGATGTGGAGGCGATTGGGGTCGATCTCGTCTCGGTCTCCGCCCACAAGATGTATGGGCCGAAAGGTGTGGGCGCCCTCTATGTGCGTCGGCGTCCGCGGGTGCGCCTGCTCCCTCTGTTCTCGGGCGGCGGGCAGGAGCGTGGGCTTCGCTCGGGCACGCTGCCTGCCGCCCTGATCGTCGGCTTCGGCGAGGCGGCGCGGATCGCCCGCGCGGAATTGGCCGAGGAGGCGGAACGGCTGCTCGCTCTGCGCGAGCGTTTGTGGTCGCAGCTTGCGGCGGCCATTCCGGGGCTTAGGCTGAACGGCCACCCTACGGCGCGCCTTCCCGGCAACCTCAACCTCACTTTTCCCGCCGCCCGCGCCTCTGATCTGATTGCCCGCTGCCCCTTGCTCTGCCTCTCCACGGGGTCGGCCTGCTCCTCGGCCGAGATCACGCCCTCCTACGTCTTGTCCGCGATCGGGCTTTCGGCGGAGGAAGCGGGCCGCACCTTGCGCATCGGACTTGGCCGCACTACCTCCGCCGCCGACGTCGACACAGCCGCTGCTGCGCTGATCGCCGCCCACGAGGCGTGCGCGGCCGCCGCTTGAGAATGGACGATTCTGCCTATGCCCAAGATGGTCTTCATCGAGCGTGACGGGACGCGCCGGGAGGTGGATGCGCCGCTCGGGCTGTCGGTGCTCGAAATCGCGCACCGCCACGGCATCGACATCGAGGGGGCGTGCGAAGGATCGCTCGCCTGCTCCACCTGCCACGTCATCGTGGAGAAAAAGTGGTTCGACATGCTCGAACCGCCCACCGAAGACGAGGAGGACATGCTCGACCTCGCCTTCGGCCTGGAGGAGACCTCCCGTTTGGGCTGCCAGATCGTGATGACCGAGGAGCTGGATGGGCTCACGGTGCGGCTGCCGAAGGCGACCCGCAACGCGATGAAGTCCTGACAGGAGCCTTGGGTTCAGGGAAGGGGGCGCGATGGCGGAAGGGGGGACGGCCGCTGATGTGCGCGATGCCATCGCGGCACCGGGCAGTCTGTTTGCTCGCCTGCGCGACGCCACCCGGCCCTCTTGGGAAGCCTATGTCGCCCACCCCTTCGTGCGGGGCTTGACCGACGGGTCGCTTCCTGAGCCCGCGTTCCGCCGCTACCTCACGCAGGACTATCTGTTTCTCATCCACTTCGCCCGCGCCTATGCGCTGGCCGCCTTCAAGCACGCGCATGTCGCCGACATTCGCGAGGCGGCAGCGACTCTGCACGCGCTCATCGACCACGAGATGAAGCTCCATGTCGCCTACTGCGCCACCTGGGGCATCGACAAGGCGGCGATGGAGCGTGAGCCGGAGGCCGAGGAAACCATGGCCTACACCCGCTATGTTCTGGAGCGGGGCCTGGCGGGCGACGTGCTTGACCTCGAAGTGGCGCTCGCGCCCTGCGTCATCGGCTATGCCGAGATCGGGGCCCGGATGGCGCGCGACCCTGCGCTGAAGGTCGAGGGCAACCCCTATCGCGCCTGGTTCGAGATGTACTCGGGGGCGGAATTCCGGGGCGTGGCCGAGGCGGCGATTGCCCGGCTGGACCGTCTTGGTGCTGCGCGCGGGGCCGAGGCACGATGGGAGGAGCTCGTGCGCAGCTTCGATGCCGCCTGCCGTCTGGAGGCGCGCTTCTGGCAGATGGGCCTCGCGGCCTCCTAGCCCGGGGGAGCATATCGCGCGCGTTGACGGCTGCGCCTTTGAAGCGTGGCTTTGCGCAACCGTCCCAGCTGGGGTCTCGGCCCGCTTCACCCACCTACCCCTCAAGTTCGAGCTGAGGGCGCTCCGTGACCCGCCAAAACCCTCCGTCCGAGCGGTGCTGGGTCTCGCCTTGGTGGACCTTCTCGCTGGCACGGTCACTGAACGGTTGATGGCGTTCCCTGCGACTCTCTGCTAGCGCTACCGGAGCGAGAGGAGAGGGCAAGGGTGACAACCATGATGCGCAAGGCCCGATGGGTGGCGGTGGCTGCCGGCATCGTTGCCGTCGGCGCCGGCTCGGTTGCGGCGCAAGAGCAGCATCGCTGCCGCGCAGGAGAGGAGCCTGCTGCCATGGTTGCGGACTGCACCCGCCTGCTCGATCAGGGCCTGCCCAAGGAGCAGCAGGCAGCCGCCCTGTTCTTCCGCGGCAATGGCTTCGTGCTGCTGAAACGGTTCGAGGAGGCGGTGGCCGATTTCGACCGCCTGGCTGAGCTTGCTCCGGACGAGGCCCTCGTCTTCTACAATCGCGGCGTGGCGCAGGGCGAACTCGGTCGTCGGCGCGAAGCGATCATGGACTACACCCGTGCCCTCTCGCTCAAGCCCGACTTGGCGGAAGCACATTTCAACCGCGGCATTCAGCACGCGCAGCTCGAACAGTATGGGCAGGCAGCAGCGGATTTCACCCAAGCAATTGCGCTACGTCCGATCTACCCCGAGGCTTACTACAATCGCGGCTTGGTGCATGAGCGGCTCGGGCTGAACGACGCCGCGATTGAGGACTACACTATGGCCATCGTCGGCGACGACCGCCACGTCCGGGCCTATGTCAATCGCGGGGTTCTCTACGCGCGAGGGGGCAACGTGGTGCGCGCCATCGCCGATTTCGACCAGGCGCTTGCCATCGATGCGAACGATTTGGCAGCGCGGTTCAACCGCGGCCTCGCGCGCCAGCACCTCGGTGAGTGCAACCGTGCTGTCGGCGACTTCGAGATGGTCGTGCACCGCGCACCCGCGTTCGGCCCCGGGCATGTGCGCCACGGGCAATGCCTGGAAACCATCGGCAAGCTGGCGGAGGCGGCCGCCGCCTATGAACGGGCGGCGGCTTTGGGGGTGGAGGAGGCGAAGGCGAACCTCGCACGCGTGCGCGCGCGCTTGGGCGGCGGCTGAGCGGGCCGTGACTCCACGGCGGGGTGAGCGGGGCTGGGTCGGAGAACCGCGCCTGCCAAACGCTGAGGCTGGCCGCAGAGCACCCTGCCCAGCCAGCGCTGCGTGTGTTGCCTGCACGTGATCCGGGGTCGGTAGGCCGTCGGACGAAGCGTCGGTGCTGCCGTCGCTTGACCCTGCCCGACGCCCCCCGCATCTGAGGCCCATGCGCATCCTTGTTGCCATGTCGGGCGGGGTCGACTCCGCCACTGTCGCCGGGCTTCTGGTGGAGGCCGGGCACGAGGTGGTGGGCGTGACCATGCAGCTCTACGATCACGGGCGGGCCGTCGGCCGGAAAGGTGCCTGCTGTGCAGGGCAGGACATCCACGACGCCCGCCGGGTGGCAGACCATTTGGGGATCCCCCATTACGTTCTCGACATGGAAGCCCGCTTCCGCGCGGCCGTGATCGAACCCTTCGCCGCGGCCTACGCCGAGGGGCTCACCCCCATTCCCTGCGCGGCCTGCAACCAGCACCTGAAGTTCACTGATCTGGTCCAGCTTGCCCGCGACCTCGGCTGCGATGCCCTTGCCACCGGCCACTACGCGCGCACGGCGATGGTTGGCGGAGAGATGGCGCTCTTGCGCGCGATCGACCCGGTGCGCGACCAGTCCTATTTTCTCTGGGGCATCAGGCGCGAGGATTTGCCATTCCTCCGTTTTCCCCTGGGCGGCATGCGCAAGGACGCGGTGCGCGCCGAGGCCGCCCGGCTTGGCCTTCCGGTCGCGGAGAAGCCAGACAGCCAGGATCTCTGCTTCGTTCCGGAGGGGCGCTACGACCGGGTGGTGGCCGCTCTGCGCCCCGAGGCGGCAGAGGAGGGCGAGATCGTCTCGCTCGACGGCCGGGTGCTGGGCCGGCATCGCGGCATCGCGCGCTTCACGGTGGGCCAGGCGAAGGGCCTCGGTGAGGTTGCGGCGCGCGCGGGGGAGCGGCTGTTCGTGGTCGCGATCGATGCCGGCAGACGGCGTGTGGTCGTCGGCCCGCGCGCCGCCCTTGGGCAGGTTGAAGCCTGGGTCGAGGGCGTGTCCTGGCTGATCGACCGGCCCGCCGCATCGATCCGCTGTGCGGTGAAGCTGCGCGGGCGGGAAGCGGCGCAGCCTGCCACCGTGGTGGCGGAGGGCGGGCGGGTGCTGATTGTGCTCGACGCACCGGCTGTCGTCGCGCCCGGCCAAGCAGCGGTGTTCTACGACGGGGAGCGGGTGCTGGGCGGCGGCACGCTGGTGGCGTCGCGGATCGGGGCCCCAGCGCGCGGCGTTGACAGGGACGGGCACGACACCCTAACTGCGGCGGACGCGGCGGCGTAGCTCAGCTGGTCAGAGCACGGCACTCATAATGCCGGGGTCGGCGGTTCAAGTCCGCCCGCCGCTACCACGCCCGCTCCCTCTCGCCGTCGTGGCGACCCGGGCACATCGCGCCGAAGCCACAGGAGAGGGTACGGGGCGGCGGAGGAGGTTGCCAGCCGAACGCCCCATGGTGGCCAGAGGTCGTGATCGACCCAGATCGCGTGATGGTCGGAGGCCGCGTGAACAGGGGCAGCGAGCTCGGAATAGACGTCCCACCGCTTCGGCCTCTGTCCCGGCCACGCGCCCTTGCGAAAGATCCCGCCCTTGGAGACGCGCGTGAACAAGGCGGGCGAGAGCAGGATGTCGTCGATCTTCTCGTTGTCGCGCCCGTTGCCGTAGGTGCCGATGCCGCGCCCCCCCGTGCGGGCGCGATACTCGAACTCGGTGAATGCGTCGTGATCCGAAACGTCCTTGAGGTCGGTGCCACGCAGAAGCGGCGAAAGCGGCTCGCTGTCCGGCGTGTCGTTCAGGTCACCCAGCACGACAATGTTGTCATGGCCCTCCTGGCGCAGTCGGCGGTAAATGTCCGCCACCGTTTGCGCTTGCAGGCGTCGCTTCTCGTCGGCGCGGCGCTGGCCGTCCCTGCCCGGGGCGAACGTGCTCTTGAAATGGTTCGGCAAAACAATGATCGGCCGATTCGAGGGCGTGGTGACGACGTATTCCGGGCAGTCGCGGCTGAAGAAGACCTCGCCTGACGGGGAGCGGAGGTCGACGTTCGAGCGCATCAGCCCGATCGGGAAGCCATCGCGGGTGGCGAGCCCGACATCGATGCCGCGCTCGTCATTGCCGTCGATCAGCATGAGGTGCCGGTAGCCCTGGTCGGGCGCCACTCCCACCTTGGGCAGCAACAAGTCGTGGAAGCGACGCAGCACGGGGCGGCTCTCCGCCTCCACCACGGCGAGGAGGTCGGCAGCCACGTCGCAGTTCACGCGCGCGGTGTTCATCATCGCGATCTCGTCCACCGCCGCGGTGACGAGTTCGCACCATCCCACCCAGTCGGCCCGACCGCTGGCGACGATCGTCGGTTCTCAGCCACGCGGAGTGTGCACGAGCTTGCCGCGGATGCGCCGGATCAGCGCGAACGGCCCCGCGAAGCGCGGCGGGCGAAGCGCGAGAACCTCCATGAGCGCGAGCATGCGCCGCTTCGCCGACGCATGGTACGTCTCCCGCTCGAACAGCTGGTTCAGTTCGGCGTAGGCGTCGAGCACATCCTGGTGCGCACCGGGCGTCTCGGCGTTCAGCGCCCGCGCACGGTCGAACAGGTTCTCGACATTGAAGGCGGCGATGCGGATGGGCACGGCGCCCTCCCCTGATCGGTTGCTCAGGCGCACGCACGCTTGCGCAGATCGGCTCGCCAGGGAAGCCGCCCGCCGCCCGTTGTCACGCAAACGAGACAAACGGATGCAGGGCGCTTCCTCACGCCATGCGCGCGCGAACGCTCGCCGTGAGCCGCCCGATCAGCGGCCAAGCCAGCAACACCAGCCCCGCCGTCATGATGAGCCCCGACAACCAGCCGTGGAAGAAGACCCAAAGCGACCCCTCCGAGAGCAGGAGCGACTGGCGGAACGCCTGCTCCGTACGATTGCCGAGGACGAGTGCCAGCACCATCGGCGCGAGCGGATAGTCGAGCTTCTTCATCACGTAGCCGATCAGCCCGAACACCAGCATCAGCATGACGTCGAACATCGCGTTGTTGACCGTGTATGCACCGATTGCGCACGCGATGAGGATGAGAGGGGCGATGATGGTGAAGGGAATGCGCAGGATGGCGGCGAACACCGGCACGAGGGTGAGCACGACCAGGAAGGCCGCGACATTGCCCAAGTACATCGAGGCGATCAGGCCCCAGACGAAATCCTTCTGTTCGACGAACAGCATCGGCCCTGGCTGCAGGCCCCACATGATGAGCCCGCCCAGCAGCACGGCGGCGGTGGGAGAGCCCGGCACGCCGAGCGCGAGCATCGGCAGCAGCGCGGACACACCAGCCGCATTGTTCGCCACCTCCGGTGCGATCACACCCTCGATCCGCCCGGTGCCGAAGGCGGCCCCGTCCCTGGAGAGCTTGCGCGCCATCCCGTAGGACATGAAGGAGGCAGGGGTGGCTCCCGCTGGGGTGACCCCCATCCAGCAGCCGATGAACGAGGAGCGCAGCGCGATCGCGCCGTGGCGCGGCAACTCCCTCCACACCCGGAACACGACGCCTGGGTCGATGCGCGCCTTCGCGCCTTCAAATCGCAACCCCTCCTCGACCGCGATCAGGATCTCCGAGATGCCGAAGAGGCCGATCACCGCAACCAGGAAGTCGAAGCCGCGCATCAGCTCCATCGAGCCGAAGGTGAGGCGAAGCGCTCCCGTCACCGTATCCAGGCCCACGCAGGCGAACAGGAAGCCCGCCATCATCGATGCGATCGTCTTCCAGGCTGAGCCGCGGCCCTGGCCGACGAAGGCGGCGAAGGAGAGGAACATCACGGCGAAGAATTCGGGCGGGCCGAAGCGCAGCGCAAAGCGGGCGACGAGCGGGGCGATCGCGGTGATCATGACGATGGCGACGAAGGCACCGAAGAAGGAGGAGGTGAAGGCCGCCACCAGCGCTTCCGCCGCGCGGCCCTTCTGCGCCATCGGGTAGCCGTCGAAGGTGGTGGCGACAGACCACGGTTCGCCCGGAATATTGAAGAGGATGGAGGTGATCGCGCCGCCGAACAGGGCACCCCAATAGATGCAGGAGAGCATGATGATCGCGCTCACCGGCTCCATCGCGAAGGTGAGCGGCAGCAGGATGGCGATGCCGTTCGCCCCGCCGAGCCCTGGAAGAACGCCGATGACGACGCCAAGCAGGACGCCGACCAGCATCAGCACCATGTTCGAGGGCGTCAGCGCGACCGCAAATCCGGCGGCGAGCGCGGCGAGATTCTCCATCGCTCAGTATCCGAGCAGCTCTTCGAGGGGGCCCTTGGGCAGTGAGACGAGGAACCAGAGTTCGAAGACGACGAAGATGATCACGGCCGTTGCGACGCCGGAGGCGATCGCGACTGGCCACGGATACCCGCCGAGGCGGATCATGAACCATGCAAGCAAGCCGGCTGAGGCAACGTAGAGCCCGACGGCGTGCATCGCCGCCACATAGAGGATGGCGGGGATGAAGACGCGCGCGACGGAGGCGAGCTGTTCGCTGGTGGCGAACATGGCGCGCGTGCGCCGCAGCACCGCGCCCGCTAGCACCGCGCCAGAGGCGAGCATGAGCAGCGCGCCCACCCAATAGGGGAAGGTGCCCGATTGCGGACCATCAAAGCCCCAGCCGAAGCCGATGCGGGCGGAGTCGAACATCGCGATCCCGCCCAAGGCGGCGAAGCCGACCGCGGTGGCGATTTCGACGGGGCGGGCGCGCAAGCCCCGCGGCACTTCGCTCATGGCAAGCGATCCGAAGCGCGGCGCGCCGTCAGCGGGCGAGGAAGCCCGCTTCCGCCATTAGACTGCGGTGCCGCTCCTCTTCGCGCGCCAACCACTGCGCGAAGGGCTCACCCGTCATCGTGGTGAGATTGAATGCGCCTTCTGTCATTAGATGCTGCCACTCTGGGGTGGCGCGCACGCGATCGAGCAGGGTGACATAATACTCGACCACGGCAGGCGCGATGCCGGGCGCGCCAAAGATGCCGCGCAGCATCAGGTACTCGACGTCAAGCCCCGCTTCCTTGCAGGTCGGGATGTCCGACCAGGCCATCGTTTCCGTCACCTTGTCGGTCACGGTCAGGCGCTTGCTGTCGAAGACGCAGAGGGGGCGCAGCGTGCCGGAGCGCCAGTGCTGCACGGCCTCGATCGGGTTGTTGACGGTCGCATCGACATGCCGGCCAACGAGCTGCACGGCAACTTCACCGCCGCCGCGGAACGGGACGTAGGTGAAGCGCGCCCCCGTGGCGCGCTCGATCGCCACCGTGATGATCTGGTCCTCCTGGCGCGAGCCGGTGCCGCCCATGCGCAGGCGGCCTTCGCGTGCCGCGGCGATGAACTCGGGCACGCTGCGCCAGGGGCTTTCCGCGTGCACCCAGAGCACGAACTGATCGAGCGCCATCATTTTGATGGGTGTGAGGTCGCGCCAAGACACCGGCACCCCGGTGGCAAGCGGCGTGGTGAACAGGTTCGACAGCGTGATGACCAGGAGATGCGGGTTGCCGCGGCTGTTCTTCACCTCGAGGAAGGCCTCCGCCCCGGCCCCGCCAGGCTTGTTCTGCACCACGACCGGCTGGCGCGCGAGATTGTGCTTGGAGACGATGCCCTGGATGGCGCGCGCCATCTGATCCGCCCTGCCGCCCGTGCCGGCCGGAACGAGGAGGGTGATCGGCCGCGACGGTTCCCACCCTTGGGCCGCCGCCGGGTGGGGGCACGCGGCGAGGGCGAGCGAGAGGGCGAAGAAAGGCGCGGCTGCGCCAACCAGCGTGCGTCGCGACGTCATACCATCCCCTTGCGTGTGGTCGAGCCGGGCTGTCATCAGGTGAGGGCGGCGGCATAGGATTGCGGCGTCGGTAAATCAAACGAAAACTCCTGTCGCGAATTTACATTGCAGCGCAACAAAATGCGCGTCTCCCGGTCCGGGGGCTTGCGTCGCCGCTGGTCCCGCTGCATCCGTCCCGCGTTCCACCGTGGAAAATCGCCCGATGCCCGCCCACGCCACGCTCGCCGACCTGCTCGCCGCCCGCGACCCCGCCTCGGTCGCGTTGCGTGCGCCCGGCCGCGCCCCGCTCACATCCGCCGCCCTGATGACGGTCGCCGAACGCACGCGCGCGAGGCTCAACGCGCTCGGCATCGGCCGGGGCGATCGGGTAGCGATCGTGCTGCCGAACGGGCCAGAGATGGCGGCTGCGTTCCTCGCAGTTGCCACCGCGGCCACCACCGCCCCCCTCAATCCCGCCTATCGTGAGGACGAGTTTGCCTTCTACCTCGAGGATTTGCGCGCGAAGGCACTGATCGTGCTGAAGGGGGCGGACAGCCCGGCGCGGGCGGCGGCGGCACGGCTGAATGTTCCGCTTCTCGAGCTCGTTCCCCGCGAGGAGGCCGGCGACTTCGCGCTCGAAGGCGGCTCGCCCGGCTCAGCGGCACATCCGGGCCCTGCCGATGAAGACGATGTCGCCCTCGTCCTGCACACCTCAGGCACCACGGCTCGGCCGAAGATCGTTCCGCTCACCCACGCCAATCTCTGCGCCTCGGCCAACCACATCGCGACCACCTTGGCACTCTCGCCTGAGGATGCGTGTCTCAACATCATGCCGCTCTTTCACATCCACGGCCTGGTTGCCGCCGTGCTCGCCTCGATGCACGGCGGGGGCGCGGTGATCTGCACGGCGGGCTTCGACGCGCTGCGTTTCTTCCGCCAGCTGGACGAGGAGAGGCCCTCCTGGATCACCGCCGTGCCGACCATGTACCAGGCGATCCTCGCGCGCGCCGACCGCAACGCCGAGGTGATTGCGCGCGCGAAACTTCGCTTCCTCCGCTCCTCCTCCGCCTCGCTGCCCGCGCCGGTGATGCTCAAATTGGAGGAGACGTTCGGCTGCCCTCTCGTCGAGAGCTACGGTATGACCGAGGCCTCGCACCAGATGGCCTCCAATCCGCTCACGGGGCCGCGCAAGCCGGGCTCGGTCGGGCTTCCGGCAGGGCCCGAGATCGCGATCATGGACGAGGAGGGCAACCTCCTGCCGCAAGGGGCGACGGGCGAGGTGGTGATCCGCGGCCCCAATGTAACGAAGGGCTACGAGAACAACCCGGAGGCCAACGCTAAGGCCTTCACGAACGGCTGGTTCCGTACCGGCGATCAAGGCACCTTCGATACCGATGGCTACCTCACCCTCACCGGGCGGCTCAAGGAGCTGATCAACCGCGGGGGTGAGAAGGTGAGCCCGCTTGAGGTCGACAATGTGCTTTCCGCCCATCCGGCGGTGGCGCAGGCGCTCACCTTCGCCGCCCCTCACCCGAAGCTCGGCGAGGAGGTGGCGGCGGCGGTCGTGTTGCGCGACGGCATGGAGGTGAGCGAGCAGGGCCTGCGCGATTTCGCCGCCCAGAGCCTCGCCGATTTCAAGGTGCCGCGGCGGATCGTGTTCGTGCCCGAAATCCCGAAGGGAGCGACCGGCAAGCTGCAGCGCATCGGCCTCGCCGAGAAGCTTGGGGTGCGGTTCTGATGCGGATCTGCGTCTTCGGGGCGGGCGCGATCGGCGGCCTGATGGCGGCCCGCCTTGCGCACAAAGGCGAGCACGAGGTGACGGTCGTCGCGCGGGGCCCGCACCTTGCAGCGATGCAGGAGAAGGGACTGGTGCTGCGCTCAGAGGGCGAGGAGATCCTCACCCGCCCGCGCGCGGTGGCCACCGCAGCCGAGGCCGGGCCGCAGGACTACGTCATCATCACCCTGAAGGCGCACTCCCTGCCCGGGGTGGCGCAGGCGATGCAGCCCCTCTTCGGGCCCGAGACGGCGATCGTTTCGGGCGTGAACGGGATCCCGTGGTGGTATTTCCATCAACATGGCGGACCGTTCGATGGCCGTTCCGTCGAGAGCGTCGACCCGGGCGGCACGCTCCTGCGCCTCCTTCCACCCGAACGCTGCATCGGCTGCGTTGTCTACCCAGCAGCCGAGGTGGTGGAACCCGGCGTGGTCGAGCACAGCTACGGAGACCGCTTCTCGCTCGGCGAACCGGACGAGTCGAAGAGCGAGCGAGTGCTGCGGCTTGCGGAGGCGCTGATCGCGGCCGGCTTCAAGGCGCCCGTGCGGCCGCGCATCCGAGACGAGATCTGGGTCAAGCTCTGGGGCAACCTGACCTTCAACCCCGTCTCTGCCCTCACCCTGCAGACTCTCGACGTGCTGACGGGGGACCCCGAGTTGCGGTCGGTCTGCCGGGCGATGATGGTGGAGGC
>CALFVI010000030.1 GCA_937928775.1 uncultured Elioraea sp. | reverse complement strand
GGCGAGGGGCCGGTCGACTGGGTCGGCACCTCGATGGGCGGCATCGTCGGCATGATGCTGGCGGCGCAGCCGAACACACCGATCAGACGCCTCGTGCTCAACGACATCGGCGCGTCGATACCGGCCGCGGCGATCGCGCGCATCGCCTCCTATGCCCAATCGTTCCCCACAGTTGCCGATCTCGACGAGGCGGAGGCGCTGATCCGCCGCCTCTACGCGCCGTTCGGAGATCTCCCCGCTGCGGTGTGGCGTCACCTCGCGCAAACGAGCTTCGTGGCAACGGAAAGCGGTTTCGTGCCGCACTTCGACCCCGCGATCGCAGAGGCCTTCGCCGGCATCGACGCCAAGGATGTCGATCTCTCCGCCCTCTGGGCTGGCGTGCGCGTCGAGACGCTGATCCTGCGCGGCGAAGCTTCCGACGTCCTGCCCGCCGAGGTCGCCGCACGCATGGCACAGGCACCGCACGCACGCCTCGTCACCATCGCCGGCTGCGGCCACGCCCCGGCCTTGTGGAACGCAGGCGAGATCGCCCTCGTCGCGCGCTTCCTCGATCACGGACACGCACCATGATCAGCCCCGCCTGGTGTCGACTGATGGCCGCCTACAGTTCGGAGATGAACCGGCGCATCTACCGTGCCGCCGGGCAGCTCACTGATGCGGAGCGCAAGCGCGATCGCGGCGCCTTCTTCGGCTCCATCCACGCCACGCTCAACCACCTTCTGTGGGGAGATCGCGTCTGGATGCATCGCCTCGCCGATGGCTGGGAGCGGCCGCGCGGCGGCATTCCGGCGAGCACCTCGCTCTACGAGTCCTTCGACGACCTTCGCGCCGCGCGCGAGGAGACGGACCGCCGGATCGAGGCCTGGGCCGGGGGCCTGACGGAGGCCTGGCTCGCAGAGGAGCTCGTCTGGTTCTCGGGTGCCACTGCGCGCGAGTGGCGTAGGCCGAAATGGATTCTCGTTACGCATCTCTTCAACCACGGTACGCATCACCGCGGGCAGGTGCATGCAATGCTGACGGCGGCCGGGATCCGCCCCGAGGACACCGACCTGCCGTTCATCCTCGATCTCGCCGCACTCGGCTTCGGCTGAAAATGGGGGCGGGCCTCGCCCGCCCCCGGGAGACGATCAGCAGTCGTGGATCAGCGGCGATCGCCGCGACGCGCATCAAGCCAACGCTCCTTGTACACGGAGCCCTCGAAGTCGACGTGGAGCTCCACGCGTTCGCCGCGCGGATTGCGTGCCGTGACCTCGAAGTGGCGAGGCTTGCGCTCGATGTCACGGACGTCGCTGTAGCCGAGCGCGGCGAGACGCTGGCGGAGATCCCGCTCGCTGATCTGCGCCGATGCCATGGGCGATTCGGCCCGCCGCTCCCGCTGCACGCGCGGCATGGGCCCCGGCACCGATCGAATCTCGATGCGCTCGCCGTTCTCGCGAACCAAGGTGAAGGCGTCGAAGCTGCCCACTCCCTTCGGCTTGCCGATCACGGTCAGGCGCTCGCCCGGCTGAACATCGACGCGGCGCACGGCGTCACGCCCGAGCTTGACGAGGATCGCACCCGTGTCGTCGCGCAGCACGAACCTGTCACCAAACACCTCGCCCACCGTGCCCTGGACGGTCGTTCCCGGTCCGGCAAGAGAGCCGATCGGCACCTGTGCAGCCAATGGGGTTGCGCTCAGAACCGCGGCAGCCACGGCGGCGAGAAGCGTCTTGCGTGTCGTCATCGTTTGACCTCCTTGTCTGTCGTGATGACGCGCTCCTTCTAGCGCCCGGTACCTGAACCGACCGTGGCTGCAGCCATTCAGCTTCCGTTCAGGATCCTCTGCCCTACCTTAGAGGCATGCTTGCGCGACGTCGCCTGCTCGCCGTCTCGTTTCTCCTGCTTGCGCACAGCGCCGCGGCGGACACCATCCCGCTTGCCCGCGCCTTCGCGATTGTCGAGGAGCGCTACCGCGGGCGGGCCCTCGACGGGACGATCGTGCGCGGGCGCAAGCATGAGCCTGATTTGGTCTATGTGATTTCGTTCCGCACCGAACGCGGCGACATCCTGCGCATCCGGCTCGATGCGGAAACCGGCGCGTTTCTCGAGGTCGCCGGGCGGGGCCAGGCGGAGGCGCTCCGGCGATGAGAGCGCTCGTTGTCGAGGACGACCCCACCATCGCGGAGGGCGTGGCGCGGGCGCTGGCAGAGGCGGGTTTCGTCGTCGCGCGCGCCGCCGACGGCGAGGAGGCGGAACATCTGGGGGCAACCGAGCCCTACGATGTTGCCGTGCTCGACCTCGGTCTTCCGGGCCACGACGGCATCGCCGTTCTCGAGGCCTGGCGGAAGGCGGGGGCGACGTTCCCGGTGCTGATCCTCACCGCGCGCGACCGCTGGGCAGACAAGCTCGCGGGCTTCCGTGCCGGGGCAGACGATTACGTTGTCAAACCGTTCCGGCTTGAGGAGGTGGTGTTGCGCGTGCAGGCCCTCGTCCGTCGGGCCGCCGGCCATGCCCAGGCCGTCATCACCGCGGGGCCCCTCGCCTACGACACCCAACTCGGCACCTTCACCCTCGACGGCATGCCGCTCAAGCTGACCGCCATGGAGCACCGCGTGCTCGCCTACCTGATCCACCGCGCGGGCCGGGTGGTCAGCCGCACCGAACTTGCCGAGCACGTCTACGATGGCGACACGGACCGCGACTTCAACGCGCTCGAAGTCATCATCGGCCGCCTGCGCCGCAAAATCGGGCCGGAGGCGATCGAGACCGAGCGCGGGCGCGGCTATCGGCTCAGGCGATGATCACGCTTTTTCGCTCGAGCCTGCGCGCACGGCTCGCACTTGTCGCCTTCGTCTCCGTTGCTGCTGTCCTCGGGGCGAGTGGCCTGTGGCTTGACCAACGGCTCGGTTCGGTGGTGACGGTCTCCTTCGACCGCCGCCTCGAAACCATTCTCATCGCGCTCGCCACCGCTCTCGATGTGGACGATGACAGCGGCGCCGTTGTGGTCGCGCACCGCCTGCCCGATCCGCGCTTCGAGGCAGCCCTCTCCGGCTGGTACTGGGAGGTGGAAGACGAGGGCGTGGTGATCGCGGCGAGCCGAAGCCTGTGGGGTGGGCGGATTGCGCGGATCGATCCGCGTGGCGAGGCGCTGCGGGTCGTCGGCCGGGACGTCCCCTCGCCCGACGACGGCAGCCCGCTCATCATCCGCGTTGCCGCACCGGAACGGGCACTGGCCGAAGAGAAGGCCGAGGCGCGCGCGGTCGTCATCGCCACTCTCGCCCCGCTTGCCATTCTCCTGTCCCTGCTCGCCGCCGTGCTTGTCTCGGCTGCACTCGTGCCGGTGAAGAGGCTCGCGCGCGGGCTCGACGCCGTGCGCCGCGGCGAGGTGAAGCGCCTTGCCGCCCCGCCGGAGCGCGAGCTTGCCCCTTTCGCCGAGGCTGTGAATGCGCTCCTTGCCTCGCACGAAGCAACTCTTGCTCGCGCGCGCAGCGCTGCGGCCGATCTTTCGCACGCGCTGAAGACCCCGCTCGCCGCGCTCGCGACCCTGCCCGACCCGGAAGGCAGGATCGCCGACCAGGTTGCGCGCATGCGGCGCCTGACCGAACGCCACCTTGCCCGGGCACGAATCGCGGGCGCGGCCTACGGAGAGCGGGCTGCTCTGCACAACGTGGTCGCGGATCTGCTCGCGGTGATGCGGCGGATCCATCCGCGTGTGGCTTTCACGCTGGAGGGGCCGGCAGCGCACGTCGCGGTGGAGGCCGCCGATCTCGAGGAGATGATGGGCGCCTTGCTTGACAATGCCGGCAAGTGGGCAGCGCGGTCGGTGCGGGTTCGCATCATTCCCGATGGGCCGCGGGTGAGGGTTGCGATCGAGGATGATGGACCCGGACTGCAGGACGCCGAGGCGGCGCGGGCGCGGGGCGTGAGCCTGGACAGCAGGCATGCGGGGTCCGGCCTCGGGCTTGCCATCGTCGATGAGATCGCCGCCCTCTACGGTGCGGAACTCCGCCTCGGCCGCAGCCCAGCGGGCGGGCTCGCCGCCGAACTCGACCTGCCCGCCGCATCATGACGGTACCGAACCTTCCGCCCTTCCGCCCGCGCCCGCCGTGGCTCACGGGAGATTTGCAGACGGTACGCAACGCGCTCTTCCGCGACGCGCCAGACCCCGGCCCCTCTGTGCGGCTTTGGCTCGAGTTGCCGGATGGAGACGCGCTTGCCGCCGCACTCCACGAGGGCCATGCAGAGCGCCCGCTCGTCGTGCTTATCCACGGGCTTTGCGGCTGCGAGGACAGCCAATACATGCGCCGGTCGCTAGCGTTTTGGCACGCCCGCGGGCACGGCGTGCTGCGGCTCAACCTGCGTGGATCAACACCGTCGCGCCCGCGGTCTCGGCGGCAGTACCACGCCGGGGCCGGGGACGACATCCTGCACGCGCTCGGCAGGCTCGATGCGCACATGGTCCGTTCCGGTATCGTCGCCATCGGGTTTTCGCTTGGCGGCACGCAGCTCCTCAACGCTCTGGCCCGGCCCGAGGCGCGCAACCTTCCCCTCCGCGCCGCCGCCACGGTCTGCTCGCCCGTGCTTCTCGCCCCTGTCGCACGCCGGATGATGGCGTGGCGGAACGCGCTCTATCACGCCTGGCTGCTTGCTCTGATGAAGCGCGAGGCGGAGGCGCTCGCCCCGCACATCCCGCCTGACCTGCTCGCCGCCGCTCGTGCGGCGCGCACCGTCTACGCCTTCGACGATGGCTACGTCGCGCCGATGGCGGGCTTCGCCAGCGCGGACGACTACTACGAACGCTGCGGCCTGCCGCCGCGCCTTCTCGCCATCGCCACCCCCACCCTCTGCCTCACTGCCGAGGACGACCCCTGGGTGCCGGCGGAGACCTATCGTGCCATCGCCTGGAACAGCAATCCTCGCCTTCGCCCGCTGATCGCCTTGGGCGGTGGTCACGTCGGTTTCCACGACGCTTCGCGCGACGGCACCTGGGCTGATCGCGCGATCGCCGCCTGGCTTCAGGACGTGCTCTCGGAGAGGCGTGCTGCAATCGCGGCATAGCCGCCCGCCTCGCATCCGTCCTCGATCGCCCAGACGGTCTTCAGCACCGCGATCGCGAACGCCCACGCCGCAAGCCGGGCGTGGTCAGCGGCAAGGCGTTCGGCGAGAGCGGCGAGGCGTCGGTTGAGCAGGCGCCCAGGTTTATCGAAACGGATAAGGAATGATACCGGCTCGCATAATGCGGAAGCTGGATCGAACAGCGCATCCCCCGCCGCCCCGATCGGGTCGATCGCCCGCCACCCCGCGCCATCGGCGAGGATGTTGCCGTGGTGGAGATCGCCATGCAGCAGGCACGGTTCGGCTGACGACACCACGAGGTCGCGCCAGATCCCGAGTGCACGGTCACGCAGGGCGGGATCGAGCCGCCGGTCGCGGCAGGCGGCGATCGCGCGCCACCAGCCATGCGCGTCGGCGAGCACCGCACCTTCGGGCGGAGGGCGACGCAACGTGAGCGACACCTCGGCGACCACCGCCATCGCCTCCTCATCGCGCCCTGCTGCGCAGAGGGTGGCGAGCGGTGCGCCGGGAACAAGCCGTTCGAGCAGCAGAGCGCCATGGTTGGAGTCGGCGCGCAGCAGCCGCACTGCACCGCGCCCTTCCCAGGCTGCCAGCGCCGCCGCCTGCGCCGCCACCCCTTGGCCCGGTTTTTCCAGTTTGAGCACGGCGAGCGTTCCATCCGCGCGCCACACCTCGCACACCAGCCCCTGCGTCGACCCGCCCAAGGGTGGGCCGAGCGAGAGGCCCCAGTCGCGCGCGATCGCTTCCGCCCGCGCCGGCAACGCCGCCCGCCACTCTTGCCGGCCGGGGCGCGAGCGTGGAGGCTGCTCCCGCTTCACGGAGGCCCCTCGATGACGAAACGGATCGGCACCCGCGGCGAGTACGGGTGGTTCCTCATCATTCCCACGCGCTGGATGGACAATGACGCCTTCGGCCACGTCAACAACGTGGTCTACTACTCGTGGTTCGACACCACGGTCGCGCGCGTCCTGATGGATACGGGAGCGCTGCAACCGCTCGCCTCCGAGATCGTCGGCTATGTGGTTGAGACGCAGTGCCGCTACTTTTCCCCCATCGCCTTCCCCGAGACTGTCACGGCCGGGCTGCGTGTAGCGCGAATCGGCAACTCCTCCGTCCGTTACGAAATCGGCATCTTCCGCGACCAGGACGACCGCGCCGCTGCTGAGGGCCACTTCATCCACGCCTATGTGACGAAGGCGACGAACCGCCCAACCCCGGTGCCGGAGGCGATGCGCGCCGTGCTCGCGCGCTATCTCGCCGACCCCGCCTAGAGAAGCCCAAGCGCGGCAAGCTTTTGCCGCATCTCGGCTTGCATTGTGGCAACCCCGGTCTCTGGCGCGGCAAAACCGCGCCGACGGTCGCGCTGGGCGTCGCCAGGCGCGAGGTAGCGCCAGCCCTGAAACGGCTTCACTGCGCGGGGTTCCACCGGCACATGCTCCGGGTCGAGTTCGAGCGCGCAGGAGGCCGACCCGTCGTCCCAGACATCGGGGCGGATGGCGAGAATGCGCTGGCGCACCTGAACGAAA
>CALFVI010000029.1 GCA_937928775.1 uncultured Elioraea sp. | reverse complement strand
GTGCATGGACGGCACCATCCCTCCCGCCCAGCTGCCGGAGGCGATGCGTCGGATCGAGGCCTTGTCGCGCGAGTACGGCCTGATGGTGGCGAACGTCTTCCACGCCGGTGACGGCAACCTTCACCCGCTCATCCTGTTCGATGCCAACGACCAGGAGAGCTTCGCGCGCGCCGAGGCGCTCGGCGCCGACATCCTCCGCCTCTGCATCGAGCTCGGCGGCTGCCTCACGGGCGAACACGGGGTGGGGATCGAGAAACGCGACCTGATGCCTGCCCAGTTCTCGGCCGCCGATCTCGCCCAGCAGGCGCGCGTCAAGCGCGCCTTCGATCCCGCTTGGCTGCTCAATCCGCACAAGGTGTTCCCGCCCGAGTTCGCCAAGGCGGCGTGAGGCCATGGGGTTTTCGACGCTGATCGCGCCCGAGGACGAGACCGCTCTTTCGCGCGCGATTGCCGAGGCGCACGAGGCGGGAGAGCCGCTCGCAATTCGCGGCAACGGCACCAAGGAAGGCTTCGGCCGCCCGGTCCAGGCGGCGTCCGTGTTGACGACCCGCGCGCTTGCGGGGATCACGCTTCATTCCCCTTCCGAACTGGTGCTTGCCGCGCGTGCAGGCACGCCGGTGGCAGAAATTGAGGCGGCTCTCTCCGCCAGGGGCCAACACCTGATCGCGGAACCGCCCGACTTGAGCGCGCTCACTGGCCCGGGCGAAGGGCCGCAGACCATCGGTGGCATCGTCGCCTGCAACCTCTCCGGCCCGCGCCGGATCGCGCTCGGGGCAATGCGCGACCATGTGCTTGGTGTTCGCGCGGTGAACGGTGCCGGAGAGGTAATCCGCTCCGGCGGGCGCGTGCTGAAGAACGTCACTGGGCTCGATCTGGCCAAGCTGCTTGTGGGCTCGCGCGGCACGCTCGCCGTGTTGAGCGAGATCACCCTCAAGGTCCTGCCGAGGCCGGAACGAACCGCGACCGTGATGCTGCGTGGCCTGGAGCCCGCGCGCGGCATCGCCGCGCTCTCCGCCGGGCTCGGCAGCCCCTACGGGGTCACCGGAGCGGCGCACCTGCCGCCCGAGGCGGCAGCGCAGGCGGGCTTCGGCGAGCGCGCCGCGACGGTGCTTCGCCTCGAGGACTTCGCAGACTTCATCCCCCGCCGTGCGGCGGCGCTCGCTGCCGCACTCGCCGAGTTCGGCCCTGCCGACATCCTCGACGAGGCAACAAGCCTCGCGCTTTGGCGGGCCGTCCGGGACGCCGTGCCGCTTCGCGTTGGGGAGGGGGAAGCGGTGTGGCGCGTGTCCGTCCGTCCATCGCGCGGAGCGCGCCTCGCCGCAAAGGTGGCTGAGAACGTTCCCGCGCGTTTCCTGTTCGACTGGGGGGGAGGGCTTGTCTGGGTTGTCGGTCCTGCCACCGAGATGGCCCATCGGATCGTGACGGAGGCAGTGCGTTCTGAACACGGCACCTTCTGGTTGGTCCGCGCACCGCCCTGGCTTCGCGTCGCTGTGGCAGGGCTGCCCGAAGAACCGCCCGCCCTCGCCGCGCTCACCCGACGCGTCAAGGAGGCCTTCGATCCGAAAGGCATCCTCAACCCGGGACGGATCTTCGCCGGTGTCTGATGATCTCTGCAGCCAGCTCAGGGGGCCCGCATGACCACACTCGCTCTCATCCTGCTTCTCCCGCTGCTCGCGCTCGGCTTCACCGGGCTCACCATGCTGTTTGCGGAGTCGCTGCGCGGCGAAGTCTCGCGTCCTCTTGCAGCCTGGGCGCGCGAGGGGCTCGGCTATCTGATCGGTGCGATCGCGCTCATCGGCATCGTCGCCGAGCTCGTCTCGGGGGCAATTTGGCGGACGTCCACCGTGCAGGGTTTTCTCGGCAGCTACGGCATGAACCTCGCCCTGCTGGGTCTTGCCTTCGTGCTCGCGGGCCCGGCGCACCGGGCTGAGGGGTGAGGTCGCCTCCCGATGCAGACGCTGTTCAGCGAGGAGCAGCTGAAGGACCCCCGGATCGCGGAGGCGAACAGGATCCTGCGCACCTGCGTGCATTGCGGGATGTGCACAGCGACCTGCCCGACCTTCGTCCTGCTCGGTGACGAGCTCGATTCGCCGCGCGGCCGCATCTACCTCATCAAGGAGATGCTGGAGGGTGGGCAACCGGCTTCGGAAGAGGTGGTGACGCACATCGACCGCTGCCTCACCTGCCTCGCCTGCATGACGACGTGCCCGTCGGGCGTGGATTACATGCATCTCGTTGACCACGCCCGCGCCCACATCGAAAAGACATATCGGCGCCCTTTGCCCGAACGTGCTCTGCGTTCCCTGCTGGCTTGGCTGTTGCCACGCGTTGGGCTGTTTCGTCTTGCTCTGCTCGCTGCCTGGTTTGCCCGCCCGTTCGCGCGCCTGGTTCCGGGAAGCGGCCCGATGGCAAACCGGCTGCGCGCGATGCTCTCCCTCGCGCCGGCGCACATTCCATCCCCCTCGCATGTCGAACGCCCGCGCGTCCACCCCGCGGAAGGCGCACGCAGGGCCCGTGTCGCACTCCTTGCGGGGTGTGCGCAGCAGGTGCTCGCCCCGGAGATCAACGAGGCGACCATACGCCTGCTCACCCGCCTCGGCGTCGAGGTCGTTGTTCACCCCGATGCCGGCTGCTGCGGAGCGCTCGTGCATCATCTCGGCGATGAGGAGGCGTCGCGGCAAGCAGCCAGGCGCAACGTCGCCGCCTGGATGGGCGAGATCACCGGCCCGGGCCTTGACGCGATCGTCATCAACGCCTCGGGCTGTGGCACCCAGGTGAAGGACTACGCGCACCTGCTGCAGCACGATGCGGCATGGGCGGAAGCGGCGGCAAAGGTCTCCTCTCTCGCACGCGACATCACCGAATTCCTTGGAGCGTTCGGCTACGAACCGACCCGGGCTGCGGTGCCGCTGCGTGTCGCCTACCACTCGGCCTGTTCGATGCAGCACGGGCAGAAGATCACCACTCTGCCCAAGACGCTGCTCAAGCGCGCGGGCTTCACCGTGCTGGATGTGCCCGAGGGCCATCTCTGCTGCGGCTCGGCCGGCACCTACAACCTGCTGCAACCTGAGATCGCAGCACAGCTGAAGGCACGCAAGATCGACAACATCCGTCGCACCCGGCCCGACCTGATCGCCACCGGCAACATCGGCTGCCTCACCCAGCTTTCGGGGCAGGGGATCCCGGTCGTGCACACCGTCTCCTTGCTCGACTGGATGGCGGGGGGCCCGGTGCCGGAGGCGATCGCGCGCGGACGTGATTGGGCGAGACTTGCGGTGGCGACAGAGCCGGCCTGACCATCGCGCCATGCGGCGGCGGCACCTTCTGCCTAGTCTCATGCTTGCGCTCGCGGGGCCGGCCTCCGTTGCGCAGGAGCACCGGCCGCGCCTGACGCTGGATCAGCTCTTCGAGGGGTTGAAGCATGCGCCCGACGAGAGCACGGCGCAGGCGATCGAGGCACAAATCTGGTCCGTCTGGCAGAGCCAAGGCTCGCCCACTGTGCAGCTTTTGATGCGGCGGGGGCTGCGCAACCTGCAGGCCGAGGCCTATGACGATGCGCTTGAGGATTTCGACGCCGTCATCGCGCTTGCCCCCGAACTTGCGGAAGGCTGGAACAAGCGCGCCACGGTCTATTTCCGCCGCGGCGAACTCGAGAATGCCGCGCGCGATATCGCCGAGGCGCTGGCGCGCGAGCCGCGGCATTTCGGCGCCCTGGTCGGGCTCTCCTACATCCACGAACGGCGTGGCGATGCCCTCGCGGCGCTGCGCGCCTTCGAGGCGGCGCTTGCCATCCATCCCAAACTGACCGGGGGCGAGATGCGCCTGAAGGAGCTCCGCCGCAAGGCTTTCGGAGAGGGGATTTGACAGGCCGGAGAAACTCGAGCGGTGGCGGCGGAAGCGCGAAGCTGACGCTCGGCCCTGAACCCGGACGGAGGAGAAGGCTCCGGCGCAGCGACTTCGGCTTTCACACACACTTCACGTGATTGACGGGCTGGCTCGGCATACCTCCAAGACATCGCGTTGCGGAGGTGATCCTGCCATGAGGTTCAAAGCTGTTTTCGCGACTGCCGTTCTCGCATGCGCTTTGCCTTCGGCTGCATACGCCGGCGGCCATCCCATCGGCAGTCCGTTTGATCGCCCCGGGTTTTTCACCGCGATTGTGGATGGGCGGCTGTGGGTGTTCCGGAAGGATGACCGCAAGAGCATCGATGAGTTCCAAACCCAAGGCGAGCCCGCAAAGTCTGTTTCGCGGATCGGTGCCGGCCCCAATCGCATGACCATCCGGGCGCCCGACGCCGAGACGCTTGACGCCTATCTCAAAGCGCCAGCCTCTCCGGTGCGACGCTGAGCTCTTCCCGATCCGTTCGCCTCTGTCGTCACCCGGCGTGAGGTCTGATAACACTCAGCGTTGCCCGCACTGATCGTCAGGGACGGTCGACTAGCGCGTCAACTCGCGCGAGCGCGAGTGGGGTTTCGCGAAACCGCGTGGGGAAGTCGAGCACTTCTGTCGGTGGGAAGGACGAACGTCAGTGTATTGATCGATCTCGGCGGGGGGTCAAATGATGGCGTGGCGCACCCGCGCCGACACCCACTCAGAGACGATCACGGTGGCGAGGATGAGAAGCAGGATCATCGACACCTGCTCCCACTCAAGCCGTCCGATCGAAGCCTCAAGCTGCACCCCTATGCCGCCTGCCCCGACGAGCCCCAACACCGTCGCCTCGCGAATGTTGATGTCCCAGCGGAAAACGGTAATGCCGGCGAAGGCGGGCGCGATTTGCGGCACGATTCCCCAGACCAGAACCTGCGCTCCGGAGGCGCCGGTGGCGCGGACTGCCTCTACCTGGGTTGGGTCGATCTCCTCAATCGCCTCGTAGAGTAGCTTGCCGATGAAGCCGATGGACCGCAGCCCGATGGCCAGGATGCCTGCGAACATGCCTGGGCCGAAGATGATGACGAGGATCAGCGCCCAAATCAGCGAATTCACCGAACGCGACGCGACGATGACAAACAGGGCGATGGGGCGCACCAGCACACGCGACGGCGTCGTGTTGTGTGCGGCGAGAAACGCCGTCGGCGCGGCGATCAGGACCGCAAGCAGGGTGCCGAGGGTTGCGATGTTGATCGTGTCCCACATCGGCTTCCACAGCTCATTCGCGTAATCCCAGCGCGGCGGCACGGAGCGGTCGAGCAAATCCCCCGCCTGACGCGGCGCGTCCCACACGAACGCCCAGATCGTCTGCTCCGAGATGAACTGGAAGCAGACGACGGTGAGCGCCACGCCCAGAAGCCAGCCGAACCACGTGGCGAGGTCTCCAGCCGTGCTCCGGCGCATCCACAGCCGCGCGCCATTCGCCTTCGTGATCACCGGCATCGTACGGCCCTTCTCACTGCACTGCCCGACGTATCCAGCCGGAGGCGTATTCGCAGGCGAGCACGATCGCGATGATGATGAGGAGGATCGCCGCCGATGTGCCGAATTCGTAACGGTCGAGCGATGAGTTGAGCGTGTCTCCAATGCCGCCGGCACCAACCAGCCCCAGCACAGCGCTCTCTCGGAAATTGATGTCGAAGCGATAGGCCGTAAGGCCGATGAAGCGCGGCAGCACCTGCGGCTGGATTCCCCACGCGAGCAGCTGGAACCACGACGCCCCCGTCGCCCGCACAGCCTCCGCCTGGGACGGATCGATATCCTCGATGTCCTCGGCCAGAAGCTTGCCCAGGAAGCCGATGGTGGCGAAAGCGAGCGTGATCATGCCCGCGAGCGGTCCGAAGCCGAACATGGCAACGAACAGGATGGCGATGATCACTTCCTGGAAGGTGCGGCTGATCGCGATCACGCTGCGGCAGAAGAGATAGATGGGCAGGGGTGCGATGTTGCGCGCCGCCCCGAGCGCGAAGGGAACGGAGAGGATGACGCCGAATACCGTGGACACCACGGTCATTGTCAGGCTTTCCAGGATGCCTTCCTGGATGTCGAACCAGTGGGTGACGAAGTCGGGGGGAAAGAACGCGGCGAGGAAACGGGCTCCGCGCTCCAGCCCTTCCGCCGCGCGGACCCAGTTCACCTCGACCGAGCCGAGGCCGACGACGAGGTAGAGAAGGGCGCCGAGATAGACTGTGTAACGCAGCCACACGCTTTCGATCAGAGGCGGGGGCCGCCAGGCGCGGGCGGCGGCGCGGGCGTCGAAGGAAAGCGCGGCGGTCGTCATCGCTCAGGCTCTTTGCGCGGGGCACGCATCATCACTGCGCGGCGACCACCTTCAGCGCATCGGTGACTGCTGTGGGCCCGCCATCTTTGCTCTCCTCGTCCTCGTCGCGGCGGATCGTCTTCGACCAATCCTCCTCGCCGTAGATTCGAGTCAGAACCTCCGGCGTCATCTCTTCGGGGGCTCCGTCGAAGACGATGCGCCCGGCGCGAAGGCCGACGATACGCTCGGCAAACTGTTGCGCGAGCAGCACGTCGTGGATGTTGATGATGGCTGACAGCCCTCGCTCCTTCGCCAGCTCGATGATCAGCCGCATAATCTGGCGCGAGGTCTTCGGGTCGAGGCTTGCGGTCGGTTCATCCACCAGCAGCAGCTCGGGGTTCTGCATGAGTGCGCGCACGATGCCCACCCGCTGCCGCTGCCCGCCTGAGAGCGCGTCTGCTCGCTTGTCCACCATATGGTCGAGACCGACGCGATGCAGCAGCCGAAATGCCTCCTCGATGTCGGCGAGCGGAAAGCGGCGAAACCAGGAGCGCCAAAAACCCACGTAGCCCAAGCGGCCGGAGAGCACGTTCTCCATCACGGTCAGCCGCTCGATCAGAGCGTATTCTTGGAAGATCATGCCCATGCGGCGGCGCGCGCGACGGAGGGCCAAATCACCAAGCTGCGTGATCTCGGTCTCGCCCAACACCACGCGCCCGGAGGTCGGCTCGACCAGGCGATTGACGCAACGGATGAGGGTCGATTTCCCTGCCCCCGACGGCCCGATCAGCGCCATCACCTGGCCCTTCGGCACGGTGAGCGAGACATTATCGAGGGCGAGATCGCCTGTCGGATAGCGTTTGGTCAGGCCTTCGATCGCAAGCATCGGTCGGCTCCGCTAAACATGTCGGGACGGCGCGTCAAAGCGGCCGCCCCGACGCCCTCATGTCGCACTCGCCCTCAGCGGCAGGCGTAGCTCACCCCCGAGGCGCGGTCGACATCGCGGATGACCGACCAATGCTCCTTGTAGGTGATCGGCATAAAGGAGTTCTGCGGCGGGCGTGAGTTGCCGAACTCCTGCAGCAGCGCCGTCCCCTCCCAGTTGAAGGAGAAGAAGGCCTCACGAACCTTTGCCGCAAGATCGGGGTGCAGATTGTACACGTACCCGTAGGCGGTGGTTGGGAAGCGTTCGCTCTTGTAGATGCTACGGAACTGTTCACGACGAACGACGTTGCGCTCGATCATTCGGTTGAGCACCGAATTCGCGATCGGTGCAGCGTCGTAGTCGCGGTTCGCCACCCCAATGATGGAGTTGTCGTGCCGGCCGGAGAAGGTGGTGCGGTAGTCCTGGCCTTCGCGCAGGCCAAACTTCTCTGCCAGCAACCAAGAGGGATATTTGTACCCAGAATTCGAGGTTGGAGCGCTGAAGGCGACGAGACGGCCGCGCAGATCCTCGATCCTCTGGATGGGCGAGTCGGCGTGAACGATGATTTCCATCTCGTACCCGTAGTCGCCGTCCTCCTTCGAGGCCATCATGGCGAAGGGCACGAAGCCCGCGCAGTTGACGGCAAGTGGGGTGGAGCCAGTGTTGAAGCCGGCCACGTGCAGGCGGCCCGCGCGCATCGCCTCGATCTGCGCCGCGTTGGACTGCACGGGGAAAAACTGCACCTGTCGCCCAGTGACGCGCGCCAGATGGTCGAGGAACTCGGCCCAGACGCGACGATACACGGCTGGGTCCTCAACCGGGGTGTAGGCGAAGATCAGCGTGCGCGGATCGACGAACTCGCGCGGGTTGGTGGGCGCATCAGCCACCAGGTCGCCGTCGCGGTCGCAGAAGCGCGCATCCAGCGTGCCACGCGGGCAGTCCTGCGCCTGGGCGGTCACAGCATGGGGCGCAAGCAACGCCCCGGCGAAGAGAGCCGCGGCAAGGGCGGCGCGGCGGGTCGGTCCAGTCATCATCGTCTCCTAGCAAAGTCCCCGGCGGTGGGGGCCAAACACTGGCCACCTCATAGGGAAGCGAAAGGGTCGGGACAAATGACGGGACGATGACAATACGCAACCGGAATGGGACCCGGCCGCCGCGCCCGCTCAGGCGGCAAGGGCCTCGGCCAGCATCCGCGTGTTATGCCGGATCATCGCCTCGTAAGTGGGGGCGGGGCCGTCAGGCGGCGACAGAGCGTCAGAGAAGAGCGTGCCGCCGACCCGCACCCCAGCCTCGCGCGCCACTTGTTCAATGAGGCGCGGGTTTGCCATGTCCTCGAGGAAGATGGCGCGAATACGCTCGCGCCTGATCTGCTGCACGAGCTGCGCCACCTGTTGCGCCGAGGGTTCGGCGCGGGTGGTGACACCCTGTGGTGCAAGGAACGTCACGCCGTAGCGCTCGCCATAGTAGGCGAAGGCATCGTGGCTCGTGACCACGCGGCGCTGTTCGCGGGGGATGCCGCGGAACTGCGCCTCAACCCAGGCGTGCAGGGCTTCAAGACGTTCATTGTAGCGCGCGGCATTCGCCTCGTAAATGGCGCGGCCGGCAGCGTCAGCAGCGGAAAGGCCGGCCGCGATGCGGCGTACCATCACCTGCGCCCGCTTCGGGTCCTGCCAGATGTGCGGATCGGCGTC
>CALFVI010000028.1 GCA_937928775.1 uncultured Elioraea sp. | reverse complement strand
CCCATGCGACTTCCCGTGCCCCTGGCCATCGCCGTCTCCGCCGTCCTCCTCCTCTGGCCCGCGCTCTGGAACGGCTGGCCGCTGATCTTCTCCGACACCGCCGACTACCTCTGGGTGTGGACGCAGCCCGAATGGTTCCGTCCCATCCGCCCGCCTGCCTATGGCTGGCTGATCGGGCCTCTGCACCAGGGGCGCACGCTGTGGCCGGTGGTGGCGGCGCAGGCTCTGCTGACGGCGTGGCTGATGTGGCTTCTCGCCCGGCGTGCCGGGCTCACGCCCGCGGCCTTTGTTGCGGTTGTGGCTGCGGTCGCGC
Organism: uncultured Elioraea sp.; assembly: GCA_937928775.1. Taxonomy (GTDB): domain Bacteria; phylum Pseudomonadota; class Alphaproteobacteria; order Acetobacterales; family Acetobacteraceae; genus Elioraea. The sequence continues at coordinate 20,729 of CALFVI010000028.1, read as the reverse complement.
TCGTCACCGGCGCGCCCTGGTTCGCCTCCTGGGTGATGGCGGATGCTCTCTCGGCGCCGATGGTGCTGGCGGCGGTGATCCTCGCGCTCGGCGGCCTCTCCCGTCTCGAGGCGTTCAGCGCATGGCTTGCTTTGATCGCAGCGGCGGCGGTGCACCTCACCCACCTCCCGGCACTCGCCGCCCTCATCGCGGCCCTCCTCTTGCTCCGTCTCGCCTGGCGGGGCGCCCCGGTGCGGCTCGCCGGCCTCGGCGCCATCCTCGCCGCGCTCGTCATCGCCCCCGCCCTCAACCTCGTCGCCAACCGTGTTGCCCACGGCGAGGCCCGCCTCGCTTTCGGCTCCTCGGTCTTCCTCGGCGCCCGCCTGGTGGGGGGCGGGCTGATGCAGCGCTGGCTCGCCGCGCACTGCCCTCTGCCAGGGGTGACGCTCTGTGGGGATCGCGACGCGCTCGTCGCCGACTCGGACCATTTCTTGTGGAATCCCGGCTCCCCGGTGTGGCGTGACGGGAACTTCTTCCGTCTCGAGGCTGAGCTCGCGGCGATCAACCCCCGAGTCATCGCTGCCCACTGGCCCGAGTTCGTCGCGGGCGGGCTTGCCCGGGCGGCGCGCCAGCTCATCACGGCCAGGGTGGGCACCGACCTTTCAGTGCGGGTGAACGAGGACCGCGCCCTGCTCGCCCGCCTCGTTATTCCCCGCTTCGCCGAGGCGCTGGGGCCGGCCGCGGGTGAGGCGCTGGCGCGTGCGCGGCAGACGAACGAGGAGATCGCGCGAGTCTGGCCGGCGGTCGTCGCGGGCCCCGTTTCGTTCGCCGCGCTCCCTCTGCTCGTCTTCGCCTTCGCCCTCTCGGCCGCAGCCCGGCATTCGCCGGTCGCAGTGTGCGCCGTGGCCGCCCTTGCCGCCGCCATCGGCAACGCTGTGGCGGTGGGCATGGGCGGAGCGGTGCACGATCGCTACGCGGCGCGGCTGATGTGGCTTTTTCCCTTCGCGCTCGCGCTCCTCGTGGCCCTCCGCTTCAGTCGCCGAGTGCCACCCCTTCCCGCCGACGATCGGCCCCGCCTTCGAGGCCGCGCGAGGTGATCACGATCGCCTGCAAGCCGGAGGCCAGGGGGCGCACGGTCACGCGATGGCCGAGCTGTTCCAGGGCGGAAGCGAGGGCCTCGGCCGGTGTGCCCGCTTCCAGCTCCGCCTCGCTGCCCAAAGTCACCATGCGCGGCAGGTCGATCGCCGCCTGCGGGTCCATCGCCCAGTCAAGGATCGCGATGAGCGTGTGCGCGACGTAGCCGATGATCCTCTCCCCACCGGGCGAGCCGACGATGACTCGCAGCGTGCCTTGGGGATCGAAGACCAGAGTGGGTGCCATGGAACTGCGCGGCCGCTTGCCAGCCTCGACCCGATTGACGACCGGCCTGCCGTCGATCTCAGGGCGGAAAGAAAACGCGATCAGGTTGTTGTTGAGCAGAAACCCCGAGGCCATGATGCGGGCGCCGAACAAGCCCTGGACCGTCGTCGTCATCGCCACCGCATTGCCCGACGAATCGATGATGGAAAGGTGTGAGGTGCCGAACTCCTGCACCGTCTCGTCGGGGGCGAAGGCCCCCTCGCGCCAGGGCGGGTTGCCGGGGCGGACGGTCTCTGCCGCCCGCGCGGGGTCAATCATCTGCGCACGCACGGTGAGATAGGCCGGGTCGAGCAGGCCGCGGACGGGGACGCGCACGAAGTCCGAATCGGCGAGGTAGAGGTTGCGATCGGCGTAAGCGAGACGGCCCGCTTCGATCAGCCAATGCGCTGCCTCTGGCCCGTGGGGATCGAGCGCCGCCATGTTCGTGTGGGAAACGAGGGCGAGGATCTGCGCCACCGTAACGCCGCCTGAGGAGGGCGGCCCCATGCCGCAAACACGCCAGACGCGATAGAGCACGCACACCAGGTCGCGCTCGCGCGGGGCGTAGGCGCGCAGGTCCTCGGCGGCAAGAAGCCCCGGGTTCCAGGACGCGCCGCGCACCGCGGCGAGGATCGCTTCCGCAATCGGACCTTCCGCCAGCGCCCGCGCACCATCGCGCGCGATCGCCCGCAGCGTCTCGGCATAGGCTGGGTTGCGCAGGAGATGCCCCGCCGGCAGAGGCGACCCGTCGGGGAGAAAAAAGTAGGCCCGGGCCGCGGGGTCGCGCGCGAGCCGCTCGCGATCGGCGGCGATGGCGGAAGCCAGGCGCGGCGAGACGGCGAAGCCCTCCTCGGCGAGCGCGATGGCGGGGGCGAACAGATCGGCCCAAGCAAGCCGCCCGTGCCGGCGATGCACCGCCTCCAGCATGGCCACCACCCCGGGCACGCCGACCGCGCCGCCGCCGACCGCCGCCTCGTAGAAGCCCATCGGCGTCCCGTCGGGGCGGAGGAAGAGGTCGGGCCCGGCGGCGCGCGGCGCGGTCTCCCGCCCATCCCAGCTGGTGAGCGTCCGGGTCGTCGCATCCCAAAGGAGCAGAACCGCGCCGCCGCCGATGCCGGAGGATTGCGGCTCAACGAGTCCGAGCACCGCCTGGACAGCGATGGCGGCATCGATCGCCGCCCCGCCGCGACGCAGAACCTCGCGCCCGGCTTCTGCCGCCAGCGGGTGGGCGGCAGCGACCATGTGGCGGGAGGCGATCTCTGGCCCCCGCGCCGAGGCGGGCAGCGCAGCGACGACGGCTGCGAACAGGACGAAGGCGAAGCGAAGCGAGGCCATGCCCGCGACTTTGCCGCGCCGGGCTCGCCTTCGCCATGGTCAGTGCCGGATCGCGGCCCTATCTCAGGGGGCGAAGGAGACCCGATGCCCCCGCACGGCCTGATTGATGTCCGACGCCCGGTGTTCAAGCCGCCCCGGCGCCCCGCCTGGCCCGAACGCGCTCGGTTCAGGATCGTCTCCGACTACGCGCCCTCAGGCGATCAGCCGCAAGCGATCGCCGCGCTCACCGAAGGGCTTGAGCGCGGCGAGCACGACCAGGTGCTGCTCGGCGTCACCGGGTCGGGCAAGACCTTCACCATGGCGCACGTGATCGCCCGGGCAGGCCGGCCTGCCTTGATCCTCGCCCCGAACAAGACCCTCGCCGCGCAAATTTATGGCGAGATGAAGTCGTTCTTTCCGGAGAACGCGGTCGAGTACTTTGTCTCTTACTACGACTACTATCAGCCTGAAGCCTATGTGCCGCGTACGGACACCTACATCGAGAAGGACGCCCAGATCAACGAACAGATCGACCGCATGCGGCACGCCGCGACCCGGGCTTTGCTCGAACGTCCCGACGTCATCATCGTGGCCTCTGTCTCCTGCATTTACGGCATCGGTTCGGTCGAGACCTATTCGGCGATGGTGGTGAAGGTTGCGGTCGGGGAACGGATCGATCGCGACCGGCTGCTCAAAGCGCTGGTTGAGCTGCAATACCGGCGCAACGACCTCGCCTTCGCGCGCGGGTCATTCCGCGTGCGCGGAGACGTGGTGGAAATCTTCCCCGCCCACTTCGAGGACCGCGCCTGGCGCGTCTCACTGTTCGGCGACGAGGTGGAGGCGATCCACGAGTTCGACCCGCTGACCGGGGAGAAGACCGCTGCGCTGGAGGCGATCACGGTCTACGCCAACAGCCACTACGTCACGCCGCGACCGACCATCAGCCAGGCGATTGCAGGCATCAAGGCGGAGCTGAAGGAGAGGCTGGCGGAACTCCGCGCGGCGGGGAAGCTGCTTGAAGCGGAACGGCTCGAACAGCGCACCCTCTACGACCTCGAGATGCTGGAAACAACGGGCAGCTGCAAAGGCATCGAAAACTACTCGCGCTACCTCACCGGCCGTGCGCCGGGTGAACCCCCGCCCACGCTGTTCGAGTACCTGCCCGAGAACGCGATCCTGTTCGTCGATGAAAGCCACGTCACCGTGCCGCAGCTGGGCGGCATGTATCGCGGCGACTACGCCCGAAAATCCATTCTCGCCGAGTTCGGCTTCCGCCTGCCTTCCTGCGTCGACAACCGTCCGCTGAAGTTCGAGGAATGGGACGCGATGCGGCCCGACACGATCGTTGTCTCTGCCACCCCAGGGCCGTGGGAGCTGGAACGTACCGGCGGGGTGTTCGTCGAGCAGGTGATCCGTCCCACGGGGCTTGTTGATCCCGTCTGCATCGTCCGTCCGGTCGAACAGCAGGTCGACGACCTGCTCGCCGAGTGCAGGGCGGTGGCAGCGAAGGGCGGGCGCGTGCTGGTGACGACCCTGACCAAGAAGATGGCGGAGACGCTCACCGAATACCTGAACGAGGCGGGCGTGAAGGTGCGCTACCTTCATTCCGACATCGACACGCTAGAGCGGGTCGAGATCATCCGCGACCTCCGGCTCGGGGTGTTCGACGTGCTGGTGGGAATCAACCTGCTGCGTGAGGGGCTTGACATTCCCGAATGCCAGCTTGTCGCCATCCTCGATGCCGACAAGGAGGGGTTCCTGCGTTCCACCACCTCGCTGATCCAAACCATCGGCCGGGCGGCGCGCAACGTGGAGGGCCGCGTCATCCTCTACGCCGACACGATGACAGAGAGCCTCAGGCGTGCCCTGGAGGAGACCGAGCGGCGGCGCGCGAAGCAGATCGCCTGGAACGCAGCGCACGGCATCACGCCGCAATCGGTGAAGAAGCAGGTGGCGGAGATCGTTACCTCAGTCTACGAGCAGGATTACGTGACCATCGCTCCGGTGGAGGAGGGCGGGGTTGCCGAGCTCGTCGGCAAGGACCTGCGGGCAAGCATCGCCGAACTCGAGCGCAAGATGCGCGAGGCGGCGGCAGACCTTGAATTCGAGACCGCTGCCCGGCTGCGCGACGAAATTCGCCGCCTCGAAGCCTTAGAGCTCGGCCTCAAGCCGCCGCCGCTGGCGCGCCCACGGGCGGCGGAGTGGAAGCCGAAACCGCTCGGCTCGGGTGGTGGCGGGTACGATCCTGCCAAACGCAAGGGCAGCGGGCGGCGCGGGCGGAAAGGGCCCTGAAGAGCGATCAGCAGCGTGGTGGGCTGCGGCTCACGCGTCGCTGATCGGCCTTTGCCTCTCGCCAGCCCCATCGGCCCCTCGCCGGAACGGTTCGGGGGACTTATCTGCCCGCAAGCAAACCCCGGAGCCCGGCATGCTGTTCGACTTCTCGGCCCTCGCCCCCGACCTCGCCTACAAGGTGCTCGTCTCCACCATTGTGCCGCGTCCGATCGCCTGGGTGACGACGTTGGACAGGGAAGGGCGGATCAACGCTGCGCCCTACTCCTTCTTCAATGCTGTCTCGGCGGATCCGGCGGTGGTGGCAATCGGCATCGGGCCAAAAGGCAAGGGGCTGAAGGACACCGGCGAAAACATCCGCCAGACCGGGCAATTCGTGGTCAACCTCGTCTCCGAGGGGGTAGCGGAGGCGATGAACATCACTGCCATCGATGTCGAGCCTGGCGTGGATGAACTGGCCATGGCAGGGCTGACACCTCTCGCCTCAACCAAGGTGAAGCCGCCGCGGATCGCGGAAAGCCCTGTCGCGCTCGAGTGCGAGCGGCTGGCGATGGTTGAGCTCGGCAACGGCAAGGCCGTCGTGCTCGGGCGCGTGCTCGCCGTATATGTGCGGGACGACTGCGTGTTGGATGCCGCCAAGGCCTACATCGACACGCCGAAGCTCGAGCTCATCGGGCGTATGCACGGCCGCGGCTGGTATGCGCGCACGACCGATCGGATCGAGATCCCGCGCCTGAGCGTGGCCGATTGGCTCGCGCGCCGGCCAGCGGCGGAATAGCGCGCGGGGACCGTGCCCGGCAGAGGGCGCGCTGGGCGGCGCTGCAGCGCACGGCCGGTTGCTCTCCTGCCGGGAGGGGCGCGGAGCGCGAACATCTGAAGATGGAGCCCTGAAATGGAGCCCTGCCTTGCCGCCCGCGCCGGCACGGCAACACCGTCGTGAGCTTTGGGTGCTCGCCGGCACGCAGCGTTTCGGCTGCGGCAGCCCTAGCCCTCGGTGCTGGCTCGTACTAAACTGCGAGTGAAAACCACTCGCAACCATCGCTCCAGATAAACCGCCGCCAACACCCGGTGCCGCGCGACCTCGCCCTCCCCTCCCCGCCCGCTCTGCCGCGCAGAGCACCCAACCGGCCGTTCGGCTTGCGCGTCGCTGCCTTCGCCATCGCACTCGCGGTCGCCGCCCCGGTGTTCGCCGTGGTTGCTGGCGCCTTCGCCCCGGCAGGCGAGACCTGGCGTCATCTTGCCGGCACGCTGCTTCCCCTCTTCCTCCGCAACTCGCTGATCCTGGCCCTCGGTGTGGGCGCGATCGTGGTCGTTATGGGCACGATCTGCGCCTGGCTTGTCACCACCTGCGCCTTTCCGGGGCGGCGGCTGTTTGAGGTGGCGCTGCTGCTGCCGCTCGCCGTGCCGGGCTACCTGCTCGCCTACGTCTACACCGATCTGCTCGAGTTCACCGGGCCTGTTCAGACGTGGCTGCGCGCGACCTTCGGCTGGGGCTGGGGGGAGTATTGGTTTCCCGAAATTCGCTCCTTGCCCGGCGCGGTCCTGATCCTGTCACTCGCCAACTATCCGTATGTCTATCTCCTCGCGCGGGCAGCCTTCCTCGAACAGTCGGTCTGCCTAGGCGAGGTGGCGCGCACGCTCGGCTGCGATCGTTGGGCGATGTTCTTCCGCGTTGCGCTCCCGCTCGCGCGGCCCGCCATCGCTGCCGGGACGGGGCTTGCACTGATGGAGACGCTGGCGGATTTCGGCGCGGTGAAGCATTTCGCGGTCGATACCTTCACCACCGGCATCTACCAGGCCTGGCTCAGCATGGGCGACCGCCTGGCCGCGCTGCAGCTCGCCGCCTGCCTGATGGGCGTGATCGCGACCCTGCTCGCGCTCGAGCGGCTCGCTCGCGGGCGAGCGCGCTTCCACAACACTTCCTCCAAACAGCAAGCGCTCGAACTCAAGCCCCTGTCGGGCGGGGCAATGGCCGCTGCCCTCGTCGTCTGCGGCCTGCCCGTGGTCGCGGGCTTCGTCATTCCAGCCGGTCGGCTGCTGCACTTCGCGCTCACCGAAGGCGACCCTCTCCTGGGCCCCACCATCCTGCCCTTCGCGCGCAACAGCCTGATCTTGGCCGCCTGCGCCGCCTTGCTCTGCGTCAGCGCCGCGGTCGTGCTCGCCTATGTCCTGCGCACGGCAGGCGGCCTCGCCATCCGCTTCGCTGTCCGCTTCGCTTCCCTCGGCTACGCCATTCCGGGGTCGGTGATCGCGGTCGGTGTGCTCGTCCCCTTTGGCGCCTTCGACAACGCCATCGATGCCTGGATGCGCGCAACCTTCGGCGTCTCCACGGGGCTTCTGCTGTCAGGAACCATAGCCGCCCTCATCTTCGCCTATGTCGTGCGGTTTCTCGCCGTCGCCCTCTCCGCCGTCGAATCCGGCTTCGCCAAGATCAAGCCCTCGCTGGAGGACGCTGCCCGCGTGCTCGGCCGAGGGCCTGTCCGAACCCTCCTTCGGGTCGATCTCCCCTTGCTGCGTGGCAGCATGCTGGCAGGGGCGCTTCTCGTGTTCGTCGACACCATGAAGGAGCTGCCGGCGACCCTGATCGTTCGTCCCTTTGATTTCGACACGCTGGCGGTGCGCGTCTACAACCTCGCCTCAGACGAACGCCTCGCCCAATGCTCCACCGCTGCGCTCCTGATCGTCGCCGTTGGGCTCATTCCCGTCGTCATCCTCACCCGCGCGATGCGCCGCATCGGGCACTGAAGACAGAGGGGGTCATGCCCGGCCCGAGGGGCTGGCATGGTCGGCGATGGCGGCGGCCAGGCGGCCGAACACGGCGGCCACCGCGTGCGGGCCGTGCAGGGCGACAAGGCGCGGCAGAAGCGCGGCGAGCAGGGCGGCAGCCTGAGCCTCGCGCCCAACACCGCCCTCCTCGAGGCAGACCAGAGCCCGCTCGATCGCCTCCACTGCCTCGGCGAAGCGCGGCGGCGGTGGGCCCGCGCCGGGAAGCCCGCTCACGCCGCCTCGCGACGCCAGGCGGGGAACGGGTCGGGAAGCCGCGCCCAGGCGGCAGGCCCCATGGCAAACTCGGCCTCCGTCACCAAAGCGCGGTCGAGCGCACGCCGGATCCCCGCCTCGTCCATGTTCTGTCCGATGAAGACGATCTCCTGCCGCCGATCGCCATGGGGCGACCGCCAGAGCTTGCGCACGCCCGCCCGCCACTCAGGGTCGTCGGGCCAGCGGTCGCGCGGCACCGCCGCCCACCAGAACCCAGCCGCCTCGTGCCTGCCCACCGCACCGGCAAGCTGCCAGGCCCCTGCCCAGTCCATGCGTGTGGCAAGCCAAAAGAACCCCTTGGCGCGGATGACGCCGGGCAGATCAGAGGTGATGAAGCGATGGAACCGGGCGGGGTGGAACGGGCGCCACGCCCGGTAGACGAAGGAGCGGATGCCATATTCCTCGCTCTCCGGCAGATGGTCGCCGGCAAGCGCCTTGGCCCAGCCGGCGGCGCGCGAGGCCTTCTCGAAATCGAACAGACCCGTGTTCAACACGCTCTCGAGCGGGACCCGCCCGAAGCTCGCCTGAACGATCCTCGCCTCCGGATTGAAGGTGCGCAGGATCGCGATCAGCCTCTCCCGGTCCTCGTCCGTCACAAGGTCGATCTTGTTGACCACGATCACGTCAGCGAACTCGACCTGCTCGACGAGGAGATCGACCAGCAGCCGACTGTCGCCCTCGCCAGCGGTTTCGCCACGCGCAGCAAGACTGTCGGTCGACCCATAGTCGCGCAGGAAGGAGGCAGCGTCGACCACGGTGACCATAGTGTCGAGACGGGCGAGGTCAGAGAGCGAACGCCCTTCGGCATCGCGGAAGTCGAAGGTGGCGGCGATCGGCATCGGTTCGGCGATCCCCGTCGCCTCGATCAGCAGCGCATCGAACCGCCCCGCGGCGGCCAGACGGCGAACCTCCACCATCAGATCCTCGCGCAGGGTGCAGCAGATGCAGCCGTTGCTCATCTCCACGAGCCGCTCCTCGGTGCGCGACAAGACCCCGCCCTCGCGCACCAAGGCGGCGTCGATGTTCACCTCGCTCATGTCGTTGACGATGACGGCGACGCGCCGCCCCTCACGGTTGGCCAGGATGTGGTTGAGCAAGCTGGTTTTGCCGGCGCCGAGGAAGCCGCAGAGCACAGTGACGGGCAGACGGTGGTCGCGCATGGTGAGGTGATGCCCTCCAACAGTGTTGGGTTTGTCCCCAGAGCACGACGTTATAATATAACATCATGCTCGACCCGACCACCCTCTCCCCTGCTGCACATGTTCGTAGCGCCTGCCATGCGGGCGTTCTGCGCACGATTCTCGACCCCGCCGTCACCCTCGCGATCTGGACGCGATCCCCGCCGCCAGGGTTCATCGAGGCTGCGGAGCGGCTCGCCGCGCGTGCGCCGTTTTGTCGCACGGCAGAGGAGCGGCCGGACCGGCTTGGTGCCCTCCTCGTCGCCGACGTGCCGCTCGAGCCCTGCGCGCGCACCCGGCTTGGCACCGACATCGCCCGGCTCGCCCGCCTATTCGCCGCCCTCGTCGCCACACCGTCTGTGCATGGCCGGCTGGAGGCGATCGATGGGCCCGCCTGCCGGCTCTTCCACGCCGACCATGTCGGGCTTCGCCTACTCTGCACCTACGCAGGGGCCGGGACGGAGTGGGTGCCGGACGAGGCGGTCGATCGCACCCGGCTCGGCGACAATCGCGCCGCGGTGCGCGACCCCGCCGCCGTGCGTCGCCTGCCGCGTTTCGCGGTGGCGATCCTGAAAGGCCACGCCTGGAGGGGCAATGCCGGGCGCGGCGTTGTGCACCGCTCACCCGATGCCTCGCCCGACCGTCCGCGGCTTCTGCTTTGTCTCGACGAACCGGGCCGCTTCTGACGCAAAGCAAAGCGCCCCGGCTGGCAGGGCGCGAGTTTGGAACGGAGCGATGGTTGGGGCGCCTGAAGCAGGAACGAAGCAGGGCGCCCGGGGAACGCCGCGGCACCGAACGGGGGATGCCGCGACGATCGGGTTCACGCTAAGCCCGAACGCGGCGGCTGCGTCGCCACTGGCGGCGGTCTGAGGCCGGCGCGCGCGAAGGCCGCCGCTGCTTTGGCGAGCAGGGCGATGGCGCGCAGGGCGAGGTCAGGGCCGAGCCACTCGGCGAACGCACGCTGCGCCACCCAGGGCGCACCGCGCTGCAGGCCTGCGATGGCGCCGATGAGGAGCTCCTCATCGCGCGATGCGCCGGGAGCGGAAGGCGGAAGGAAGGCGACCGTGTCGCGCGAGGCGACCCGCACCAGGCTGATGGCGGCGAGGAAGGCCGCCACCCCTTCGCCGGCAACAGCGGCGCGGGCGAGCACCTCGCAGGCGCGGCCGCCATCACGCGCAGCGAACCGGGCGGCGAGGAGGAGGAGCGCGGTTGAACGGTCAGGCCACCCCGCTTCCTCCGTCCACTCTCCCCCACCCCGCAGCATCGCCTCACTCATGCTGCGACGCCCCGCGATCACAGCCAGCCCGCGCGCTGCATGATCATCAATGCCTGCGGGCCGAGCTTGGCGTAGGTGGCGGCATTCAGCTGGTCCTGCTTCCAGCGGCCCCAGGCGGCAACCTCGGGCACCACGTTCACCTCATCGGCGACGACCGGGTACTCGTTGTTGCCGTTGGCGAACATCTCCTGCGCGCGCACCGAGGTGAGATACTCGATGAAGGCGATCGCCGCCTCGCGATTCGGTGCGGTGCGCACCACGCCCGCGCCGGAGATGTTCACATGCGCCCCGCGGTCGGCCTGGTTGGGGAAGATGGCGCGGATGCGCTGCGCGGCCTCGCGTTCGCGCGGGTTGTTCGAGCGCATCAGACGGGCGAGGTAGTAGGTGTTGGCGATGGCGATCCGGCCCTGGCCGGCGGCGACGGCCAGGATCTGCGGCGTGTCCCCGCCTTGCGGAGGGCGCGCGAGATTGGCGACCACGCCCTTCGCCCAAGCCTCCAACCCGTCGGCACCGTTGTGATGCAGGATCGATCCGGCAAGGGAAATGTTGTAGGGATGGTTGGAGGAGCGGGTGAGAATCGTGGCGCGGAAGGCCGGATCCGCAATGTCCTCGTAGCGCGCGATCGGCTTGGGCGGCGTCCATTCGGCCGACACCATCAGGATCCGCGCGCGCACCGAAAGCCCGAACCAGAGCCCATCGGGGTCGCGCAGATGCGCGGGCACACGGGCTTCGAGAACCTGGCTGCGCACCGGCTGCAGCAGGTTGAGCTCAGCAGCGCGGACCAGTCGTGCCGCGTCGACGGTCACGAGAACATCGGCAGGCGAGTTGGCGCCCTCGTTGCGGATTCGCTCGATCAGCGCATCCGCCTCGCCCTCGATCAGCCGCACGCGCACGCCCGAAACAGCGGTGAAGCCGTCATAGAGCGCGCGATCGGTGTCGTAGTGGCGGGAGGAGTAGACGTTCACCACCCGCTCCTGCGCGCGCAGGACAGCGGGGGTGGCGAGGAGGCCGGCTGTGCCGGAGAGGAGGAGGCGGCGGGAGAGGCTCGGCATCGGTCTGTCCCTCTGTTCGGGTGGCGTCGCACTTGTTGCGATTGGCTCGCAGTTGCATGAATAGCCGAATTGCAAATCATTCGCAACACCTTCCAGGCCCCTCCGGTTCCGACCCGGCCTCCACCCCTCTACAGTCGCGCCACCAAGACAGAGGACCCGAGCCGATGGACCTGCCGCGCCCGTCCGTGGTGCTGCCCGAGGGGGCAACCGAGTGCCATTCCCACGTCTACGACCCGGACCGGTTTCCCTTCCTCGACCCGGAACTCGGCGAAGCCCCCCATCCGGTGGCGACCTATCGCCGGGTGCTGATGGAGGGCTTGGGGTTCTCGCGACTCGTCGTGGTGCAGCCGGGCGCCTATGGGGCGGACAATCGCTGCACCCTGGATGCGGTGGCGCAACTAGGGCTCGGGCGGGCGCGGGCCGTCGTCACCACCGCCCCAGACGTGCCCCTCAACGCCTTGCGCGCGCTTCACCGCCAGGGCGCGCGAGGCCTGCGGCTCACCACGCGGGCGAGCCAGCCGGGCCGGCTGTCGCTCGACGATGCGCCGCGGCTCGCCCCCCTTTGCGCCGAACTCGGCTGGCACCTCGCCTTGCAGATCCGCGACGGCTCCGCCTTGCCAGACCTGGTCGATACCCTCGCCGCCCTGCCCTGCCCGGTGGTGATCGATCACCTCGGCCGCGTGCCGCCAGGGCCGGGGCGCCTCGCCACTGCCACCCACCCCGCCTTCCAGGCGCTGTTGCGCGCGGTCGATGGCGGCAATGTCTGGGTCAAGGTGTCAGGGCTTTACTACTCCTCGGCCTTCCCTTGGCCCTACCCGGATGTCGAACAGCGCGTACGCGCGCTCCTCGACGAACGCCCAGACCGCCTCCTGTACGGACAGAATTGGCCCCACCCACGGCGCGACCCCAAGCCTGACGACGTCAAGGAACTCGAACTGTTCTTCGACTTCGTGCCGGACCCGAAGACACGCCACACGATCCTCGTCGACAATCCAAGCCGACTTTATTTCACCGACTGACGCGCGCTTTTACGCCCCGCGACCTTCGCGCCGTCGCCGTCTGTTGCGCGCCACCCCTTCGCCCGGTGTGGTCGAGGGGGCGGCTGACGCGATCAGACGTGGAAGCTCTCGCCGCAGCCGCAGCGGCCCTTCTCGTTGGGGTTGACGAAGGTGAAGCCGGAGGAGAGGGCATCTGCCCGCCAGTCCATCACCGTGCCGATGAGGAACAGGGCAGCGCGACGATCGACCAGAAGCGTGAGGTCGTGGTCCACCACCACCTCGTCGTTCGGCCCGATCTCATCCGTGTAGGAGAGGTCGTAGGAGAGGCCGGAACAGCCACGCGTGCGCACGCCGATTCGCAGGTAGCGCTTCGCTCCGGGCCGGGCATAGAGGGAGCGCAACCGCTCTGCTGCCGCGTCGGTCAGACGCAGCAGGGGTGGAAGGGTGCGGGCGGGTTTGGCGTCAGTGACACTCATTCTCATGGCGGCAGCATAGCACGGGGCGAGGCGTTCGGTTTGACCTTCATCAAAACATGTTGACGGCGAGCCGAGCCTCGTCGCTCATCCGCGAGGGGTCCCATGGCGGGTCCCACACCACCTCGACGTCGCAGCGGGTCACGCCCCGAACGCCCAGAACGGCCGCCTGCACCTGGGCTGGCAGCTGTTGCGCCGAGGGGCAGCCGGGCGCGGTCAGAGTCATCTCCACCTTCACCGCCCCATCGTCGCCAATCTCGATCGCGTAGATCAGACCGAGCTCATAGATGTTCACCGGGATCTCTGGGTCGTAGACGGTGGCGATGGCATCGATCAGCGCCTGTTCGCTGATCACCCCGTCCCCCGTCGCGCCGGCGGCGGGCGGCGGCGCCGGAGGTGCGGCCGGAGCTTCGCCTTCGGGAGTCCAGATGGTCGCAACCGGACGATCGCTCCGCCCCGCCTCGGCGTGCATGCCCTGACTGCTGTGCCCGTCCGGTGCCATCATCCCCGGTTCCATCGCGCTCAGCACTCCCCTCCCCTCTTCACGCGCTGGTCGCCCCCACCTCACCGGTGAGCGCCGCCTCGAGCGCATGCCAGGCGAGCGTGGCGCACTTCACCCGCGACGGATACTCGGCCACGCCCGACAGGGGCCGAAGACGCTCGAGATCCTCCGCATGCACCCCGCCGCACACCGGGCAGCGGCCGGTGCGAACCAGGATACGGAACGCATCCGCCAGCGCGCATGCTTCCTTGACCGACTTGCCGCGCACGGTCTCTGTCATCAGAGAGGCGGAGGCGATAGAAATCGCGCAGCCACGCCCCTCGAAGGCAGCGTCGCCGATCCTTTCCCCCTCGTCTAGCCGAACCCAAACCTCGACCCGGTCGCCGCACATCGGGTTGTCGCCCTTGGCATAGCGTGCGGGCGGAGCGAGCCGGCGGAAGTTCCGCGGGTGCCGACCGTGATCGAGGATGACTTCCTGATAAAGGTCGCGCAGATCGGCGAAGGCATCGGTCACGCGAAGAACCTCCGTACACGCTCGACCGCCTCGGCGAGCGCCTCGATCTCCGCCCGCGTGGTGTAGGCAGCGAAGGAGGCGCGCACGGTGGACCCAACGCCGAGCACGTGCATCAACGGCTCAGCGCAGTGATGGCCAGCGCGCACCGCAATGCCCTGGCGATCGAGCAAGGTGGCGACGTCGTGCGCATGGGCGCAATCGAGCGCGAAGGCGACAACCCCGCCGCGATCCTGCGCCCGGCCGAAGATGCGCACGCCCTCGATGGCGGAAAGTCGCGCCAGCGCAAAATCGGTCAACGCCCTCTCATGCTCCTCGATCGCCTCGAGCCCGACCTGTTCCACCCACGCGATGGCAGCGGCAAGACCGATCCCTTCCAGGATCGGCGGCGTGCCGGCTTCGAACTTGTGCGGGATGCGCGCCCACTCGGCTCTCTCAAAGGAGACAGAGGAGATCATGTCGCCGCCGCCAAGGAAGGGCGGCATGCGCTCAAGCAGCTCAGCCCGCGCCCACAACACGCCAATCCCTGTCGGCCCGTAGAGCTTGTGGCCGGTGAAGACGTAGAAATCGGCCCCGATCGTCTGCACGTCGACGCGCCGGTGCACCGCCGCCTGGCTGCCGTCGAACAGGACGAGCGCGCCCGCCTCGTGCGCGGCGCGCGCAATCCGCTCGGCTGGCGTGACGGTGCCGAGCACGTTCGACATGTGGGTGATCGCAACAAGCCCGACGCGGCCATCGGCCAGAAGGTTCTCGAACGCCGCCCAATCGAGTTCGCCCTCAGGCGTAATCGGGCAGATGCGCAGTTCCATGCCGCGTTCGTCGCGCAGCATCTGCCAGGGGATGATGTTGGCGTGGTGCTCCATCGCGCTGATCAGCACCGCCTTTGCTGGATCCATCACGCCTCGCCCGTAGGCATGGGCGACGAGGTTGATCGCTTCAGTGGCGTTCTTCGTGAATACGATCTCGTCGCGCGAGGGCGCGTTGAGGAAGCGCGCCACCGCATCGCGCGCCGCCTCGAAGGCCTCCGTCGTGCGCTCGCTCATCCAGTGCAGGCCGCGGTGCACATTGGCGTACTGGTGTTCCATCGCCTGCACCATCGCCTCAATCACCGCCCGCGGCTTCTGCGCAGACGCTGCGCTGTCGAGGTAGATCAGCGGCTTTCCGCGCACACATTCGGCGAGGATCGGGAACTGCCGGCGGATGGCGAACACGTCAAAACCCGGCTGCACCACCGCCCTCGCCGCCTGGCTCATGCCCTGCCCTCCATTCTCGCTTGCGCCCCTCTGCTTCGCGCTGCCCTCGCCTGCGCCCCGTTCATCCGCCGTGCTCCACCCTCTGCCACCAGGCAACCGTCTCCGCCTGGAGCTGTTCGCGCAAGCCCGGATCGGCAACCAGACTCACCGCATCGTCGAGGAAGCCCTGGACGAGGAGGGACTTCGCTTCGGCCTCGGCGATGCCGCGGCTTCTCAGATAGAACAGCGCGTCGTGGTCGAGCTCGCCCACCGTCGCGCCGTGGCTGCACTTCACATCGTCGGCGTAGATTTCGAGCTGCGGCTTGGCGTCGATCTCCGCCTCGGGGCTCAACAGCAGCGCCTGGTTCATCTGATAGCCATCGGTCTTTTGTGCTGCGCGATGGACGAGGATTTTGCTCTGGAACACGCCGCGCGCACGACCAGCGAGCACCGTCTTCACGGTCTGGCGCGAGGCGCAGTCAGGGGCGGCGTGTTCGATCACCGTCGTGGTGTCGACATGGCGGCTGCCGTCGACGAGCTGGGCACCGTTGAGATGGAGCGCGGCGCGGGGCCCAGACAGAACCGCATGCACCTCATTGCGCGTGAGCCGCGCCCCCTTGATCAGGGTGAAGCTGTCGTATTCCGCCCCCTCCTCAACACGCACGGCAATCATTGCCGTGTGCACGGCAGACAGCGGCTCGTCGAGGAGGCGGATATGCGTCAGCCGCGCGCCGGGCCCGAGCAGAACTTCGCTCACCGCATTCTGCCAGGCGAAGGCCTCGGCCTCGCCGCGCGCCTCCTCGATCAGCACGAGCCGCGCGCCGGGCCCGAGACGGATGAGATGGCGCGGATGGAAGGCGACCGGGTGGCCCGCGCGGGCGGTGGCATAGGAGAGGAGATGGATCATCCCGCCATCCACCCCATCGGCGAGGCGGATCACCACCCCGTCCTCGGCAAGGGCAGCGTTGAGCGCGGGCAACGGCAGCGTCTCGGGAGCAAGACGGCCAAGGCCAGCGATTGTATTCTCATCCTGCTTCTGCAGTGCGTCGGCAAGGCTGCCAATGGCAACTCCCGCCGTGACCCCACCGATCGCGGACAGATCGTGTCGAACCCTGCCGTCGATCAGCACGAGCCGCGGCTCGCTTCCCTCTCGGCTGAGCGGGGGGGTGATGTCGGTGGCAAGGATCGGCTCTTCGAACCGCGTTTCGCGCAGAAGGGCGAGGTCGGTGTATTTCCAAGCCTCCTCGCGGCGCGTGGGGAAGCCCTGACAAGCAAAGGTTTCCGCCCCGCGCGCGCGCCACGCGGCCACGGCGGGATTACGTGCGCCCGGCAGACGATCGGCGAGGCCGCGCGCGCGATCGAGCAGCTGCGCGACCGTGGTGGATGCGGCCGGCGCAGGGGCGTCCAGAACCTCGACCATGCCCGCCTCAGGCCGCCGCCTGGAGCTCGCCATAGCCCTTGGCCTCCAACGCGCGCGCAAGCTCTGGCCCGCCCGACTGCACGATGCGCCCAGCAAGCAGCACGTGCACCCGATCGGGCACGATGTAGTCGAGCAGGCGCTGGTAGTGCGTGATCACCAGCATGCCCCGATCCGAGCTGCGCAGCGCGTTCACGCCTTCCGCGACGATCTTCAAAGCGTCGATGTCGAGCCCCGAATCCGTCTCGTCGAGGATGCAGAAGGCGGGCTCGAGGATCGCCATCTGCAGAATCTCGTTGCGCTTCTTCTCGCCTCCCGAGTAGCCGACATTGACCGCGCGCTTCAGCATCTCCTCGGTCATGCCGAGTGCCTTCACCTTGCCGCGCACGAGCTTGAGGAACTGGACGGCATCGAGCTCAGCCTCGCCGCGCGCACGGCGCACCGCGTTCAGCGCCTGGCGGAGGAAGTTGGCATTGCCCACGCCGGGCAGCTCCACCGGATACTGGAAGGCGAGGAATAGCCCTGCCGCAGCCCGCTCCTCAGGTTCCATCGCAAGCAGGTCCCGGCCGCGGAAGGTGACGCTGCCCGCCGTCACCTCGTAGCCCTCGCGGCCGGCGAGCACGTAGCCGAGGGTCGATTTCCCTGACCCGTTCGGGCCCATGATGGCATGCACCTCTCCTGCCGGAACCTCGAGGTCGATTCCCCGCAGCACCTCCTTGCCTTCGACGGATACCTTCAGCCCTTCGATCTTCAACATCGCGCCTTCCATTCCTCTATCGCAGCGATCCGCCACCGTTTCGATCATGCCCGTTCGATGACGCCCGCCGCGCCCCCTGCAGCAGCGTCAGCCCACGCTGCCCTCGAGGCTGATCGCGAGCAGCTTCTGCGCCTCCACGGCAAACTCCATCGGCAGCTCCTTCAAGACCTCGCGGGCGAAACCGTTGACGATCAGCCCCACCGCCTCCTCCTCGGTCATGCCGCGCTGGCGGCAGTAGAAGAGCTGGTCTTCGGCGATGCGGCTGGTGGTTGCCTCGTGCTCGACGCGTGCGGTCGGGTTTCGGCTTTCGATGTAGGGCACGGTGTGCGCCCCGCAGCGATCGCCAATCAGCAAAGAGTCGCATTGGGTGAAGTTTCGCGCGTGCTGCGCCTTAGGCAGGATGCGCACCAGGCCGCGATAGGTGTTCTGCCCCTCTCCTGCCGAGATGCCCTTGGAGACGATGGTCGAGCGGGTGCGGGGCCCGATGTGGATCATCTTCGTGCCCGTATCCGCCTGCTGGCGGTTGTTGGTGATGGCGACCGAATAGAACTCGCCGACCGAGCCTTCGCCCTGCAGGATGCAAGAGGGATATTTCCAAGTGATCGCCGAGCCGGTCTCGACCTGGGTCCAGGAGATCTTGCTCTTCGCGCCACGGCAGGCACCGCGCTTGGTGACGAAATTGTAGATGCCGCCTCGGCCCTTGGCATCGCCTGGGTACCAGTTCTGCACCGTTGAGTACTTGATGGTCGCCTCATCGAGCGCGACGAGTTCGACCACCGCCGCGTGCAGCTGGTTTTCGTCGCGCTGCGGTGCTGTGCAGCCCTCGAGGTAGGAGACGTAAGAGCCCTCCTCAGCGACAATCAGCGTGCGTTCGAACTGGCCGGTGTTGCGCGCGTTGATGCGGAAGTAGGTGGAGAGTTCCATCGGACAGCGCACGCCCTTCGGCACGAAGACGAAGGAGCCGTCCGAGAACACGGCCGAGTTCAAAGCCGCGAAGTAGTTGTCGGAAGGCGGCACCACGGTGCCAAGCCAGCGGCGGACAAGATCAGGGTGCTCGCGCACCGCCTCGGAGAAGGAGCAGAAGATCACCCCGGCTTCGGCGAGCTTCTCCTTGAAGGTGGTGGCGACGCTCACGCTGTCGAACACCGCGTCCACCGCCACCCCTGCCAGCTGCTCCTGCTCGCGCAGCGGAATGCCGAGCTTTTCATAGGTGCGCAGGAGTTCGGGATCGACCTCGTCGAGCGATTTCGGCCGCGTCTTCTGCTTGGGTGCGGCATAGTAGTGCAGGTTCTGGTAGTCGATCGGCGGGTAGCGAACGGCCGCCCAACGCGGCTCCTCCATCGACTGCCAGGCGCGGAAGGCTTTCAGACGCCACTCGAGCAGCCATGCAGGCTCCTCCTTTTTGGCGCTGATCAGGCGGATGACAGCCTCATCGAGGCCCTTCGGGATCAGCTCCTGCTCGATCGCGGTCTCGAAGCCCCACCGGTAGCCGCCTTCGGTTACGCTGCGGACAGTCTCGAGCGTGTTGGTCGCTGCTGGCATGTTTTGTTCCGATCCCGTTCCTTCCTATTCCCTCACCCGATCAGCCCGCCGTCGCCACCACGGTGGGCGGCGACGGAGCCCAGGCCGGGCAGGCCATGTCGGCCAACGTGATCTCGGACAGCGCGCGCCGGATCGCCATGTTCACCGGGTCCCAGCGGCCGCGCACGCGGCAGGTGCACTCGTGCTCGCAGCCGCCTGCGTGCTCTACACAGGCGGTCAGCGCGATCGGCCCTTCAACGGCGTCGATCACGTCGCTGATCGCGGTTTCGGTCAGCGCACGGGCGAGGCGATACCCGCCGTGCGGCCCGCGCTGGCTGACCACGAGCCCGCTTGCCGCAAGCAGCTTCAGCACCTTCGCCACGGTTGGTTCGGCGATCCCGGTGGCCAAAGCGAGCGCCGAGGCGTTGCGCACCGCCCCCTCCGGCGCTGCGCCAAGCTCGCTGAGCAAGACCACCGCGTAATCGCTCAGTTTCGACAGCCGAAGCACGGCACCTCACCACTCTCCAGGCCGCTGCTTGCCAGATGCAGCTGCTCGCCAGACGCCTCTCCTCGCCAGACCAAGTCGCGGCAAGCCGCCGGGCGAGAGGTAATCCGGACCTCAGCGGTCCTGATTGCGAGATGCGTCCGCCCCCGCCTAATGTCAAGCCGCGCGCGGAAGTCCGCTGCGGCATGGTCGGGCGAAGCGCCGGCGTGGCGGGGTGTCGGAACGCCCCGACGACCTTCTCGTCCGCCCCTCTCCGCGCGCGCCCCCTTCCCTGCTACATCCGCGCGCCCAACCATGACCGACCGCTCCCTCGCCCTTCTTCCTCCCGGCCTGCGCGACCTTCTTCCCCCCGAAGCTGAGATCGAGGCCGCCGCCATCGAGGCGATGGGCGAAGTGTTCGCCGCCCACGGCTATCAGCGGGTGAAGCCGCCCTTGCTCGAGTTCGAGGAGAGCCTGCTGGGTGGGGCCGGCGCCTCCACTGCGGACGTGGCGTTCCGGCTGATGGACCCGTTGAGTCACCGCATGCTGGCGCTGCGGGCCGACATCACGCCGCAGGTGGCGCGGATTGCCGCAGTCCGCCTCGCCCGCGCCCCGCGCCCGTTGCGGCTCTGCTATTCGGGCCAGGTGCTGCGCGTGCGCGGAACCGACCTCCGCGGCGCCCGGCAGATGTCGCAGGCCGGCATCGAGCTGATCGGCTGCGACTGTGCGGAGGCAGACGCCGAAGTGATCGCGGTCGCGGCCGAGGCGCTCGCCGCCTTAGGCGTGCCGGCGGTGAGCTTCGATCTCACCCTTCCCACCCTGGTCGATGAGCTGCTCGCTCCGTTCGGGTTCGCACCTCAGCGGGAGGAGGCGCTGAGGCGCGCGATCGACCGCAAAGACGCGGCCGAGGTCGCGGCACTCGCCGGGCCGGTCGCCGATACGCTCGATGAGCTCCTGCACGCCGCGGGCCCGGCCCAGGGCGCGCTCGAGGCGCTTGCCGCCGCAACCCTGCCGCCGGCGGCCCGCGCCCTGGCCGACCGTCTCGCCGCCACCGTCGCCGCGGTGCGCGCGCGCGACCCTTCGCTCCGTCTGACAGCCGACCCGCTCGAGTTCCGCGGCTTCCGCTACCACCGCGGGGTGGCGTTCACGATTTTCTCGGCCGCGGTGTCGGACGAGCTCGGGCGCGGCGGGGCCTATCGCGCGGGCGAAGAGGCGGCGACGGGCGTCTCCCTCTCCCCCGACGCCGCCCTGGCCGCCGCCGCCCCCCGCCCGCCGCGGCCGCGGGTATTCGTTCCCGCCGGCACGCCGC
>CALFVI010000027.1 GCA_937928775.1 uncultured Elioraea sp. | reverse complement strand
GGGTGCGGGGGACACGCGTGTCCCCCGCGTCGAGGTGATCTTCCCAAGGCTGCGAGGGGCCGATCGGGCCCCTCGCGCACCCCATCAGGGCGGCCCTCCCGATGGTCGGGCCGCTGGTCGGGCCGGTCGGCGGGCTGCGATCGTGCAGAGCTGATCATCGATACCGCCTGAGCAGAGGGCGGAGGTCGTTCGCCAGCACTTGGTCAGTGATCGGGCCCGCCATGCGCCAACGGATGATGCCCTCACGGTCGATCAGATAGGTTTCGGGCACGCCATAGGTGCCGAAGTCGATGGCGACCCGCCCGCCGTGATCGACCCCGATGCGGCGATACGGGTCGCCGTGGCGGCGCAACCACTCGACCGCGCCCGGGTCGTCGCGCCCACCCGCACGGTAGTTGATGCCGAACACGGGCACGCCCTCGGCGGCAAGCCGCATGAGGTGCGGGTGCTCGACGAGGCAGGGGATGCACCAGGAGGCGAAGAAGTTCACTAGCACGGGGCCTTCGCGCGCGGCGGCGCGGAGATCCTCGGACGAGAAGCCGGGTTTGCCTGAGCCCTCGAGCGCGGGGAGCGTGAACGTCGGCGCGGGGCGACCGATGAGCGCCGAGGGCACGCCGCGCGGATCAAAACTGCCGCGCTGCATCCCGGCCAGCATCGCCCAGAAGCCGGCGCCTGCGGCGGCGAGCAGCAAAAGCGGCAGAAGGAAGAGAAGCCGGCGCGAGGTCATCGGCGTCTCATTCCGCGGCCACCGCCGCCGGGGCGGAAGTACGACGACGCGCGGGGACCCCGACGCGCAACCGCCGATCGGTGAGGCTCACCACGCCGCCCACGGCCATCAGGATCGTTCCGGCCCAGATCCAGGGGGCAAGCGGGTTGAAATGAAGCCGCACCACGGTGGCGCCATTCTCCGCCGTCTCGCCGATCACCGCATAGAGGTCGGCGAAGCCGGAGGTGCGGATGGCGGCCTCGGTCGTGCCCATGTTGGCGACCGGATAATGCCGGCGCTGCGGGGTGAGCACGGCGACTTCGCGGTCGTTGCGCAGCACCACCAGGCGGCCCTCGGTGCCTCGCCAGTTCGGCCCGGAAACAGGATGCGTCCCCTCGAAGCGGATGACGTAGCCCGCAATCGTCGTCGTCTCGCCCGGCTGCAGGAGGGTGATGCGTTCGGGCGCGATGCCCTTGCCCGCGATTCCGGCCACCGTGATGCCGACCGCGGCATGGGCGATGATGCCGCCGACGATGCCGCGCGGCAGGCCGCGCGCGCGCCGCCAGGAAAGGGCGAGCGGGACGGAACCAAGTTGGATGCGGTCGGCGAAGTCGGTGGCGGCGGCGAGCACAAGCCAAAGCGCAAGCGCGAAGCCGAGGAGGGGCAGGACTGTGCGATCGATCGCGGCGACGTAGACGACCGCGAACGCGGCGACCACGCCGAAGGCGAGCTTCAGCCGCGAGAGCGCCGCCCAAAGGTCTCCCCGCTTCCAGGGCAGAAGCGGCCCCACCCCCATGGCGAAGAGAAGGGCGAAGAAAAGGGGGAAGGTGGCAGCGTTGAAGAACGGCGGCCCGACGGTGATCTTCGCGCCCCACGCTAGGTCGGCGAACAATGGGTAGAGCGTGCCGACGAACACCACCGCACAGAGGGTGGCGAGCAGGAGGTTGTTCAGGATCAGGCCTCCTTCGCGCGAGATCGGCGCGAATACGCCCTGGGGCGCGAGTGCAGGCGCACGCCAGGCGTAGAGGGCGAGCGAGGCACCGACGGTGAGGAACAGGAGCGCGAGGATAAACACGCCGCGGTCGGGGTCGTTGGCGAAAGCGTGCACCGAGTTGAGGATCCCAGACCGCACCAGGAATGTTCCCAGAAGGGAAAGGGAGAAGGTGAGGATGGCGAGCAGGATGGTCCACACCTTCAGCGCCTCGCGCTTCTCCACCACGATGGCGGAATGAAGGAGTGCCGTGGCGAGCAACCACGGCATCAGCGAGGCGTTCTCCACCGGGTCCCAGAACCAGAACCCACCCCAGCCGAGCTCGTAATAGGCCCACCAGGAGCCGAGCCCAATGCCGACGGTGAGCGCACACCAGGCGAACAGCGTCCAGGGCCTCACCCAGCGCCCCCAGGCGGCATCGACCCGGCCCTCGAGCAGGGCAGCACAGGCGAAGGCGAAGGAGACGGCGGTGCCGACATAGCCGAGATAAAGGAAGGGCGGGTGGAAGGCGAGGCCCGGGTCCTGCAGCAGAGGATTGAGATCGCGCCCGTCCTCGGGGATCGGCCAGACCCGCTCGAAGGGGTTCGAGGTGAACAGGATGAAGAGCAGGAAGCCCACCGAAACGAGGGCAAGCACGCCGAGCACGCGCGCGCGAAGGGTTGCCGGAAGGTTGTTACCGAACAGGGCAACGAGAGCGCCGCACAGGGCGAGGATGAACACCCACAGCACCATCGACCCCTCGTGGTTGCCCCAGGTGCCGGTGAGCTTGTAGAGCAGCGGCTTCAGGCTGTGGCTGTTCTGCACCACGTTGGCCACCGAGAAGTCGCTTACTGCGTAGGACCACATCAGGCAGAAGAAGGAGAGGCCGACGAAACCTGCCTGGCCGATGGCGGTGGAGAGGCCGGCCGCCATCAGCATCGCGCCCCGCGCCTCGCCGACCCTGGCGCCGAGGAACGTGACCGCCGCCTGCACAGAGGCGAGCATCAGCGCGAGCACAAGCGCGTAGTGGCCGAGTTCCGGGATCATGCGTGGCCCCTCGATCCGGTCTGCCTGTGAGCCATCGCGCCGCGTCGCGGCCCTGGCTGCCCGTTCATCGCGCTCCCTCCGATCAGTTTGTCAGCGGGCCCAGGGCGGCGGCGGAACGGTCGACCTCCTTCCTGTTCCAAAGCCGCGCCGGCGGCGGCGGCGCGCCTGGTTGCCAGTGGCCAGCACGCTTCAGCGCGTCCGCCACCTCGGGCGGCATGTACGTCTCGTCGTGGCGGGCGAGCACGGAGGTGGCGACGAAGGTGCCGTCTGGCTTCAGCCGACCTTCCGCCACCACGCCCTGCCCCTCGCGGAACAGGTCGGGCAGGATGCCCGTGTAGGTGACGCGGATGGCGTGCGCGCCATCCGATACCCGGAACGCCGTCTCCAGCTTGCCGGCGGCGTTGGTTCTGCGCTCGACCGATCCTGCCTCGACCAGCCCGCCGATGCGGAACGGCCGATCGGGCGGAATCGGCTTCGCTGCAAGGTCGGAGGGCGAGAAGAAGAAGACGAGATTGTCCTCGAAGGCGGTGAGGATGAGCGCGGTCGCCGTGCCGAGGCCCAGGCCCGCGAGCAGGACAATGGCAAGACGGCGTCGCTTCCTTCGGGTCATCGCCTTTCCTCCGACCGCGCGCGCCGGCTCAGCCCCGCCGCCTCGAGCCGCGCGAGCTCTGCCTTCGCCGCCCGCCACTGCCTAAACGAGACCAGGGCGAGCAGGGCGATGCCGCCGACCCCGATCGCGTAGGAGGGCCAGACGAAGGCCGCATAGCCGCCCATGGCCAGGAACTCGCTCATGCCACCGGAACCGGGCGCGACACGCCCACCCCCTCAAGCCCGCGCGCGGTGAGAATGGCGCGCACACGGCGTTCGATCAGCCCTGTCCGCATGCGCAGCAGCACGATCGCGGCGAAGGCGAGCCCGAAGCCGAGGCCCGAGATCAGCAGCGGCCAGAGGATGTCGACATGCACCGCCGGCGCGTCGAAGCGGGTGACGGATGCGGGCTGGTGCAGCGTGTTCCACCAATCCACCGAGAACTTGATGATGGGCAGATTCACCGCCCCGATCAGCGCAAGAATGGCGGCCGGCCGCGCCGCCCGCTCGGGCTCGTCGAAGGCGTTGGTCAGAGCGATGTGGCCGAGATAGAGAAAGAACAGGACGAGCACGGAGGTCAGCCGAGCATCCCACACCCACCACGTCCCCCACATCGGCTTGCCCCAGAGGCTGCCGGTGACGAGGCAGATCGCGGTGAACACAGCACCCACGGGGGCGATCGCCACCGCCGCCACGTCTGCCAGCGGATGGCGCCAAACCAGAGAGACGAAGGAAGCGACGGCAAGGCCCAAATAACCCCCCAACGCCCACCAGGCCGCCGGCACATGCACGTACATGATGCGCACCGTATCGCCCTGCTGCCAGTCGCGCGGCGCGAAGACGAGGCCCCAGACGAGGCCGGCGGCGCACGCGACCAGCGCCGCCGCTGCGAGCCACGGCAAAAGCGCGCCGGAA
>CALFVI010000026.1 GCA_937928775.1 uncultured Elioraea sp. | reverse complement strand
GCGCTGCGGGGCGTCTTCGGTCATGAAGGTCAGGGAGGGAGCGCGGCGCCTGAGCCGGTCGAAGCGACGAAGGCCCGCTCCTCGTCGCTCACATCGCTGGGATAGGGTTGACGTGTCATACTGAAATCATACCACGTGTATCTCTGAAGTGCATAACAGGCTCTAACCCCTAACCCCCGACAACCACTCAAGCGCGAACAGATACCCGCGCCACCCCAGGCCGGCGATCTGCCCGGTGGCGACCGGCGCGACGACCGAGGTGTGGCGGAACGGTTCGCGCCGGTAGACATTCGACAGGTGCACTTCGATGATCGGCGCTTTGAGCATCGCCAATGCATCGCGCAGCGCCAGCCCGTAGTGGGTCAGCGCGCCGGGGTTGATGATAATCCCGTCGGCATCCCATCCTTCCGCCTGGAGGAAATCAATCAGCGCCCCTTCGTGGTTCGACTGCATGGTGAGCAGCGTGACTCCAGATACTGCCGCGCGCTCCTGCAAGGCGGCGTTGATCTCGTCGAGCGTGACGCTGCCGTACACCTCCGGCTCGCGCCGACCGAGCATGTTCAGGTTCGGTCCGTGGATCACCAGGATTTTCATCGCTGCACCAGCGGCAGATAAACCTCATACGTCACCTGCGGCAGCGCCACTGGAATGACGAACAGGTTCTCCACCTCGAAGACCTTCGTTGGATCGCTCTGCGATTGCGCCCGCACCCGGATGCGGTTGACCGATCCCGGCGGCGCGCTCGCCGGCACGCTCACGTCGAGCGTGATGAACGGCGCCTGCTGGTTTGGTCCCAGCGTGCGCTGCGATGGTTGCAGGACGACATCCCAGTTCAACGTTTGCACAGAGGTCAACACGAACGTATCGGTCGCATTGCCGGTGTTGAGCAACTGATGCGTTACCTGCACCTGTTCCCCCGCACGCACGACGCGGATGTACTCTGGCGACATCACCGCGCTCACGACCTGGCGAATAGTCGTATACTCGCGCGCATCCGCTGCCACATTCGGGTCGGAGACCGACTGCACGCTCAGGCGCATGGCATCGACGGTGTTGGAGAAGACTCCGCCCGGAACGCGGATGCTGACGCTCACCTCGCGCTCTTCGCCGGGTTGCAGGAACGTCGCCGGCGGCAAAGTCACTTCGTATCCCAGCGGGGTCAGCGCGCTGAAGACGAAGGTGTCCGCCACAGGGCGCACGTTGCGCAGCGTATGGGTGTACACCACCGTTTCTCCCGGAAGACCAAAACCCCGGTTCTCGACCGGCGTCAGCAGATCGCCCGTTGCTATCAGTTGCGCAGTGGTGGTCAATGGCGCCGCCGCCAGCACCGGACCGGCGCCATCGCCACGCAGCGCCTCGACTGTCACTGCCTGTGTTCCCACAGCATCGGCGGGGACGCTGACCTGCACCGTCAACGGCGTCGGCGCCGTTGCGCTCGGCGGCAGCGCCACGGTGAGCGTCGGCGTGACGCTGGCGGTCCATCCACCCGCCAGGCTCGCCGGGTTCAGGCGCAGTGTGTAACTGATCGTCGTATTGCCGGTGTTGAACAGGTTGAGCGTGTAGATCGCAACCGCCGGAGCGCCGCTTGTAAAGACGGTCTGCTGCGCCGGGCCGACCGCTTCGAGGCGCGCGTTGTCCGCTTCATTAACGGTTACGGTATCGCTGACGCTCTGCGATGGCGCACCCTGCGCCGAGGTTGCGGTCAGCGTGATGACGCCGGTCGTTCCGGCGGGCGCTGCGGCTGGCAGGCGCACTGCAAACAGCACAAGCCGCTCGGCGCCCGGCGGCACGGCGGCAACCGTCGCCGGCGGATCGGCGCTGAACCCGCCGCCGCTCACCGCTACGCTGAAGGTGTAGGTGTCGGTCACGTTGCCGGTATTCGTCAGGCGATGCGTGAAAGTGATCACCGTATCGGGCGCGCCGTTGCCGCTCTCGTTCGCCGTGAACAGGAACTGCGGCACGGACAGAACGCTGACCGTATCAATCACCGCATCCGAGGCGTCGGTGGTGCTTGCCTGCACCTGAAACGGATACGCGCCCGCAGGAACCTGCGGCAACTGCGACGGCGTGGTTACCGTCAGGTCGAAGCGACACGTCGCGCCGGCCGCCAGCCCCGTCAGACAACCCGCCGGAATCAGGTTCGTCGGACCGGCGACGCTCCAGCCGGTCGGCAGACCGCTGGCAGTGACGCTGAAGTCGCCCGCCACGTTGCCAACGTTCGTCAGCACATGGGTGAAGGTCACACTTCCCGGCGGCGTGACGCTCTGGGTCTGCCCTGGGGAGAGACGCACCCCCGGCGCCGCCAGTACATTCACCGTATCGGTCTGCGTTTGCGACGGCACAACGCCGCCGACGCGCGCGCCGGTCACCTGGATCTGTTCGGTTCCAGCCGCCTGTCCATCGCGCACCCGCGCCTGCACCACCACCTGTTGCGATGCGCCACGCCCCAGCGAGAATGAACCAGACGGCGTCACTACCAGGTTCTCCAGACCGCTGCTCAATGTTGCTGTGACCACAAAGGTATCCAGCCCATTGCCGGTGTTGGTCAGCGTATGCGTGAAAATCGCCGTTGCTCCCGGCGGCAGATTGAGCGTTGGCGCGGTCGCTGCGCTCAACGTGAAGCCTGGAACCAGCCCGACGCGCGTGATGCTTGCGGCGCTCGCCGATGCCCCGCCGGTCGCCTGGACCGTCAGCGTCGCCGTGACCAGCGTGCCCGCATCGGGGATCGGCGCATTCGGAACCGTGACCGTCAGCGTCACCACCCGCGACTCGCTGGCGTTCAGGGTGAAAGACGACGGATCGGTCAATGCGCCGCTCCACGGGCTGCCCTGAGAAAGGGTGAGCGACGGCGTGAAGGTTCCTGCACTCTGACCGATGTTCGTCACCGTATGCGTGAACGTCACCGTCTCGCCGGGCAACCCTTCCTTCAGTTGCGAAGCGGGCGCGATCTGCGGCGCAGCGCCTGCCGACGCCGTATCGATCGCCGTTGCCTGCACTGCGGGATTGCCGACCGAACTCGCAGTGACCGTCACCGTGTAGAGCGACGACCCCGGACCGACGGGAATATTCAACTGTATCTGCCGCGTACACGACGAAAATGCCGCCAGGCTGACACAGTCGCCGCCGATCACACTGGCCGTCGCGCCATCGTTCGGCGACACTGCGGCTGCGACTGCAATCGTGTCGGTTCCATTGCCGGTATTGGTGATTGTGTGGGTAAACGTGATGATCTGCGGACGGGCGAACGTAGCGGTCTGGCTGGTCGGCGCAATCGCCACGCCATACACCTGCGCCACCGTTGTGGTGGTGTTGACAGTGCGCTGCGTCGCGCCAACCTGCGCCGTCACGCTGAAGGTATAGTTCCCCGCCAGTGCATTCGATGGAACCGCAACGGAAATCGTGAATGTACCCGACGCTCCGGCATTCAGGTTGAGCGTTGCCGGCGACGGCGCCGACGCCCAACCGGTCGGGTCGCTGCGCGAGAGATTCACCACAATCGGCGAAGCGCCGGTATTCGTCACCGTGTAGGTGTAGATAACATTCGTGCCCGGATTGACCGGTCCGGTTCCTGGCGGGTTGCGTCCGGTCTGCGCGAGAGTGAAGTCCGTCTGACAACTAAACGGCGCCTCGAACATTGTGGCGTTGAATTCCGAGGTATTGCCGGTCTGATCAGTCACCGTCGCCGAAAAGAAGCGGTCACAGTCAGGCACAGGGACATTGACCGTCGCGCCGGCGGAGGCGCCGTCGAGGAACGCCAGATAGCGCGGACCCTCGGCGTCGTCGCGTGTGGGGCTGGTAAACACCTCGACGCGGCACCCGCCCGCGCCACAGTTGGCGCTCGCCGGAACCTGCACCTGAAGCGTTGGCGGACTGCCGCCGGTGATGCCGCTGATTGTCGGCGGCGTCGGCGGGCTGCCGGCGCGGTTGATCCCCTTCCCGCTGTTTTCGCTCGTCTCCGTCCCGGAGATGCGCACCTGGCTGACGGTCGAGTCGACCATCACCCCATGCCCGCCGGACGTGCCGCCATTATTGCGCGCCAGATTGCGCAAAAGCGTATTACCACTTGAGTTCGCGCCCACCAGGATGCCGTGCAGCGAATTATTGGTCAGCACATTGCGCGTGTTGTTGACGCCAACGCCGCCGCTGCCGCCAATCGTATTGCCGCTCGTCTGAAGCAGCCAGACGCCATACCGGTTGCCAGCGCCGGCAAGACCGATCGTGTTGGCGCTGACCTCATTGCCGGTTGTGAACGACGATTCGATCTGGATGCCTGTGCCCAATCCACCGATTGTATTGCCGGTGATGCGGTTATTATCGGCGCGCAGCGAGCTGGCGCCGGTGATATAAACGCCGATCGAACTCGTCGACGGACTGGCGCGCAATGGTTGACCGGTTGACGCCACGCCAATGTAGTTGCCGATGACCTCATTATTCGAGGTATTCGGCGTTCCATCAGAGCGGATCTGCACCGCAACCGGCGTCGATCCCAGCCCGTAGGCGATGATATTGGCATCACCCGGATTCGTGCCGCCGATCCGGTTCCCCGGCGATGTACTGGATGTCGTGCCGCGGCTGATCCAGATGCTCGCCTGCCCGTTGGCGAAAGTATCGTCCGAAACCGGCGGCGACGCAGTGTTGACGCCGATGCGATTGCCGACGACGACTGAGCCGTCACTCGACAGACGGATGCCGTTCCCGAAATTGTTCGAGATCAGATTGTCGCGGATCGTCGTCTGGCGCGCATTGGTCTCAACCAGAATGCCATGCC
This sequence comes from uncultured Elioraea sp., assembly GCA_937928775.1. Lineage (GTDB taxonomy): Bacteria > Pseudomonadota > Alphaproteobacteria > Acetobacterales > Acetobacteraceae > Elioraea. The sequence continues at coordinate 57,483 of CALFVI010000026.1, read as the reverse complement.
CCAGATTGCCCAGCGAGTCGGTTCCACTGCGCCCGAACGAAGCGCCATTCGCATTCAGACCGATAGAGTTCCCCTGAATAGTTGTGTTGAACACCGCGCGCGAACGCAACTGAATCCCATGACCATTCGGCGACGTCACCCCATTGCCCGCAATGATATTCCGCGCCGCCGGGGTCGCGCCGCCGATCAGCGTGTTATGCGCGCCCGCAATGTAGATGCCGACGCCGTTGGGCACGCGGGTCGTCGAGGTTCCGCCTTTCGTCGTGCCGATCACGTTCCCGCTGATGACCGTACCGCGCGGGCTGTCCAGACCATCGACATTGAGACCGTACATGTAGATGCCGTAGGGGTTGGACCCGGCATCGTGCCCCGAAATAACATTGGCGTCAATAATGGTATCGTCCAGATACTGATAGAGCAGGATGCCATACCGCTGATTGCCTGGATCGCTCCCAATCTTCGCGTTGCCTGCCAGGTTCGTGCCGATCAGGTTGCCGCGGATCACATTGCCGCGCCCGTTGTCGTAGGCCGGCGACGCGGTCAGATAGACATTCGCAGCCGTGCCGACCGTTCGACCGTTGCCGGAGATCAGGTTGCCGAGAGCATTATCGCCTGCCGTATCGATGTCGGGACCCGCGCCGGCTGTCGAGTTGCCGATGATATTGTTCCCTGCATTGCGGACCTGAACGCCGGCCACGTGGTTCCGTGCCGCGCTGCCGCCATCCGGCGTCGTGCCCAGGTAGCACCCGTGAATGCGGTTGTTCGTCGCGCCCGAATCACGGATCAAAATGCCATTGCCGGTCGCTTCCGACAGAATATCAGAGACCGCAAAGTTCTGGATTGTCAAACGACGGATGGTGTTCCCTGCCGAGGTGATCGTCAGTCCATTCGCGCCGCCGGTGATCAGCGAGCCGTCGATCACGATGCGCGGATGCGTCCAGGATGGATTTCCCGTCGGTTGCGTTCTGCCATCGATCGTCACATTCCCGGCGGTGATCGCCGGCAGCGCGCTCGCCGGTCGGATGCGCCAGTATCCGGCGGCATCGTAGCCCGGCGACGTCGTGGGAATATTGAACTGAATCGTATGAGGTCCCGCCAGCGCGTTGGCCTCCTGGATCGCCGCGCGCAGCGTACACACGCCGCCGGACGTCTGACAGACGCCATTGCCAGGACTGGCATCGGGATCATCAGCGGTGCTGTTGACAGTGAAGGTCGCCGCCAGCGCCGACGGCGCCGGCGCAACGACGGAGAACGCCAGCAGCGCAAGAACGAAGAGAAGACGATATGCGCGCACCAAGGGGCACCTCAGTTTCTACAGATTGCTCACCGCGCCTGACCCCGACGTCCGGCGCTGGCTTCGACAAGCTCAGCCAGCGCCGGGCGCACGACGGTCGCGATGTGATTCGCATCGTAAGAACGACCCTACCGGACGACGAGCGGCAGGTAGACGGTGCGAATGGCGCTGACCACCCGCACGCGATCTTGCGCGAATGCGCCGCCGATGACATTATCGTTCAGGTCTCGGAGTTCGATGAAGACATTCTCGACATTGCCGTTGGCGAGCTGTGGATTGACGGTCACTTCCGCCCGGATGATCGCCGTAGCGCTCTGGTTGAGGGTAAACCGCCCCTCGCTATTGATCGACACGCCACTCGTGAGCGAGGTGAAGCGCACCTGGCTGCCCAGCGCCGACACGCCACGGATCTGGAACGTATCTGTGCCATTGCCGAGGTTGGTGATCTCGTGCAGGAAGATGACCGTTTCACCCGGCGCGCCTTCTTTCTCGGCGCTCGCCGGCGTCACCTGCGCCCGCGACAACTGACCGACGATGGTGCGCGCCTTCGCAGTTCGGGCTTGCGCCGGATCCACCGGGCTGGTCGGCGTCAGGTTCACCGTCACATCGGCATACGTGCCGGAAATCGGGTTGGCGCTCTCCGGCGGCACGGTCACCGTCAACTGGAAGGCGCGCGTCTCACCCGGCGGGATCATCAGGCTCGTCGTCGAAAGCGCGCGCTGCCAGTTCACGGCAAACACCGGATCGTCGAACGTCGCCGTGATGCTGGCCGTCGCCGAAATGTTGCCGGTGTTGCGCACCTGGAAAGCATAGGGAACCGCCACCCCCGGATTGCCGCGCCCTTCGGTGGACGTCGGCGTCAGTTCCAGATAGATGCGGGCATTGACCGTCGTGGTGTTCACCAGCGACGCCGTGGCGGCGTAGGTATTGCCGCCACTGACGGTCGTTCCATCGGCGCGCACTGTCATCAGATCCGTTCCCGGCGCCGCCTGCGGGATGCCGCCGGTCGGCACACGCACCGACACCGTCACCTGGCGCGACTCACCCGGCGCCAGCGCGAACGAACCGGACGGCTGAATGGCAATCGGCGGCGACAGGTTCTCCCACCCGCGCGAGGTCGTCACCAGAATGCGCACATCTTGCAGTTCGATATTCCCCTCATTGGTCAGCGTATGGGTGTACGTAATGATCTGCCCGGGGTCCGCCGCCTGCGCCTGCGGCGCGCCGATGCTGAGCGCCGGGCGCGGCGTAAAGATTGCGAAGCGCGACGTATTGCTCAGCGGATCGGTCGCCGTCAGCGTCGCCTGGCGCGGAATACTGCCGATGGTCACAGTGAATGCGCCCGTAGCGTCCACGATCGTCTCACCCACAGCCTCCTGCCCCTGCCCATCGAGCATCGTCTGATCGGGGCGGAAGACCTGCACGAGACAGCGCGCACCGCCGATCGTCGGGCACCCGCCGGGCGCGTTTGTCGTGTCCACCTGACCGGTCAGCACCCCGGCGGCGCTCATACGCAGCGACGACTGGAGCGGCGGGTCGATATCGTTGTTCGGGTTGCCGGCGACGCCGCCGGTCGGCGTTTCGGGATTGAGCACAATACCGCGCCCAAGCAACGTCTCATCGACCGGGAACGGACCGCCGGGCGGAATGCCATTGCCGCTGATGCTGTTGCCGGTAATCCGCGTCTGCTGCGGGTACGGCGGCGCAAGCGGACCGCCGCCCGGCGCGCCCACCAGCACGCCGAGCGCGTTGTTGACAATGAAATTGTCCAGCACCTGCGTCTGCAACGCAGCGCCGCTCACGTGAACGCCGGCGCCCAGGTTATTGGCAATCGAGTTCTGCTCGACGAGCGTGCGTTGCGCATCGTTGACCGCCACGCCAACGCCGGAACCGGTTCCGCCCCATCCGGTCGCACCGCTCAGAGTAATGCTATTGAAGCGAACCGCAGTGCTGATCGTCGTCGCACTGCGCACCTCGACACCGATAGTGTTTGATATGATCTCATTTCCTTCAATGACCACCCGATCACTGCCATTTTCGACCCGGAACCCCGGACCGTTGTTGTAGCGCACCACGTTGCCGCTGAGCGTCATCTGGTTCGCCGCCGGCAGCAGCACACCCCCGCCGTTGCGCGTCCCGTCAACCATGTTGCCGGTGACCGTCACCACCTCCGTGCCGCCGCTGATCTGGATGCCGAACGCAGGCGAACTGAACGCATTGCGGTCGAGCATATTGCCGGACACGATCACATCACGCACCGGCGCAGGTCCCGGCGTCAGCGTCAGCGCCATGCCCGCTGCGCCGCTGCCGAGGATTGTATTGCCCGCTATCGTCATGCCGTCCGTAGCGCCATTGACCAGGAAGCCGTTGAGTGTATTACTGATCGCCTGGCTCGACACGATCTGCGTTGCAGTGAGCACGCCGGTAAGCGCAAGACCGTTCTGCTGGTTCTGCTGGAAGGTCAGACCGGTAAGAGTCGTGGTGACGCCGTTGGTGAAGCGCACCCCGTTTTCGCGGTTATTACTCGCCTGGCTAGTGTCGATCAGCGTCTCCACTGCGCCGGCAATGTCGATGCCATCGTCGTTCTGCGCGGCAACGACAGCGCTCAGCGTCGTCTGCGCCACATTCGCCAGACGCACGCCATCGTCGCCATTGTCGAACAGCGTCGCATTCTGGATGGTGATCACCTGCCCGCCATCGACCCACACGCCATTCCGACCATTGCGGGCGATCAGCGTTGGCGTAGTCGCGCCGGTGATGCTGAGATTGACCGCGCCAACGGCATAGACGCCATCGAGACCATTCGAGACGATCGCATTGTCCGTCAGCGTGGTAGTCAGGATATTCGTGCCGGTGATCGCCACGCCATACAGACTATTGAACCCGATCCGGTTCGGCGCCCCCGGCTGCCCGATGACCGTCGTGTGCGCATGGTCGCCGATCACGATGCCGGAGCGGTTGGCAAAGCCGGGTCCCATCAGCGATCCGCTGACGTTCGTGCCGATATAGTTGCCGATGATGGTGTTGTCCTGCGTCGTCAGAAACGGATTACGCCCGCGCACCACAATGCCGTCGCCGGTATTGCCGGAGATGACGTTGCGCTCGCTGAGGGTTGCGCCGCCAATGGTGATGTTACGCGCTCCGCGTTCGATGACAATGCCGCCGCCGGTGTTGTTCAACCCGCTTATCGGATTGCCAAGATCGTTCAAGCCGACGTAATTATTGACAATGCGAATATCGCTCAGGCGATCGCCGCGCAGCGTAATGCCCGGACCGGTATTGCCAGCAATAAAGTTGCGCAGCCGGTTCGTCGAGAGGTCCGGCGATGGCAGACCAATACTCACATTGCTGACCGGAAACTCTTCCGAATGCACCTCGACGCCGCCGGCTGCATTTGGAATGGGGACGACCAATGCAGACAAGGCATTTGAGCCGAGACCGATGTAATTCCCCGCAATCTGTGTATTCGTTCCGCCATTGATGACGATACCGAAATTGTTGTTGCCGGCGATGACATTGCCATATGCCGGGTCCGGCTCGGTCGGCGTGGCGCCGATGATTGTCCCGTCCGCATATCGGACAACAATCCCGGCGCCGAGGTTGCGCAACTGAAACGTTTCGGCGGTAAGCAGGCGCCCGACGCCGATAAAGTTGCCCTGGATTTTGGCGCGTGGACCCTGAACGACGATCCCGTCCAGATTGTTGCCGCTAATGAAATTCGCTTTTGAGAGGTCGGTGCGCAATCCGCCGATCACGGTATCGCTCGCGCTCTGCTCGACCCAGATGCCGGCAAAGCCATTCCCGCTCAGCGTCAGCGTCGGCGAGACCGGATCGATGCCGACATAGTTGCCCTCGATACGATGGTTGCTGCCGCTCACCACATCGATGCCGACCCCCTGACCAAAACTCGGCGTGGCGCTGCTGGACTTGAAATTAACCACTGCAATCTCGCGCACCACATTCCCCGTCCCGATCAGACGAATACCGCTGCGGTCGAGCAGCTCCGAGCCATCGATTATAATCTCAGGACCGATGAGATTGGCCTGAGCAGGCCAATTCAATTCCTGCGATTTTCCATCAATCGTAATGTTGCCTTCAAGCGCGGGCAATGGACCGTAGACATCACGCACGCGAATGCGAATCGCCCGGTAGAGGCCGTTGGTTTCAAACGCGGGACCGGAAGGCGGAATGTTGAACTTAATGATGCCGCCGCCGGCTGCATTCGCCGCCTTGATCGCCTGACGTAACGAACACGTTGGATCGGGAGCAGCGGGATTGCCGCTTGTCGAAACGGGGCACGTCGTACCCTCGGCATCCTCAGCCGTCGTCACCACAAACTCCCCCGCCGCCTGCGCCACCGGAACAGACGCGGCAGGACCAACCAGCAACGGCGCTCCGGCGATCATCAGCGTGATGAGCAGCAGGAGAGCGGAAGGGAAACGCGACATTGAACGCTCCTGGCGAGGCAACAGACTGCCATGTACTAGGTCTGGCTTGTCAAGGTTAATATATCATGACATGCAAGCGGGCATAGTAGGACGTTGGTACCAAAAGTCAGCGGCGCAGAAATCTAACACACCTCTAACACTGCACATATAGCGCATTAGCAAGAAACGGGTAAACTAACAGCAGTGACAGGCGCAGCGGGCGCAGCAGTCCGCTGCGTTTCCGCACAGTTCACAATCATCATTGCACGGGAAGAAGGTGAGACGACTATGTCGAAGATTGTAGGCATCGACCTGGGCACGACCAACTCGGTCGTCGCAGTGATGGAGGGCGGCGATCCGGTCGTCATTCCGAACGCCGAAGGCAACCGCACCACGCCGTCGGTGGTGGCGTTCACCAAAAACGGCGAGCGCCTGGTTGGTCTGACGGCGAAGCGCCAGGCGACAATCAATCCGGAAAATACATTCTATTCGATCAAGCGCTTTATCGGGCGCAGTTTCGACGAAACATCCGTCGAGCGCGACATGGTGCCCTTCAAGGTCGTGAAGGGTTCGCGCAACGATGTGCGCGTCTACGCGCCGGCGACCGGCAAGGAGTATGCGCCGCAGGAAATTTCGGCGATGGTGTTGCAGAAACTCAAGACCGACGCCGAAGCCTACCTGGGTGAGCCGGTGACCAAGGCGGTCATTACCGTTCCGGCGTACTTCAACGACAGTCAGCGCCAGGCGACGAAAGACGCCGGCAAGATTGCGGGGCTTGAGGTGCTGCGCATCATCAACGAGCCGACCGCCGCCGCACTCGCCTACGGGCTCGACAAGAAGAAGTCCGGCACCATCGCCGTCTACGACTTGGGTGGCGGCACCTTCGACATCTCCATCCTCGAGATTGGCGACGGCGTGTTCGAGGTGAAGGCCACCAACGGCGACACGTTCCTGGGCGGCGAAGACTTCGACAAGCGAGTCATCGACTGGCTGGCCGATGAGTTCAAGCGCGACCAGGGCATTGATCTGCGCAACGACAAGCTCGCGCTCCAGCGGCTGAAGGAGGCCGCAGAGAAGGCGAAGATCGAGCTCTCCTCGGCGATGGAGACGGAGATCAACCTCCCCTTCATCACCGCCGACGCGACGGGCCCCAAGCACCTCGTGATGAAGCTCACGCGCGCCAAGCTCGAGGCCCTGGTTGACGATCTGATCGAGAAGACCCTCGAGCCCTGCCGCCAGGCCCTGAAAGATGCCGGCATCACCGCGGGCGAAGTCGATGAGGTGATCCTGGTCGGCGGCATGACGCGCATGCCGAAGATCATCGAGACGGTGAAGCGCTTCTTCGGCAAGGACCCAGCGCGCAACGTCAACCCCGATGAGGTGGTCGCCGTCGGCGCCGCCATCCAGGGGGCGGTGCTGAAGGGCGAGGTGAAGGACGTCCTGCTGCTCGACGTCACCCCCCTCTCCTTGGGCATCGAGACCCTGGGTGGTGTGTTCACCCGCCTGATCGAGCGCAACACCACCATCCCCACGCGCAAGAGCCAGATCTTCTCCACCGCCGACGACAACCAGACAGCGGTGACGATCAAGGTGTACCAGGGCGAGCGCGAGATGGCGGCCGACAACAAGCTGCTCGGCCAGTTCGACCTGGTCGGCATCCCGCCCGCGCCGCGTGGCGTGCCGCAAATCGAGGTCACCTTCGACATCGACGCCAACGGCATCGTCTCCGTCTCGGCGAAGGACAAGGCCACCGGCAAAGAGCAGCAGATCCGCATCCAGCCCTCGGGTGGGCTTACCGAGGCCGAGATCCAGCGCATGATCAAGGAGGCCGAAGCCAACGCCGAGGCTGACCGCCGCAAGCGCGAGCTCGTTGAGGCGCGCAACCAGGCCGATGCGCTGATCTACCAGACCGAGAAGACGCTGAAGGAGAATGCCGAGAAACTCGGCGCCGCGCCCGAGAAGGAGGCGGTCGAGCGGGCGATTGCGGATCTGCGCGCGGTGAAGGAGGGCGACGACCTCGCCGCCATCAAGGCGAAGACGGAGGCCCTCGCCCAGGCCTCGATGAAGCTCGGCGAGCTGATGTACCGCCAGGCGCAGAGTACGCCGGGAGGCGACAGCGGCGCTGGCGGGACGGGTGGCACCTCGGCCTCTGGCGAAAAAGTGGTGGACGCCGACTTCGAGGACGTGGACGAGAGAAAGAAGAAATCGGCGTGACGCATCGGCGCGTTGCAGCGTGCGGGGTGGCGACGTCGCGTCGCCACCCAACGGGCTGCGCGCCGTCCGTTAGGATCGCGGCCTGACCATGGCGAAACGCGACTACTATGCCGTGCTCGGCGTGGCACAGGACGCGAGCGCGGAGGAGATCAAGAGGGCCTACCGCAAGCTCGCGATGCAGTACCACCCGGACCGCAACCCGGGTGACAAGTCGGCCGAGGCCAGGTTCAAGGAGGTGAACGAGGCCTACGAGGTCCTCAAGGACCCCGAGAAGCGCGCGGCTTATGACCGCTACGGCCACGCCGCCTTCGACCCCGCGGCCGGGGCGGGCCCGCGCGGCGGTTTCGCCGGCGGCTTCGCTGGCGGAGGCTCCTTCGCCGACATCTTCGACGAGATGTTCAGCGAGTTCATCGGGGGGGCGCGGCGCGGCGGTGCTGCGGCCGGGCGCGGGGCTGATCTGCGCGCCCAGGTCGAGATCACGCTCGAGGAGGCGTTCAGCGGCAAGAAGGCCTCGCTGCGCGTGCCCACCTCCGTTGTCTGCGAGGCCTGCAAGGGCACGGGCTCAGAGGGCGGGCAGCCGCCCGTCATCTGCCCCACCTGCGGAGGCACGGGTAAGATCCGCGCCCAGCAGGGATTTTTCCTCATCGAACGCACCTGCCCGACCTGCGGGGGGGCGGGCAAGACCGTGCGCGACCCCTGTCGCGTCTGCCGTGGCACGGGCCGGGTGCAGCGCGACCGCTCTTTGTCGATCGACATTCCGGCCGGGGTCGAGGACGGCACGCGCCTGCGCATCGCTGGCGCAGGCGAGGCAGGCTTCCGCGGCGGGCCGGCGGGCGACCTCTATGTCGACGTCGTCATCAAACCCCACCCGCTGTTCCAGCGCGAAGGGGCGAACATCTACTGCCGCGTGCCGCTGCGCATGACCACCGCTGCCTTGGGCGGCACGATCGAGGTGCCGACCATCGATGGCGGAAGGGCCAAGGTAACTATCCCTGCCGGCACCCAGACAGGCGATCAGTTCCGCCTGCGCGGCAAGGGCATGAGCGTGCTCCGCTCCGCCGCGCGAGGTGACATGTTCATCCAGGTGGCGGTGGAGACTCCTGTCAACCTGACCAAGCGCCAGCAAGACCTCCTGCGCGAGTTCGAACGCGAGGCGGAGAAGGCCGAGAAGGGCTCGAGCCCGGAGTCGGAGGGGTTCTTCGCCAAGGTGGCGAGCTTCTTCGAGGGGCGGGGCTGAGGGCAGACCACCTGAACGGGTGAGGGCAAAGCGCGGCGGAGGACGCCATGGCGTCGGGGTTCGACCTCGGAGCGTTCATCGAAGCCATCGTGCTGGCAGCTCTGCGCATCGCCGGGGTGGCGGCGGCATGGGTCCTGCTCGGTGCGGCGCTCGCCTCGCTGATCCCTTTGCTAGCGCTCGCCTGGGCCTTGTCCTTCGCCCTCTCTGGCCTCGCCAGCTGACGCGGCCCAGGGCGGCGGCGCGCGCTTGACCCGCACGCGCGCTTTCGCCATTAAAGGAGCCCTCGCGCTGGCCAGAGCCTCCGCGACGATTGGCTTTTTGCGCGGCTGATGTCCCCGCGACTCCTTTCCAAAGGATGAGACCGATGTACGCCGTCATCCGCGCCTCGGGCAAACAGCTCCGCGTTCGCCCGGGCGCCGTGGTCAAAATGGATCGCCTGGATGCCGAGCCAGGGCAGACCGTCACGTTCACCGAGGTGCTGATGGTCGGCACAGATCAGGGGGTGACGATCGGCGCGCCCACCGTGCCAGGGGCAGCCGTGTCCGCTACGGTGCTGGAGAACCGCAAGGACGAGAAGATCCTCGTCTTCAAGAAGCGGCGGCGGAAGAACAGCCGGCGTCTGCGCGGCCACCGCCAGCACATCACCATCTTGCGCATCGGCGACATCACCGCCTGAAGGCTCGGAGGACCTGAACCATGGCACACAAGAAGGCGGGCGGCTCCTCGCGCAACGGTCGCGATTCGATCGGGCGCCGGCTTGGCGTGAAGCGTTTTGGTGGCGAAATTGTGCGCGCTGGCAACATTCTCGTCCGCCAGCGGGGCACCAAAATGAAGCCCGGCCGCAATGTCGGCGTGGGGCGCGACCACACGCTGTTCGCACTCATCGACGGGCGTGTGGTATTCGAACGCAAGGCGGAGAACCGGGTGCACGTCTCTGTTGTTCCCCTTCCGCCGGCCGTTCCGGCAGCGGAGTGACGCGCACGGGCCCAACGCGCCACCCTCGATGACAGTCCCAAGGGGGCTCGCGCGGCCCCCTTTTGCTCTGGCGGGTGCGATGAAGTTCCTCGACCAGGCGAAAATTTGGGTCAAGGGCGGAGACGGCGGCAACGGCTGCATTGCCTTCCGCCGCGAAAAGTTCATTGAGTTCGGCGGCCCCTGGGGCGGGGACGGTGGCAAGGGCGGTGACGTCATCGTCGAGGCGGTGGCGAACCTCAACACTCTGATCGACTATCGCTACGCCCAACACTTCCGCGCCGAACGCGGCGAGGACGGCAAGGGCAAGGAGAGGACGGGGCGGAATGGCAACGATCTTGTGCTGAAGGTTCCCGTCGGTACCCAAATTCTGGCCGATGACCGCGCCACGCTGCTCGCCGACCTCAACCGGCCAGGTGCCCGCGTCGTGCTTGCCCGCGGCGGGCGCGGCGGCTTCGGCAACGCGCACTACAAGTCCTCCACCAACCGCGCCCCGCGCCGCGCCGACCCAGGCGAACCGGGCGAGGAACGTTGGGTGTGGCTGCGCCTGAAGCTAATCGCAGACGCCGGACTCATCGGCCTGCCCAACGCGGGCAAGTCAACCTTCCTCGCCGCCGTGACCGCCGCGAGGCCGAAGATCGCCGACTACCCCTTCACCACGCTGCATCCGAACCTCGGCGTGGTGCGCGTCGATGAAGCGGAGTTCGTGCTCGCCGACATCCCGGGCCTCATTGAAGGCGCGCATGAGGGGGCGGGGCTTGGCGACCGTTTCCTCGGCCATATCGAGCGCTGTCGCGTTCTGCTCCATCTGGTCGACGGCACTCTGCCAAGCCCCTCCAAGGCCTATCGCACGGTGCGGGAGGAACTCGCCGCCTACGGCGCGGGGCTGGCAGATAAGCCCGAGCTCGTTGCGCTGAACAAAGCGGATGCGGTGGATCCCCGCACCCTTGCATCTCGTCGCGCGGCTCTGGCCAAGGCGTCCGGCAAACCGGTGTTCGTCTGCTCGGCCGCCACCGGCGAGGGGGTGCGAGAGATCGTGCGCGCTCTCGCCGCCGTCATCTCGCAAGCGCGCGAGGAAGCGGCATGACCCCGCTCTCGGCCAAGCGCCTGGTGGTGAAAGTGGGCTCGGCGCTTCTGGTTGACGAGGCGATTGCTGCGCCGCGTGCTGCCTGGCTCGCTGCGCTTGCCGAGGACATCGCCGGACTGCGCCGAGCCGCGGTCGAGGTGGTGGTCGTTTCTTCGGGTGCGATCGCGCTTGGACGCATGCGGCTGCCGGGCCTGCCGCCGAAGGCGCGCATGCGGCTCGAAGAGAAGCAGGCCGCTGCGGCGGCGGGGCAGATCGCGCTCGCCCGCGCCTGGGAGGAGGCGCTCGCCCCCCATCGTCTGCCCGCGGCGCAGGTGCTGCTCACCCTCGACGATTCGGAGGAACGTCGCCGCTACCTCAATGCGCGCTCAACGCTGGATACGCTCCTCGCCTACGGCGCCGTTCCGGTGATCAACGAGAACGACACGGTGGCGACCGCCGAGATCCGCTTTGGCGATAACGACCGTCTTGCCGCACGCGTGGCGGAAATGATCGCTGCTGATTTGCTCGTGCTGCTCTCCGACATCGACGGGCTCTACACCGCCGATCCGCGCAAGGATCCATCCGCGAAGCACATCCCCGAGGTCGCCGCGATTACGCCCGAGATCGAGGCGATGGCGGGCGATGCGATGCCGGGGGTCAGCACGGGCGGGATGGTGACCAAGCTCGCCGCGGCGCGCATCGCGACCGGTGCCGGCTGCAGGATGGTGATCGCGAACGGACGTGCTCCGCACGCGCTTGCCGATGTGATCGCGGGTCGCGCTCGCCGGACGCTGTTCTGCGCCACCGCCGCGCCGCGCAGTGCCTGGAAGACCTGGATTGCAGGCAGCCTCGCACCCCAAGGCACGATCGTGGTCGATGAGGGGGCCGTGCGTGCGTTGCGCGCGGGGCGGTCGCTGCTTCCTGCCGGGGTGCGCGCGGTGGAGGGTGCCTTCACGCGCGGGGACTGCGTCATCGTCGCGGGTCCGGATCGTTCTCCGATCGCACGGGGCTTAGCCAACTACGCCGCCGAGGATGCGCGCCGCATCATGGGCCGGCATTCGCGCGAGATCGCCGCCATCCTCGGCTTCGAGGGGCGGGAGGAGATGATCCACCGCGATGATCTCGCCCTGCTCTGACCTCACGCCGCAACGGCAAGAACGATCGCGAGGGTAAGCGGCAGGGTGGCGAGCGAAGCCAGGGTTTGTAGGGTGGTGATGGCGCTCATCAGTGCAGCATCGCCACCGAGTTGCCGCGCCAGGATGTAGGCCGAGGTGGCGGTCGGCAGGGCGGCGAACAGCACCGCAACCAGCGCAGGCGGCCCGCGCACGCCGAAAGCGAGGCAGGCGGCGGCGGTGAGAGCCGGGAGCACGACGAACTTCATCGCGCAGGCGAGAAGGATGCCGCGCGGTTGCGCCCCCAACACGCGCGGGCTGAAGGCGGCGCCAACGCAGAGCAAGCCCAAGGGCAGGGCGGCTTGACCCAGCGTGCGCAGGGCGGTCGCCATCACGCCCGGTATTGGCGCCGCTGTCGCCTGCCACACCGCACCCGCTGCCGTGCCAAGGATGAGCGGATTGGTGGCGAGCGCCTTCAGCGTGCCGGACACACTCGGCCGCGTCGTGCCGAAGGCGGCGAAGGCGAGCACGGAGAGCACGTTCACCGTCGGCACGATGAGCCCGTTCGCCACCGCAGCGAGCCCGACGCCCGGCGCGCCGAGGAGGGCGGTGGCGAAGGCGAGGCCGAGATAGTTGTTGAATCGGATCGAGCCCTGGAAGACGGAGGTGAAGGCCGCGCCGCTGATGGCGAGCCGCTGCCGGATGACGACGAGCAGGGCGGAGACGGCGAGGATCGGGCCGATGATCGAAAGGGCGAGGGGGGCGAGCGGCACTGCGGCGAGATCGGCCGTGCCGAGGCCGTGCGCGAGGAAGGCCGGCAGCAGCACGACATAGCAGAGCCGCTCCGCCCCCGCCCAGAACGCCTCGGCGAGCACACCTGCCTGACGCAGCCCCCAGCCGAGCGCGATGACGAGCACGACCGGAAGCAGGGCGGCGAGGACGACCGCAAAACTCTGGGTCATGGGCAGGATCGGTGGGCGCACCGACCGCGGCGTGTGGCAACGCAGGGCTGCGTCATCGATTCGTCACTGCACCTTCATCGGCGTGTTGCGAAGGGAAGCTACAAGTCGGGGATGAAAACTGAGAATCGCCAGAGGGGATGCACAGCATGGCTCTGACCCGACGTCGTTTCGGCTTGCTTGCAGGTGCTGCCGCGCTCGCCACGCCGGCGATCATTCCCGTTCGCGACGGTGCCTACGCCCAAGCGGCAGGCGTGGCTGGCCGGCCCCGTAACGTGATCCTGATGATCAGCGACGGGGCTGGTTTCCACACCTGGAACGCTGCCTCGTACTACGAGTTTGGAGAGCTCGGCCGGCAGGTCTACGACCGCTTTCCGGTGAAGACGCTGATGACCACCTTCCCGCTGAACACCTCGACCAGGCCGACGAACGACCCCGCAGCGAAGGTGGGTTATGATCCCGCCAAGGCGTGGTCGACGGAACCGATGGCCGGAGAGTTTGTGGGCGAGGTGCGGAAGGTGCCGTACCGCAACCTCTTCGCGGGGTATCACTTCGTGCGCCAGGACTATGTCGACAGCGCGGCCGCGGGCACTGCACTTGCAGCCGGCATCAAGACCTACAACAACGCCATCAACTTCGACAACTCGGGCAAGCCCGTGCGCATGGTCGGCGATGTTGCGAAATCTGCCGGTAAGGCGCTCGGGGTCGTCACCTCCGTGCAGGTCAGCCACGCCACGCCAGCCGCCTTCTCCGCCCACAACATCAGCCGCAACAACTATGCGGAGATCGGGCGCGAGCAGGCCGAGACCGGCTTGTGCGATGTGCTGCTCGGTGCCGGGCACCCGGCGTTCGACGACAATGGCCGCTATCGCGCTCCCACCTCGGATCGCGCGTTCCAGTACGTTGGCGGACCGGAGACGTACCTGAAGCTGACCACGGGACGCACCTCGTACCACTGGCTGGAGACGAAGGAGGACTTCGAGGCTCTCGCCGCAGGCACGCTTCGCCTGAGCAAGGAGAAGGTGTTCGGCGTCGCCCAGGTCGCCACCACGCTGCAGTATCAGCGCGCGGGCAAGGAGATGGGCAATCTGAATGCCAACGTTCCCGATCTCGCGACCATGACCCAGGGTGCGTTGAACATCCTGTCGCGCAATCGCAACGGCTTCTTCCTGATGGTCGAGGGAGGTGCGGTCGACTGGGCCGCGCACGGCAACAACACAGGCCGCATCATCGAAGAGCAGATCGATTTCAATCGGGCCGTGCGTACGGTGGTGTCCTGGATCGAGCGCAACGGCGGGTTCGAGGAGAACCTGCTCATCGTCACCACCGACCACGGCAACGGCATGGCCTATGGCCCGCAGTCGGACCAGTTCGCCTTCCAGCCTGTGGTCAATCGCGGTCGCGGCAATCTGCCGGAAGTGATGTGGCACTACGACACCCACACCAACGAGCTCGTGCCGGTTTGGGCCGCGGGGCCAGGCTCCGAGCGTCTGCTCGCCGCAGCGACCAAGATCGACCCCCATGTGGGCCTGGTCGGGTGGGGCGACCGGCCGCGCTATCACGACAATACCGACATTGGCCGCCTGCTGATGGAGCTCGTCGGTGGCGAGCGGCGCGCTGCGGCGAACTGATCTGCCGTGAATTGAGCTCAAGCGAACTGATCAGTCTTGCCGCGAGACGGTAAAGCAGCGGAGGGGGGCGTGCCGAGCGCCCCCCTCGTCTTTGCGGGCGCGGCATCTGCAGGCTCGGTCAAACGCCAGGTGCTTCGCTGAGATAGGCGCTGTCCCAGCCGCAGAGGCGGGCCAGAGCCGCTGGGTCGTGCAGGCGCAGCGTGCGCGATCGCAAGGTGAGCAATCGTTCCCGTCGCAACGTCGCGAGTGCGCGGTTCACATGCTCGGCGGACAGCCCCAGAGCATCGCCGAGCTGGGTCTGGCGAAGGGGCATTGGCACGTCCTCGTCCTTCGGCGGCACACCTGCGTTCTGCCGTGCGGCAAGTTCGAGCATCAATGCGCCCACCCTTTGCACGGCATCGCGCCTGCCGAGTGAGGCGAGGCGCTCAGAGAGCAGCGCATTCGACCGCGCGACGAGTTGCGCGAACGAGACCGCGAGCGCCGGCTGATTGTCCAGCATGGCGCGAAGACGCACGCGCGACAGCACGCAGAGGCTTGCATCCGTCACCGCCTCGACGGGATCTGAGGCTGCCCCGCGCGCGCCGATCAGGTCTCCAGGCAGAAAGATTTCGCCGATCTGCCGCCGCCCGTCCGGCAGCACGCGATAGGCGAAAGCCCAACCGGCGAACAGGGTGAGCACGATATTCGCGCCCTCGCCACGGCGCAGCACCGCCTCCCCCGCGCGCACGAGGCGTACGGTGGAGCGCGTGGTGGCGATGGCATCAAGTTCCGCTTCGCTCAGCGGGCGGAACAGAGCGAGCGGACGGACGGGACAGAGCCGGCAGGGCCCCGGCCGTGGCGGGGGAGCGCGGCGCGTGACCACGACTAGCCCCCATCAGCGCGCCAGCGCGATCATCGCGTCGCCTGCTTGCAATCCATCTGTGGCGAGAGCGTCGCACATCAGCTCCTTTCCCAATCCGCAGTACGTGCGAGCCGGACCAAGGCGGCGCGCGGTTCGGCCGCCGGCGCTTCGGCAGCGAAGCGTATGGGCGTGACGTGGGCGAGACCGCGCACGCCGCCATCGGTGCTCGCCGCCAAAGCAGCACGGCCCTTGCTGCTACGTCCATTCACTCGATCAGTCCCGCTTCGCGATCGCGCCGATCCTGTTCGCGCACGAGCCAGTAGACCGCACCGAGGGCGAGGATGGCGGCGGCGAGGGCGAGCACGATACCGGGTTCCGTCTTTGAGAGGTCGAGGATGATGAGCTTACGCACGATGGCGAGCATGGCGATCAAAATCACCGCGCGCACCTGCACCACACCGAACCGCCGTTCCGCTGCGACCAGGATGGAGCGCTTGAACTCGAGCGCGATGATGACGGTGAAGATGGCGCCGAACACGGTCTGGAACACCACCGGGTCGGTGGGGTCGAACACGTCGGCGAGGACAAGGGAGAGGACCACGCGCAGGATTAGGTTCCACAGCGCCGAGAGGATGATGACGGCGATTACGCCCGTCAGCACGAGCACGACGGCCTGCTCGAACTTCTCGTACAGGGACAGCGCGCGCCACGTGTCGCGGAGCGTCTTCGGCGCGCGCCCCTCTTTTTGCGCGGCAACTGTGTCCGGCATTCAGCGCGAAAGGCTTTGGTAAGCCGCCAAACCCGCCATCAGCATGAGGGTGGAGGCGGGCGAGTCGATCGGCACGATTTGCACCGGCTTGGCGAAGCCCTGCAGGATGGGTCCGATGACGGTGGCGGAGGAGAGACGCGGCAGCGCCTTGGTGAGAATGTGCGCCGCATGCAGGCCCGGCATGATCAGCACGTTGGCGGGGCCGCCGAGGCGGCAAAATGGATAGAGCGCCTGCAGCGTCGGATCGAGCGCGACATCGGCACTCATCTCGCCGTCGTAGGCGAAGTCGGGCTTGCGCGCATCGAGCAGGGCGACCGCTTCGCGGATCGATTCCGGGATCGAACCTTTCGGGTCGCCGAAGGTGGAGAAGGAGAGGAAAGCGACACGCGGCTCATGCCCCATGCGCCGCGCTGCCGCTGCGGTCGCCTTGGCGATGGCGGCGAGCTGCTGCGCATCGGGCCTTTCGTGCATCGCCGTGTCAGCCACGAACACCGTGCCCTGGCTGGTGAGCAGGATGGAGATCCCAAGCAGGAGGTGGCCAGGTTCGGGGTCGAGCACGAGGCGCACCCCCTCGAGGCTGACGGAGTAGGAGCGCGACAGCCCTGTCACCATCGCGTCCGCATCGCCGAGTGCGACCATGCAGGCGGCGAAGACGTTGCGGTCCTGGTTCACGAGGCGCTGACAGTCGCGGAAGAGAAAGCCGCGACGCTGCAGGCGGCCGTAGAGGAAGTCGGCATAGCGGCGGTTCGAACCGGAGAGGCGAGCGTTGTGGATCTCCATCCCGTCCGAGCCATCAACGCCGAGGGAGGCGAGTGTGTCGAGCACGCGGTCTTCGCGGCCGATCAAGATCGGCGTGCCGTAGCCGGCGTTGCGGAAGGCGAGTGCGGCGCGGATGGTGCGCTCCTCCTCGCCTTCGGCGAACACCACGCGGCGCGGGTTTGCGCGCACCGCTTCGAGGATGGCATCGAGCGCGGCACCGGTCGGGTCGAGTTTGGCGGCGAGGTCGCGCGCGTAGCGGCGAGGATCGGCGATCGGGCGCCGAGCGACACCCGTGTCCATCGCTGCCTTCGCCACGGCCGGTGGCACGCGCGAGATGAGCCTCGGGTCGAAGGGCAGCGGCAGACTGTAGTCCGGACCGTATTTCAGGCGTGCGCCGCCCGCGGCGGAGGCGGCATCGAGCTCGTCGGGCACGTCCTCGCGCGCCAGCGCGGCGAGAGCGTGGGCGGCGGCAATCTTCATCGCCTCATTGATGGTGGAGGCGCGCACGTCGAGGGCGCCGCGGAAGATGTAGGGGAAGCCCAGCACGTTATTGACCTGGTTCGGATAGTCAGACCGGCCAGTGGCGATGATGGCGTCCGGGCGCACGGCGCGCGCCTCCTCCGGCATGATTTCCGGATCAGGGTTGGCCATGGCAAAGATGATGGGCTTGGCAGCCATGGAGGCGACCATCTCGCGCGTCACCGCACCCGCCTGGGAGAGGCCGAAGAAGGCATCCGCCCCTTCCAGCGCCTCAGCCAGGGTGCGCGCCTTGGTCTCCACCGCGTGCGCCGCCTTCCATTGGTTCATGCCTTCCGTGCGGCCTTTGTAGATCACGCCCTTGGTGTCGCAGAGAATGACGCGATCGGGGCGCATGCCCATGGCCTTGAGCAGTTCGGCGCACGCCACGCCTGCCGCACCCGCGCCGTTGATGACGAGGGTCATGTCGGCGAGATCGCGCCCCGTCAGGTGCGCGGCGTTGATCAGCCCGGCGGCGGCGACGATGGCGGTGCCGTGCTGGTCGTCGTGGAAGACGGGGATGTCCATCAGCTCCCGCAGCCGGCTTTCGATGACAAAGCACTCCGGGGCCTTAATGTCCTCGAGATTGATACCGCCGAAGGAGGGGCCGAGGTAGCGGACGGCGTTGACGAAGGCATCGACGTCCTCGGTGTCGAGGCAGAGGTCGATCGCATCGACGTCGGCGAAGCGCTTGAAGAGCACCGCCTTGCCTTCCATCACCGGCTTGGCGGCGAGCGCACCGAGATTGCCGAGCCCCAGCACGGCTGTGCCGTTGGAAATCACCGCCACCATGTTGCCCTTCGCCGTGTAGTCGTAGACAAGCGAGGGGCTACGCGCGATGTGTTTGCACGGCTCCGCGACACCGGGCGAATAGGCGAGAGAGAGGTCGCGCGCCGTGGTCAGGGGCTTGGTGAGGCGGATTTCGAGCTTGCCGGGCCTTCCCATGGCGTGGAGCTGCAGCGCCTCCTCCGCCGTGATCCGTGTCGCCCGTCCGCCGCCGTTGATGCTGCCGTCCATGCCTCTCCTCCCCGTCGCGGGCGCTTGATTATGAGCGGGCGGGGGCAAGGTGCGCCAGACGGGCAATCATCCGCGCATGCGGTTCGGCGGCGCGCGTGGCATCCCGCTGCAGGGCGCGATAGGCGGCGAGCACCGCCTCACCTTCCGCGGTGAGGCGGGCTCCGCCCGCACCGGGGCCGCCGCGAGTGGCCGTCACCAAAGGCGCCTTGAAGGCCGCGTTCAAACCCTCGACCAAAAGCCAGGCCCGCTTGTAGCTCATGCCCATCCGTCGGGCCGCCGCCGCGATCGACCCCGTCTCCCTGATCCCCTGCAGCAGGTTGGCCTTGCCGGGACCGATGGCGAGGCCCTCGCCGAGTTCCAGGCGCACGAACAGACGCATCGGCAAGCCAGCCAGGGGGGAAGTCTGCTGAGGCATGGGCGATGGCATATCATTTCGTCGGCCCCGCTTGCCAAATTTGTCCAGCCAGAAATATGGTTGGCGGTCTATATATGCCGGGAGATGAGGTGGTTCCGAGACTGCTCCGCCGTGCCGCCTTTGCGGCGCTTCTGTCTGCCCTGCCCGCCGTGGCGCACGCCCAGGACGTGCCGACGATCGCGGCGGCAGCAGATCTCAAGTTCGCGCTCGAGGAAATCGCGGCGAAGTTCGAAGCCGACGGCCACGGGCGCGTCCGCCTGTCAATGGGCTCGTCCGGCAACATCACCCGCCAGATCGAGCAGGGCGCGCCGTACCAGATGTTCCTTTCGGCCGATGAAGGCTTCGTGTTCCGCCTCGCCGACCGCGGGCTGACGCGCGACCGCGGCGTCCTCTACGCGATCGGGCGAATCGTGATCTTTATCCCGCCGAACTCCGACCTGAAGCCGGACGGCACGCTCGCCGACCTGCGCGAGGCCATCCAGGGCAACCGGTTGCGGCGCTTCGCGATTGCCAACCCCGACCACGCGCCATATGGCGTGGCGGCGATGCAGGCGCTCCAGCGCCAGGGGCTGTGGGAGGCGATCAGGCCGGCGCTGATCCTCGGCGAGAACGTCTCGCAGGCGGCACAGTTCGCCACCACCGGCAACACCCAGGGTGGCATCATCGCCTACTCGCTGGCGCTGGCGCCGCAGATGAAGCCGCTCGGTCGGTTCGCGCTGATCCCCGACGCATGGCACGAGCCGTTGCGCCAACGCATGGTGCTGCTGCGCAACGCGACGCCGGTGGCGGAGCGCTTCTACGCCTACATGCAGGAGAAGCCGGCGCGCGAGATCATGGTCCGCTACGGCTTCGTGCTGCCCGGCGAATGACGACGGGCGGGCGCCGGCTCGCATGGACTGGGAAGCGTTCCTCCTCTCGATCGAGCTCGGCATCGCCACCGTGCTCTGCCTCACCCCGATCGCGCTCTGGGCTGGCCGGGCGCTCGCCTATAGCGAGTTTCGCGGCAAGGGGTTCGTCGAAGCCCTGATCGCTTTGCCTCTGCTCCTCCCACCCACCGTGGTCGGCTTCTACCTGCTGCAGGCCTTTGGCCGGCACTCGCCTCTGGGCCAGGCCTTCGAGGCGCTCACCGGTCATCTGCTTGCCTTCTCCTTCGAGGGGCTTCTCGTCGCCTCGATCCTGGTCAACATTCCGTTCTCGTTCCAGCCCATTCAGCGCGCGTTCGAAGCGATCGAGGCTTCG
Organism: uncultured Elioraea sp.; assembly: GCA_937928775.1. GTDB lineage: Bacteria > Pseudomonadota > Alphaproteobacteria > Acetobacterales > Acetobacteraceae > Elioraea. The sequence goes on along the minus strand of CALFVI010000026.1, from coordinate 37,015 downwards.
GTGCGCGAGGCGGGCGCGGTGTCCGGCTTGTCGCCTCTGCAGGTGTTCCTGCGCATCGAACTGCCGCTCGCCTGGCCAGGCATCGTCACCGCCCTCGTCCTCACCTTCGCCCACACTTTGGGCGAGTTCGGTGTGGTGCTGATGGTGGGGGGTTCGATTCCGGGCGAGACGAAGACGATTGCAATCGCGATCTACGACCGCGTGCAGTCCTTCGATGATCGTTCCGCCAACATCATGGCGCTGACCCTTCTTTCCATCTCCATCGCTGCGCTCGGCATCACCAACACGCTCTCGCGCAGGATTGGCAGACGCCGTGGCTGACACGCTTTCCCGCGAACGCCCGCCCGTTCACGTCGAGACGGGCCGCGAGGTTGTCAGTTTCGAGGCGCGCACGGCGAGCCCGATCCCGCTCGATCTCGCCTTCTCCCTGCGCGCGGGCGAAGTGACTGCCCTGTTCGGCGCCTCCGGTTCGGGCAAGACCACCGTGTTGCGCACCATCGCGGGGCTATGGCGTCCTGCCGGGGCGCGCGTCACCTGCGACGGAACCACCTGGTACGACTCCGCACGCCGGATCCATCTCCCGCCGCACCGACGCCGCGTCGGGCTCGTCTTCCAGGACTACGCGCTCTTTCCCCACATGACGGCGCTCGCCAACGTGATGGCGGGACTCACCCATCTGCCGAAGGCGGAGCGCGAGGCGAGAGCGCGCGCTCTGCTCGCCCTCGTCGGTCTGCAGGGGCTCGAACAGCGCCGGCCGGCGGAACTTTCGGGCGGGCAGAAGCAGCGCGTGGCGGTGGCGCGCGCTCTCGCTCGCGACCCCGCGGTGCTTCTGCTGGATGAGCCCTTCTCGGCGCTCGATCGCGCCGTGCGGGTGGCGCTGTATGGCGAGATCGAGGCCATCCGCACCCGCCTCGCCTGCCCGATCGTGCTCGTCACGCACGACTTCGAGGAGGTGGCGCGTCTTGCCGACCGCGTGCTCGTGCTGGAGCGGGGGCGGATCATCGCCGAGGGCGATGTCGGCACCATCTCCGCACGCTCCGACATCCCGATCATCGCCGCCGCTGCCGAGGCCGGCACGGTGCTGAACGCCACCCTCGCCGAGGTGCTGCACGAAAGGCGCCTTGCCGTGCTCGCTACACCAGTGGGGCGGCTTCTCACCTCGCTGCTCGATGCTGCACCCGGCGCCCGTCTTCGGGTGCGCATTCCCTCGCGCGACGTCATCCTGGCCGACCGCGTGCCGGAGGGGCTTTCCGTGCACAACGTGCTGCACGGCACCGTGGCCGGGATCGTGGCGCGACCGGGGGCGGTGGCGGATGTCGCGGTCGCAGTGGGCGAGGCGCTTCTTCGCGCCCAGGTGACGGAGGATGCGGTGGCGCGGCTTGGTCTCGCTCCCGGCCGCCCGGTCGTCGCCCTGGTGAAGTCGGTCGCCGTCACTGTGCCCGGCGCATGAGGGGGCCGATGGAAGCAACCGCCTGGGGGGTGCCGGTCGGCTTCCTCGGTGGGCTGATCGGGCTCGGCGGCGGCGAGTTCCGCATCCCCGTGCTGCTCCGCCGCTTCGGCCTGGCGCCGAGCGAGGTGGTGCCGCTCAACAGCGTCATCAGCCTCATCACCCTCTGTTCCTCGCTTCTGTTTCGTGCCGGCAGCCTGAGCCTCAGCCCCCTCGGGCCGCACCTCGCCGACATCGCGGCACTCGCGGCAGGCGGCCTCATCGCCGCCCTCGCGGGGGCTGGGCTGGTGGCGCGGCTTTCGGATGAGCGTCTGCATCAGGCCATCTTGGTGCTTCTGGTTGGCCTCGGGCTTCTGCTGGTGGTTGAGGGGTTGGCAGCAACGGATCTCCGCCTTGGGGTGTTGCCTGAGAACGACGTGGCGCGGATCCTCGTCGGGACCTGGCTCGGGGCCGTGATCGGCCTGATCGCGACCCTGCTCGGGGTGGCGGGCGGGGAGCTCCTGATCCCCACCCTCGTGTTCATCCATGGGTTCGACGTCAAGGTGGCGGGCAGTGCGAGCCTCGCGATCTCGATCGTCGTCGTCGCTTCTGCCGTGCTGCGTTACCACGTGCTGGGCCGGCTTCCTTCCCGCGATCATGTGGTCGGCATCGGCGCGCCGATGGGCTTCGGCAGCATCGCCGGGGCGGCCTCTGGAGCAGCGTTGGCGGCCTTCGCGCCCTCCTCCGCGCTCAAGGTGTTTCTCGGCCTCGTCCTGCTCGCCGCCGCCTGGGTCTCGGCGCGGCGCTGAGCGCCTCCCCTCGAGCTTCTCCGGTTGTGCTACAGAGCCTTGTTCGTGTCTGAGGGGAAGTCCGGGCATGCCAATTACCGAATACAGGGAAATTCGGTTCGACATCGAAGCACTGCGCTGCGCCCTGAATGCCCATCTCAGTACGGTCAGCCCGCCCGCCCTGCCGCCTTCTGGTCAGGTCGGCGCCATTGCCATCGCCTCGCGCGAACCGGTGCAGCTCCGCATCGAGGTCCATCTGCCCGGAGCAAAGCCGCGGCAGACGGTGGTGGAGGAGACCGAGCTTGCCGCCGTGCTGATCCGCGAGTGCCTTGCGCGTGGGATCAAGCTTCCGCGCAAGGCGCTGAAGAAGCTGAGGGCCTTTGACGGCGGGGTGGCGCTTCTGCTCGCCCTGCCCGATACCATCGCTGCCAAGCCGATCGTCTAAGCCCGGCCGCTGTGGCGCTGCGGCAGGGCACAGCGAGCCACGAGTGCCGATGTCCGTCACGCCTTCGCCCATGCTCGCCCAGTGGTTCGCCGCCAAGGCCGACCACCCGGACGCTCTGCTGTTTTTTCGGATGGGAGACTTCTATGAACTCTTCTTCGAGGATGCCGAACGGGCGGCGGCCGCCCTCGACATCGCGCTCACCACACGCGGCGAGCACGCGGGACGCCCGGTTCCGATGTGCGGCGTGCCGGTGGTCAATCACGAACCCTATTTGGCACGACTGATCCGAAAAGGGTTCCGGGTGGCCATCGTCGAACAGACGATGACGCCGGAGGAGGCGCGGCGGGCCAAAGTGAAGGGCCCCCTGCCGCGGGCGGTGGTGCGGCTCGTCACTCCCGGCACGGTGGTCGAGGAGACGATGCTGGAGGGCGCGCGCGCGAACTGGATCGCGGCGACCAACGGGGCGGCGCTCGCTTGGCTCGACATCTCCACGGGAAGCTTCGGCGTCCGTTCGGCGGCAGGCCAGGCCCTCGCCGCCGCCCTTGCTGCGCGCGATCCGGCCGAACTTCTTGTTCCCGACTCCTTGCTTGCCGACCCCCTGGTCGCGGAATGGCGCGACCGGTGCGTTGCCTTGCCGCCAGCCCGCTTCCGTGCAGAGGCGGGGCAACGGGTGCTCGAGGCGGCGTATGGCGTGTCTACCCTGGATGCGATGGGAAGCTTCGGGCCGGACGAACTCGCCGTTGCCGGTGCCTTGATCGAGTATGTGCGCGCGACCCAAGGAGGGGCACTGCCAAGGCTTGCTCCGCCCTCCCGCGAGGCCGATGGCACGACGATGGCGATCGACGCTGCGACCCGGCGCACCCTCGGCCTCGACCCATCCGGCCCCGACAGCCTTCTCGCGGTGATCGACCGAACGGTGACCGCAGCTGGGGCGAGGCTTCTCGCCTCCCGCCTCGCCGCGCCGTCCACCTTGCGGCCGGTGATCAAGGCGCGGCTGGATGCGGCGGACTTCTTCCTCGCCGACCCTTCGTGCCGGGCCAAAGTGCGGGAAGTGCTGAAGGGCGCACCAGACATGGCGCGGGCACTGGCGCGGATCAGTCTCGGCCGCGGCTCACCGGCCGACCTCGCCGCCATCCGCGACGGGCTCGCCGCCGCCCGCGCTGTCGGCGTCGCCTTGGCCGCGGCCGCCCTGCCGCGTCCGCCTCTCATCGCCTCGGCAGAACGAGCGCTCGACCCCGCCCCGGCGCTCGCCGAGCGCCTCACCCGTGCCCTCGTGCCACGCCCTCCGTCCCGGCCGGGGGAGGGGGGAGCGATCGGCACGGGGTTCGATCCCGCTCTCGACCGCGCCCGCGCCCTGCGCGACGACAGCCGCAGGGTCATCGCCGCCATGGAGGGCGAGCTGCGGGCGGCGACGGGGATCGCCGCACTGAAGATCCGCCACACCGTCCAGCTCGGCTACTTCCTAGAGGTTCCCGAAGCCGTGGGCTTGCGGCTGCGCGAAAGCCCCCCGCCCGCGCTTGCCGGCCTTGCGCATCGCCAGACCATGGCAGGCACGATGCGCTTCACCACCGAGGAGCTCGCCACCCTCGATCGCCGCATCGTCGAGGCCGCCGCCGAGGCCGAGGCGCGCGAGGCGGCGATCCTCGCCGAACTCGCCGCCGCGGCACGGGCGGAGGCGGAGGCCATCGCCGCCTGCGCCGAGGCGCTTGCGGCACTCGACCTCGCCGCCGCCACAGCCGAGCTGGCGGAACGCGAGGGCTGGACGAGGCCGGAGTTCAGCGAGGACACGCGCTTCGTCGTCGCAGCCGGCCGCCATCCGGTGGTCGAGGCGGCGGTGCGCAAGGCGGGCGGCAGTTTCGTCGCCAACGGGGTCGACCTCTCGCCGGGGTCGCGCCTTTGGCTCGTCACCGGGCCGAACATGGCGGGCAAATCCACCTTCCTTCGCCAGGCCGCCATCCTGGCCGTGCTGGCCCAGGCCGGGCTTCCCGTGCCGGCTGCCTCGGCCCGCCTCGGCATCGTCGATCGTCTCTTCTGCCGGGTGGGGGCGGCGGATGATCTCGCCCGCGGGCGATCGACCTTCATGGTCGAGATGGTGGAGACAGCCACCATCCTAAACCAGGCCACGCCGCGTTCGCTCGTCATCCTCGACGAGTTGGGCCGCGGCACCGCGACCTGGGACGGGCTTGCCCTCGCCTGGGCGGTGCTGGAGGCGATCCACGACCGGCTGCGCTGCCGGGCCCTGTTTGCGACGCATTTCCACGAACTCACCGCGCTTGCCCCGCGCCTGCCGGAACTGCGGCTCGTCCGGCTTAGGGTGAAGGAGTGGCGCGGCGAGGTGGTGTTCCTGCACGAGGTAGAGGAGGGTGCTGCCGACCGCGCCTACGGGTTGCATGTGGCGCGCCTAGCCGGGGTTCCGCGCGAGGTGGTGGCGAGAGCGCAGGCTGTGCTCTCGGCTCTGGAGGAGAGGGCGCGCGGGCTTGCCCCGCTTGCCGACGAGCTGCCACTGTTTTGTGCCCGTCCCGCCGCGGGCTCTGCCCAGCCTGACGAGATCCGGCGCATTCTCGCCGAGACGGACCCGGACGCTCTCAGCCCCCGCGAGGCGCATGCTCTTCTCGTGCGGTTGAAGGCGCTCGCTGGCTGAGCTGCTGTCTGTCCCCCTTCTTCGCGATCGCGAAATCAGTCTAGAGTGGCGCATGGATCAGAGCGTGGGCGGTCTCGTTGCCACTGCCGACGCGGCCGACCCTGCGGGCCGCCTCATCTGCGACGACCTGCGCGCCGAGCTCGCCACGCTTCGTTGGTCGGACAGCGGGGTGCCGCGGGACCGCGCCCTTGCCCTTTTCCGCCGCGCTCTTGGGCGGATTCAGGCCGACACCAAGGCGCGCTTCGAGGCTGGCTTGCGCGGTCTTGATGCGGCGCGCCTGCTTGCTGCGCGAATGGATGAGCTCACCCGCACGCTGCACGACTGGGTGAACGAACGCGTCTTCCCCCCTGGCATCGTCTCATCAGGCGAGGCGCTGGCGGTTGCTGCCACCGGCGGCTTCGGCCGCGGCGTGCTCGCCCCCTTCTCCGACCTTGACCTCCTGTTCATCACGCCATGGAAGGAGACGCCGCGCAACGAGCAGGTGGTGGAGTTCATGCTCTACTTCCTGTGGGATCTCGGGCTGAAGGTGGGGCATGCCACGCGCTCGGTGGACGAGTGCATCGCGCAGGCTCGCAACGACCAGACCGTGCGCACCTCCCTGCTCGATGCCCGCTTCCTCGCTGGCGACCGCGCCGTGTTCGACGCGTTCGCGGAACGGTTCCGCGCCGATTGCGCCCGTGCCGGTGCCGCCGCCTTCTTCGCCGCCAAGCGCGCCGAGCGCGCCGAACGCCACCGCCGCTACGGCGATTCGGCGTTCCTGCTCGAGCCCAACGTCAAGGACGGCAAGGGGGGCCTGCGCGACCTGCAGACGCTGTTCTGGATGATGCGGCACACGGCCGGCATCGCGCGCTTCGAGGACGCAGCCGACCCATCCCTGCCCTGCGGTCCGCTGATGACCGAGGACGAGGTGCGTGTGTGGCGTCGCGCGGCAAACCTGCTGTGGGCGGTGCGCTTTCACCTCCACTACGCGACGGGGCGCGCCGAGGAACGCCTGACCTTCGACCTGCAGCCGGTGATCGGCGCGGCCATGGGCTACACCCGGCATGGTTCCCAGCAGGGGGTGGAGCGCTTCATGAAGCACTACTTCCTGACCGTGCGCGAGGTCGGCCGCCTCACCCTGACCATCGAACCGGTGGTGGCGCGCGTGGCGCTCGGGCCGCCGGCTGTGCGGCACGACACTCCTCCGGCCCTCGCCGCGCAGGGCTTTGCGCTCGAGGAGGGCAAAATCACCCTCGCCGAGGGCAGGAGTTTCGCCACCGAGCCGCTTTTGCTGTTCCGCATCCTCGCCGCAGCGCGCGACTGGGGGCGCGAGATTCACCCGCTGGCGCTGCGCGAGATGGTGCGGCAAGCGCGCTGCGCTGCCCATCTGCGCCAGGATCCGGAGGCGAACGCGCTGTTCCTCAATCTTCTGAGTTCGCCGAAGGCGGATGGGGCGAACTGGCTCGCCACCATGAACCTCACAGGCCTGCTCGGCGCCTTCATCCCGGATTGGCGCCGCATCGTTGGGCAGATGCAGTTCGACAGCTACCACATCTACACGGTGGACGAACACACGGTGGAGGCGGTGCGCGTGCTCAACCAGCTTGAACGCGGCGAGCTCTCTGCCATCGCACCCGTGGCCACCGCCGTGATCGGCCAGATACAGTCGCGGCGCGCGCTCTACGTCGCGATGCTGCTGCACGACATTGCCAAGGGCCGCGGCGGAGACCATTCCGAACTCGGCGCGCAGATCGCGCAAGAACTCGGGCCGAGGCTCGGGCTCACCGCCGAGGAGACGGAGACCGCCTCCTGGCTCGTGTTGCACCATCTTGTGCTGAGCCAGACCGCCTTCCGCCGCGACATCGAAGACCCGAAGACGATCCTCGATCTCGCCGAGCTCGTGCAGAGCCCCGAACGGCTTCGCCTCCTGCTCGCCCTGACGGTGGCCGACATCCGCGCCGTCTCTCCCAAGGTGTGGAACAACTGGAAGGCGACACTCCTGCGCGAGATCTACTGGCGGGTGGCCGAGGTTCTGGCGGGCGGGCTCAATGTTCCCGAACGCGACCTCCGTGTGGCCCGCGCGCGCGAGGCCGCCGATGCCGCACTCGCCGCCGAAGGCTGGTCGGAGGCCGATCGCCGCCACTACCTCTCCCTCGGCTACCCGGCCTATTGGCTCGGTTTCGACCCCGCGACGCACGTCCGTCACGCCCGCATCATCCGCGAAGCGGAAGCGTCCGGCTCCAAGCTCACCGTGACCACCTCCGTGCTGCCCGATCGCGGCGTGAGCGAGGTCACCGTCTACACCACCGACCATCCCGGTCTGTTCAGCAAGATCGCAGGCGCCCTCGCCCTCGCCGGCGCCTCGATTGTCGATGCGCGCATCCACACCATGGCCAACGGGATGGCGCTCGACACATTCTGGATCCAGGACGTCTCAGGCGGGGCCTTCGATGCGCCACATCGGCTGGCGCGGATGAGCGTGCTGATCGAACAGGCTCTTTCGGGGCGTCTGCGGCTCGCCGAGGAGATCCGCAAGGCACGCCCGCCTTCGCCGCGCACGCGCGCCATCCACGTGCCGCCGCGCGTCGTCATCGACAACCACGCCTCCGCCACCCACACGGTGGTCGAGGTGAACGGGCGCGACCGGCCGGGGCTGTTGCACGACATCACCGCCGCGATGAGCGAACAGGGGCTGCAGATCGCCTCCGCCCACGTCACCACCTTCGGCGTGCGCGCGGTCGATGTCTTCTACGTCAAGGATGTGTTTGGGCTAAAGGTCGAGAACGAGCGTAAGCTCGCCCAGCTGAAAGAGGCCCTGCTCGCCGCGCTCGAGCCGCCAGCTGAGCAGGGAGCGGAGAGGGCGGAGCGCAGCGCCGCCTGATCGTTTCGGACGCCAGAGCCTTATATGATCCGCGCCGTCGTCACCGTCGGTGGCTGGACCGCCGCCTCGCGCATTCTCGGCTTCGTGCGCGACATCCTGGTCGCTGCCGCGCTCGGCGCTGGGCCGGCGGCGGATGCGTTCTTCGTCGCCCTTAAGCTGCCCAACTTCTTCCGCCGCCTATTTGGCGAGGGCGCCTTCGCCGCCGCCTTCGTGCCGCTGTTCGCCGGCACGCTCGCCACCGAGGGGCGGGAGGCGGCGCGCGGCGTCGCGGAAGGCGCGCTCGCTGCGCTGCTGCTTGCCCTCAGCCTGCTCACGCTCATCGCCATCCTGTTCATGCCGCAGGCGATGATGCTGCTCGCCCCCGGCTTCCTGGACGATCCGGTGCGCTTTCCGCTCGCCGTCGAACTGACGCGCATCACCTTCCCCTATCTTCTGCTCATCTGCCTGGTGGCGGCGATGTCGGGCGTGCTGAACGGGCTCGATCGTTTCGCCGCTGCCGCCGCGGCGCCGATCCTGTTCAATCTCGCGCTGATCGGGGGCGTTCTCATTGCCCAGGCAAGCGGCGGATCGGTGGCGCACGGGCTCGCTTGGGGCGTGGCTGCGGCGGGGGTGCTGCAGCTGGTCGCGCTCGCCGTTGCGCTCGATCGAGCCGGCCTGCCGCTCGGCCTTCCGCTGCCGCGGCTCACCCCGGAGGTGCGTCTGCTGCTCCGCCGCATGGGGCCGGGCGCGGTCGGCGCTGGCGTGACCCAGATCAACCTGATGGTCGATGTGATCATCGCCTCCTTCCTGCCGGCAGGCGCGATCGCCTTCCTCTACTACGCGGATCGGGTGAACCAGTTGCCGCTCGGTGTGATCGGCACCGCGGTGGGCACGGCGGTGCTGCCCAGGCTGTCGCGCGAGGTGCGGGCGGGCGAGGCGCAGGCCGCGCTTACCACCCTAAACCGCGCGATCGAACTTGCCTTGCTGCTCACCGTGCCGGCCGCCGTCGGGCTTGGCATCGCTGCCGGGCCGATCATCGCTGTGCTGTTCGGCCGTGGGGCGTTCGGCGAGGGGGACATCGCCGCCACCGCCTCTGCGCTTGCCGCCTACGCGGCGGGGCTTCCCGCCTACGTGCTGGTGAAGGTGTTTACCCCGGGCTACTTCGCCCGCGGCGACACGCGCAGCCCCGTGGAGATCGCCGTCCTCTGCGTGGTGCTCAACATCGCGCTCAATCTCGCCCTGATCGGGCCGTTCGGCCATGTCGGAATCGCGCTTGCCACCGTCGCATCGGCTTGGGTGAACGCGGCCCTGCTCGGCTGGCGCCTTTCCCGCCGCGGCCAGTTCGTGCCCGACCGCAGACTCATGCGCTTCGTCTCCCGCCTGGGTGTGGCCTCGGTCGCCATGGGCGGGGTTGTCTGGGCGGGGGAGATCATGGTCTTCGCCGACCTCCTTGCCGCGCGCGGCCTGCGCTGGGTGGGGCTTGCCGGGCTGATCGCGCTCGGGGTCGCTGCGTTCGCCGTCGCCGCCATCGCCCTCAGGCTCGCCGACCCGCGCGGGATTCTGCGGCAAATGCGCCGCCGCAGGGCTTGACCGCGCGACCTCTCGGGCCGATCAGGCGTGCGAGCCATCCCCTCCATCAGGACGGACCAAGCGACGTGATCAGCGACACCAAGCCGCTCGCGCGCATCTTCTCCGGCGTGCAGCCGACCGGAAACCTGCACTTGGGCAACTATCTCGGCGCCATCCGAAACTGGGTGCGCCTGCAGCACGACCACGAGTGCCTGTTCTGCGTTGTCGACTTGCATGCGATCACCGTGTGGCAGGAGCCGGCCGAGCTTCGCCGCGCCACCCTTGAGGTCGCCGCCGCGCTGATCGCTTGCGGCATCGATGCGGAGAAACAGGTCGTCTTCCACCAGTCCGCCGTGCCGGCGCATGCCGAGCTCGCCTGGATCTTCAACTGCGTCGCCCGCATCGGCTGGCTGAACCGCATGACGCAGTTCAAGGAGAAGGCAGGCAAGGACCGCGAGAAAGCCTCCGTCGGCCTTTATGCCTATCCGAATCTGATGGCGGCCGACATCCTGCTCTACAAGGCAACGCGCGTTCCCGTGGGCGAGGACCAGAAGCAGCACCTGGAACTTGCCAACGACATCGCGCAGAAGTTCAACCACGACTACGGCCGCGCGGTGTTTCCGCAGATCGAGCCGCTGATCCTCGGCCCGGCTGCGCGCGTGATGAGCCTGCGCGACGGGACGAAGAAGATGAGCAAGTCGGATGCGTCCGATCAGTCGCGCATCAACCTCACCGACGATGCGGATGCGATCGCGCTGAAGATCCGCCGCGCCAAGACCGACCCCGAGCCATTGCCGCACGACGTCGCGGCACTCGAGGCTAGGCCCGAAGCGCGCAACCTGGTCGGCATTTACGCGGCGCTCGCCGACCTCGACCACCAGGCGGTGTTGGCCCAACACGGTGGTAAGCCCTTCTCCGCCTTCAAGGCGGCGCTGACCGACCTGCTGGTGGCCACCCTGAGCCCGATCGCGGCCGAGATGCGCCGGCTGCTCGCTGACCGGGGCGCGATCGAGGCGGTGCTTAGGCGCGGCGCTGAGCGTGCGGCGGCCCTGGCCGCGCCGACGCTCGCTGAGGTCAAGGAGACGGTCGGCTTCGTCCGCCTCTGAGACACTGTCGCGGCGGGTCGACGGCACGGCGGCCCAGCTGTGCAGCCTGCGCATCGCAACAGTGCGATCGGCGTCAACCTCTCCTTGGTGTTGCCCCGATTAAGGTGTTGCGTCGCCTCCGCGATCGCAGAGGGACGCAGCCGGGCAGGGGTCGGGGTCGATGCAGGTCTATCTGCCCATTGCCGAGATGTCGGTCGACGGTCTGCTGATCGTCGGCATCGGGTTCGCGGTCGGCCTGCTGTCCGGCCTGTTCGGGGTGGGCGGTGGCTTCTTGATGACGCCGCTGCTCATCTTCATCGGCCTGCCTTCGGCGGTTGCCGTCGCCACCTCGGCGAACCAGACCATGGGGGCCTCGATTTCGGGCCTGATCGCGCATTGGCGGCGGGGAAACGTGGACGGCAGGATGGGCATGGTGCTCACGCTGGCCGGCCTTGCCGGTTCGGCGTTTGGCGTAGAGCTGTTTGCCCTGGTCCGGCGCGTCGGCCAACTCGACCTCGTGGTCGCCGTCTTCTACGTCGTCGTGCTGGGCATTGTCGGAGCACTGATGGCGGCGGAGAGCGTGCGCGCCTGGCTGCGGCGCCGGCGCAAAATTCCCCGCCGTCTGCACGAGCATTTCTGGATGCACGGCCTGCCGATAAAGATGCGCTTCCGCAAGAGCCGTCTCTACATCAGCGTCGTCCCACCCGTCGCTATTGGTTTCGGCATCGGCTTCCTCTCCGCCATCATGGGGGTGGGTGGCGGGTTCATCCTCGTCCCCGCCATGATCTACCTGCTCGGGATGCCGACGGGCGTGGTCATTGGCACCTCCCTCTTCCAAGTCGTGTTCGTCACGGCGGCTGTTACCGTGCTGCAGTCGGTCAGCACGCAGTCGGTCGACGTCATCCTGTCTTTGTTGCTGATGGTGGGTGCGGTGGCGGGGGCGCAGTTCGGCGCGGCGATGGGATCGCGCCTGCGCGGCGAGGAGACGAGGGGGCTCCTTGGCCTTCTCGTGCTCGCGGTCGCGCTCGGCCTCGGCTATACGCTGGTGCGCACGCCGGAGGCGATGTTCGTGCTGGAACCGATCCGATGACGCGGGTCGTGCTCGCCCTTCTCGGCCTGCTGCTCGGGGCTTGTCCCGCGCGCGCCCTGGTTGCCGAGCTGTCGCAGCGGGAAATCGCTGTCAGCACCGGCTTCACCGGGGCGGAGCTGATCGTCTACGGGGCGAAGGACTCGATTCCGGCCGACATTGTGGTCGCCGTGCGCGGGCCGCAGACGCCGGTTGTCGTTCGGCAGCGCACGCGCGTTGCGGGCATCTGGCTGAACGGGGCGTCGGCGCGCTTCGACACCGCGCCGGGCTACTACGCCATCGCCTCGACCCGCCCGCTCGCCGAACTCCTGCCGGAGGCGGAACGAGGGCGTCTTCGCCTCGGCCTTGATCTGCTCCCGCTGCGGGCGAGCGAACCGGACGCGGGGGACGGCTTCCGCAACGCTCTGATCACGTTGAAGCGCGAGCGCGGCCTCTATCGTCAGGCGGAGAACGGGGTGAGTGTGACCGGCGAACGCCTATTCGCCACCCGGATCCTCCTGCCACCGACCGTCCCGCCCGGGCTTTATCTCGTGGACGTGCTCGGGGTTCAGGGTGGGCGTGTGGTCGCCTCGCGCGACCTCACCTTCACCGTTCGCCGGGTCGGGACGTCGGCCGAGATCTGGCGGTTCGCGCACGCCTATCCTTGGCTGTACGGCCTTTCCGCCGTGGTTGTCGCGGCCGTGGTCGGCTGGGTCGGCAGCGTGGTGTTCCGCCGCGGCTGAAGCCGTGTAGGCTGGGCGGGATGAGCGAGCAGACAGAGCGTGAACGACAGGAGGTAGGGCGGCGGGAACGACTGTTCCTCGTCGTCGTCGACGACAGCCCCGAACGGACCGTCGCTTTGCGCTATGCTGCCCTGGCGGCGGCGCGCGGCGGCGGGCGGGTCGCTTTGTTGCGCGTTATCGAACCGCCGGGGCAGACCGAATGGGCCGGAGTGGCCGAAATGATGCGCGAGGAACGGCGGGCCGCGGCCGAACAGCTGCTGCAGGGCCTCGCCGCCGAGGTGAACCGGATCGCAGGCTCGGTTCCGATCCTTTATGTGCGCGAGGGAGAAGCACGCGACGAGCTGCTGAAGCTTCTGGCGGAGGAACCTGCGATCAGCGTGCTTGTGCTTGCCTCCTCCACCTCGTCGGAGGGGCCAGGGCCCCTGATCACGGCGTTGACCGGCCGCTACAACCGCCTTCTGCGCACCCCGCTCGTCATCGTGCCGGGAAGCCTCGGCGACCAGGAATTGGACACTGTCACCTGAGGGCGAGTGCCGCCGTCAGCCCCGCACCTCCATGGTGATCGGACCTGTACTCCTTCCGCGCACGAACTGATCAACATAAGGGTTGCCGCTGTCGTAGATCCGCTCCGCAGGGCCCTGCCAGATGATCTTCCCCTTGTGGATCATCGCGATCTCGTTGCCGATCCGCTGCGCTGAGGCCATGTCGTGGGTGATCGAGAAGGCCGTGGCACCGAGCCGTTCCACCTGCTCCACGATCAACGCGTCGATGATCGCGCCCATGATCGGATCAAGCCCCGTCGTGGGCTCGTCGAAGAAGATCAGGTCCGGCTGGGCGGCGATGGCGCGGGCCAGCGCCACCCGCTTCTGCATGCCTCCCGACAGTTCGGACGGGTAAAGATCAGCGACATCGGGACCGAGTCCGACTTGGGCCAGGATCTCAATCGCGCGGGGTTTGGCCTCGGCCCGGCGCATCATCCGGCGCGCCAGCAAGCCGAAGGCGACATTCTCCCACACCGGCAGGCTGTCGAACAGGGCGCCTTGCTGGAACAGCATGCCAATCCGTCTGTTTACCGCCTCCCGTTCAGAACGATGCATAGAAAGAACGTTCCGGCCATCGATTTCAATCGTCCCCGCATCGGGCTCGATCAAGCCGAGGATGCACTTGATCAGCACCGACTTGCCCGACCCGGAGCCGCCGATGACGACGAAGCCCCTGCCCGCCGGCACGTCGAGATCGAGCGAATCGAGCACTATTTTCGTGCCGAACGTCTTGCTCAGACCGCGGATACGGATCTTCGGGGGGGCTTCGGTCATCGCGCGAAGAAGAGTTCGGTGATCACGTAGTTGAAGGTGAGGATGAGGATGGAGGCGGAAACGACCGCGTTCGTCGTCGCCGCGCCCACGCCCTGCGCGCCGCCGCGCGAATGGTAGCCCTGGTAGCAGCCCATCAGAGCGATGATGAAGCCGAACACCGCCGCCTTGACGAGCCCGGAGACGACGTCCTGCACCTCTAGGAACTGCCAGGTGCGCTGCATGTAGGTGGCAGGGTTGAACTCGAGTTTCGCCACGCCGACGATGAAACCGCCAAGCACGCCAAGAATGTCGGCGACGATGACGAGCAGAGGCAGCACGATCGTCGCCGCCACCAGCCGCGGCACGACCAGGTACTTGATTGGGTTCGTCGACAGGGTCGTCAGCGCGTCGATCTGGTCGGTCACGCGCATGGTGCCGAGTTCAGCAGCAATGGCCGCCCCGATGCGCCCGGCCACCATCAGCCCGGCCAGCACAGGGCCCAGTTCGCGCGTGATGGAGAGCACAACGACGGTGGCAACCGAGCCTTCGGCTGAGAAGCGCGCGAAGCCCGTGTACGACTGCAGGGCCAGCACCATGCCGGAGAAGATCGCGGTGAGTGCGACCACGGGCAGGGAGAAATAGCCGATCTCCATCATCTGCCGCGCCAGCAGGCGCGGATAGAAGGGCGGACGAACGACATGGCTGAGGGCGACGGCAGCGAAGAGGGCCACCGACCCTGCCGCGGAAACAAGGCCGAGCACGCCGCGGCCGATGGCAGCCAGCAGATCGCGGAGCGCGTTCACGCTGCCCCGAGGTAAACGCGCTGGTGCCGCGCAGCGCCGAGCGCGGTCAGGATCTCGTAGCCGTTGGTGCCGGCGGCCGCGGCAACTTCGTCAGGCGGAATGTCCGGTCCGATCAGTTGCACGACGGCACCAGGCGCAGCCTCCGGCACATCCGTGACATCGACAGTGACAAGGTCCATCGAAACCCGGCCCACGATCTGCACACGCCGACCGGCGAGCCAGCCGACGCCTCGGTTGGAAAGATCGCGCTGATAGCCGTCGGCATAGCCCGCGGCAACGGTAGCGATGCGGCTCGCGCGCTCGGCCCGCCACGTTGCATTATAGCCGACCGTCTCGCCAGCTTCGATGTCGCGCAGCTGCAGGATGCGCGCCTCGACGGTAACCACGGGCCGCATCGGATTCGGCCGCCCCGGTGTCGGATTGAGGCCATAGAGCGCGGCTCCAGGGCGGGCGAGATCGGAGGCGGCGAGGGAGCCGAGAAAGATCCCTGACGAGTTGGCGATCGAGGTCGGGATCGGCGGAAGCAGACCACGTCGCGCGTGGAATAGCCTGACCTGCTCCGCATTGCGCGGATCGTCTGCCGATTCCGCCGACACCAAGTGGGTCATCACGAAGCGGAGGTCGATCGCCTCAAGCGGTGTGGCGTCTTGCGCCACATGTTCGATTTCCCGATAGCCGAGACCGAGCCGGTTCATGCCCGTGTCGAGCTGGAGTATGGCAGGCAACCGCTCGCCGCGCGCGCGTGCAACTGCGCACCAGCGTTCGATCGCACCCAGATCATTCAGGACCGGAACGAGCCCAGCTTCCGCCGCCACCGTCTCCTCGCCCGGGCAGAGGCTGTTCAGGACAGCGATCATCACCTCTGGCGGAACCTCGGGGCGCAAGGCGAGTGCCTCCTCTAGGCGCGCAACGAAGAAATGGCGCACACTTTCGCGCAGCAGCCGCCGCACCACCGGCACGGCACCAAGACCGTACGCATTCGCTTTAACCACGGCCGCCGCCCGGCCTGGTGCCGCGAGCGCGTTGAGGTGACGCCAGTTGGCAGCCACCGCATCGAGATCGACGATTAGTCGCGAGGCGGGGGCCGCCTCAACCGGTGTCAAGGTCACGGTGCTGGCGGTCCAGATCGGCAAAACGGGTGAACTCGGCCTCGAAAAACAGCTCGATCTTGCCGGTCGGTCCGTGACGCTGCTTGGCGAGGATGAGCTCGGCGACATTGTGCACGCGCTCCATGTCGGACAGCCACTTCGCATGTGCCTCTTCGAACTTCGCTTGGTTATCGAAGTTCATCAGCTTCGGCTCGCGCGCGCCGAGATAGTATTCGTCACGGTAAAGAAACATCACCACGTCTGCATCCTGCTCGATGGTGCCCGACTCGCGCAGATCGGCGAGTTGTGGCCGCTTGTCCTCGCGGTTCTCCACCGCGCGCGAGAGCTGAGACAAGGCCAGAACCGGCACGTGGAGCTCCTTCGCGATCGCCTTCAGCCCTTGCGTGATCTGACTGATCTCCAGCACCCGATTCTCCGGCCGCGACCCTGGTGCCGGACGGAGCAATTGCAGGTAGTCGACAACGACGAGGGCGAGCCCCTGCGTGCGCTTAAGTCGCCGACAGCGCGTGCGCAGAGCGGAGATGGACAGCGCGGGTGTGTCGTCGATCTGAATCGGCAGAGCGGCGATGCGGCGAGAGGCCTCGACGAAGCGGTCGAAATCCTCCGCTCGCATATCGCCGCGGCGAATGCGGTCGGAACTCACGCGGGCCTGTTCGGCGAGCAGACGGGTGGCGAGCTGCTCCGCGCTCATCTCGAGCGAAAACAGAGCGATTGCCGGTGCGCGCTTCGCGCCCGCGCGCGCCGCTTCCTCTGCCACCACGCGCGCGGCGTTGAAGGCGAGGCAAGTGGCGAAGGCCGTTTTGCCCATGCCCGGCCGGCCAGCGAGGACGATCAGGTCCGAGGCATGCAGCCCGCCCATCTTCTGGTCGAGGTCGCGAAAACCGGTGGCGAGGCCTGATACGCCGCCAGGCGAGCGGAAGGCGCGTTCGGCGGCGTCGATCGCGCGGGACAGCGCAAGGTCAAACGGGATGAAGCTGCGATCGGCGACACCTTCGGTCGCGATCTCGAACAGCGCCTGCTCGGCGGCCTCGATCTGCGCCGCCGCGTCGAGGCCCTCAGAGTCACCGAAAGCGCGATTGACGATCTCTTCGCCGAGGTCGATCAGCTGGCGGCGAAGATAGGCGTCGTGGATCGCTCGCCCATAGTCACCGGCGTTGATCACGCCGACGGTCGCGGAAACAAGTTGCGCGAGATAGGCCGTGCCGCCCACTTCCTCGAGCAGCCCCTCGTGCTCGAGGTCAGACTTCAAAGTCACAGCGTCGGCGAGCTGGCCCCGCTCGATCCGGCGCACGATCGCCTCGAAGATACGCGCGTGCACGGGGTCAGCGAAATGCTGCGGGGCAAGGAAGTCTGCCACCCTCTCGTAGGCTTTGTTGTTGACGAGCAGGGCACCCAGCAGAGCCTGCTCTGCTTCAAGGTTCTGCGGCGGTGTGCGCAGCTTCAGGAGGGCAAGCGGATCGTCAGCAAGGCCATGCGGGCGCGGCGGCGCGATGGATGGCGGCATGCGGATTCGGTCCCCTAAAACGGTAGCGCAAGCTTAGCGCGGCGTGCGCCTTGCGCGAGGGGCGGGCGCGCTCACACCCCTGTGGATATTGGGGACACGTCCTGCCACGCCGCCGCTCCCTCGTGCGCGTGCGTGATGTAATCGCGGGTCAGAGGCACGGCATCCTGCCGGTGCGCGAGCTGCGCCTGCCAGACGAAATGCGCCTGATGACGGAAGGCGAGTTCGCAGGCGGCGAGGTAAAACTCCCACATGCGGCAGAAGCGCTCGTCGTAGAGAGCGGCGATAGCGTCGCGATTGCGCAGGAACCGTTCGCGCCAGTGCCTGAGCGTAAAGGCGTAGTGGAGGCGAAGGATTTCGAGGTCGGTCAGCAGCAAGCCCGAGCGTTCGATCGACGGCAGCACCTCCGAGAGTGCTGGCGAATAGCCACCGGGGAAGATGTACTTGCGCAGCCAGGGGTTGGTGATCCCTGGGCCCTCGGGGCGGCCGATGGCGTGGATTAGTGCGACCCCGTCGGGGGCAAGCAAGCGCGCGACCTGGCGGAAGAACGAATCATAGTGCGGCACGCCGACATGTTCGAACATGCCGACAGAGACGATGCGGTCGAAGGTCCCGCTCACCTCGCGATAGTCCTGCAGGAAAAAGCGTACGCGATCGCCAAGCCCGGCTGCGGCGACGCGCGCGGTCGCCTCGCGATGCTGTTCCTCGGACAGGGTGATGCCGGTGACGTCAGCGCCATAGTCGGTGGCGAGGGTGAGCGCGAGCCCGCCCCAGCCCGACCCGATGTCGAGCACGCGCAGGCCCGGACGGTGCAACACGAGCTTTGCGGCGATGTGCCGTTTCTTCGCCGCCTGCGCCTGCTCGAGCGTCTCGTCACCACTGCGGAAATAGGCGCAAGAATACTGGCGATCGCGGTCGAGGAAGAGGGCATAGAGACGCCCGGAGAGGTCGTAGTGGTGGGCGACGTTGCGCTTCGCGCGCCAGACAGGGTTGTGCTGCTGCAGGCGACGAAACCAGATCCTCACCCGATCAAGCCAGGCGAGGAGCGGCGGACGTGCACCGCGGGCGAGATTGAGCATCAAGAGATCAAGCAGATCGTAGATCGACCCCTCCTCGACCTCGAACGCGCGATCCATCCACGCCTCGCCGAAGCGCAAGGAAGGATTGAGCGCGATGCGGCGCATCGTGGCGGCGTCGCGAACACGAACGCGCACCGAGGGGCCTGGGTCGCGGCCGACGAAGTCGCTCCGTCTTCCGTCTGGCCAGAGGAGTTCGAGCCGGCCTGCTGAGACGAGATCGCGCAACATGCGTTCGATCATCTTGCCCTCCCCCGGCGCGATCGGGGGCGAAGGGGTTAGCCAGCAAGCGTCGCCGCCGCCTCGCCTTGACGCGCCTGCCAAAGTCTAGGGGCCCGACGCGGCGCCAGGGAAGAGGCGCGGTGGCCGATCAGACGTCGGGTTGTTCGCCCGTGCCAGGAATCAGCTGGGCGAGGTCGGTACGCTCCGCCTCGGCTGCTGCCGAGACCCTCTCCCCGCGCGCCTGCTTCTCTGCCTCCTCGAGGCTGCGGGCGACATTGACGGTGATTGCGATCACCACCTCAGGGTGGAGCACGATCCGAACCTGGTAGAGCCCCAAAGCCTTGATTGGGCGGTCGAGCACGACCTGCTGGCGGGTGATGGTCAGGCCCGCCTCGGTCGCCGCATCGGCGATGTCGCGCGCACTGACCGAACCGTAGAGCTGGCCGCTCTCGCCCGCCTGACGGAGCAGCACGACGGCAAGCCCTGCCACGCGCTCTGCCACGCGCTCCGCCTCTTCGCGGCGCTTGAGGTTTTGCGCCTCGAGCTGTGCGCGCTCGGCCTCGAACCGGGCGAGGTTCTCCTTCGTTGCTCGCACGGCCTTCTTCTGCGGCAGGAGATAATTGCGCGCGTAGCCAGGCTTGACCTTCACCACGTCGCCCATTTGCCCGAGCTTTTCGACGCGCTGCAGAAGAATGACCTCCATTTCAGTCCTCCGTGGGCCTAAGCCCGGTTCCAGGCGGCGGCTTGCGGCCGCGCAGAGTAAGAAAGTGTTCCGCGATCCCAAGGCAGGCGAGGGCAAGAGCGGCCGGAGCGAAAAACAGCACGAGGCCGATATAGACACCCGCGAGCAGAGCGGGACGCACCGGCCGACCGCGGCTGATCACGTGCAGCACGGCGAGCCCCTGCAAGATGAGCGGTACGGCGAGCATCATCGCAAGGCCGCGCACGGCGAAGCCCGCTTCGCCAGGCACGAACAGCGAGGCGACCGCGGCGGTGAGCGCAAGCGGCCAATACCAGCTGGGCAAAACCGCCATCGACCACTGCGCCGGTGCGGCGGACATCAGCCCCCGCGACGCGACCAGACGCTGCGCGATTGCGGCATTCGTCGCCATCACCAACGCGAACCACAGCGCGAAAGCGAGCGGCTTGAGGCGAACGATCATCCCCGCCACTTCGGCAATGTCGAGCTGGGGCGGCGGGCCCATGCGCTCGAGAACCTGCACGACCGCATGGCGCAACACGCCTGAAAGCCCGCCAGGCTGGCCGGAGAGGGCAAGTTCGGCGGCGACGAGCAGGCCCGCCGGCCACAGTGCGAGCAGGGCGAACGGCCAGGCAAGTGCCAGCGGTGCGCCAGGCGATCGCGGCAGTGCGGCCGACAGCATCAGGCTCACCGGTAGCGCGAACAGGAGCACAAACACGAGCGACCCGGAAAGCCCGCCAGAGACCAGCGAGACCAGCACTCCAATCGCCGCCGCCTGCGCTGCCGCACCGGTGCCGAAGGCGAAGCCCGCGGCGAACAGGGGCACGGCCGAGAACCAGAACAGGACGGAACCGAGCGGCAGGCCGCGCAACGCGGCGAGCGCGGCAAGCGCGGAGAGTATCCCTGCGGCGAGGACCGCCGTCGTGCGCGCGTTCTGCAAGCGCCCCCCTGTCCGGCATTGCGCTCCGCCCCAGTCTCCCCGTTCAGTCGTTGATGACGTAGGGCAGGAGAGCGAGAAAGCGTGCGCGCTTGATCGCGGTGGCGAGCTCGCGCTGCTTCTTCGCCGATACGGCGGTGATGCGCGAGGGCACAATCTTGCCGCGCTCACTGATGAAGCGCGAGAGGAGCTTCACGTCTTTGTAGTCGATCGCCGGCGCGTTCGGTCCGGAAAAGGGGCAGGACTTGCGCCGGCGGTAGAACGGCCGTCGGGCACCGACGGCAACCCGGCGGGAGGCGGGCAGGATCATGTCAGTCTCGGTCATGGCTCACTCCACCAGCTCAGGCCGCGTGGCTCGGTCGCTGCGCGGGGCGGGCGCTGCCCGGTCTGCGCCACGCGCGGGGCGGTCGAGCCGATCGGTCCGATCTTCGCGCGAGGGGCGGGCGATCGCGGCAGACGGCCCCTGCTCGGGCGCCTCGACGCGAACGGTGAGGAACCGCAGCACGTCTTCATTCAGGCGGAGTTGCCGCTCCATCTCCGCCACCGCCGGCCACGGCGCATCGATGTTGAGCAGCATGTAGTGGCCCTTGCGGTTTTTCTTGATCCGGTAGGCTAGGGGGCGCAAGCCCCAGTATTCGCGCTTGCTCACCCTGCCGCCGCCTTGCGCGATGACCTCGGCGAGCTGTTCGGCCAAGGCCTCGACTTGCTGCGGCGTGGCGTCGCTGCGTGCGATGAACACGCATTCATAGAATGGCATTCCGCTTCCCTCCGGCTTGTCTCAGTCCCTCAGCCACAGGACAATCCCGGGCAAACAACGGGACATAGCCGGCCGTGTGCCACGCGGCCGGCAGGGATGCGGCGCCTTATACGCGTTGCGCCCCGCCTTGCAAGCGCCGCCGTGACCTGCCTCCCTCCCGCTTCCTTGACAGTCCGGTGCCAGCCGCCTAGCAGCGCGAACCCGATTTTGCCCCGCCGCAACAGGGAGGAGCCTCGCCCGCCATGCCCGTGCGCGCCTTCGTCTTTCCCGGCCAAGGCAGCCAGGCCGTCGGCATGGGCAAGGAGCTCGCCGCGGCTTTCCCGGTGGCGCGGGAGACCTTCGAGGAGGTGGACGAGGCGCTGAAGCAAGCCCTGTCGCGCCTGATGTTCCAAGGGCCGGCAGAGGAGCTGACTTTGACCGCCAATGCGCAGCCGGCGCTGATGGCGGTGAGCCTGGCGGTGGTGCGGGTGCTCGCCCGCGAGGGGGGGCTTCCACTCACACGCGGCTGCGTGCTGGTCGCTGGCCACTCGCTGGGCGAGTACTCAGCTCTGGCCGCTGCCGACTCATTCACCGTCACTGAGGCGGCGCGGCTTCTGCGGCTGCGCGGCGAGGCGATGCAGAGGGCGGTCGCACCTGGTCAGGGGGCGATGGCAGCCCTGCTCGGCATCGACCCTGAAGAGGCGCGGGCAGTGTGCGCCGAGGCTGCAGCCGGTGAGGTGGTCGAAGTGGCGAACGACAATGGCGGCGGCCAGGTGGTGATCAGCGGCGCAGCGGGCGCAATCGAGCGGGCGATCGCGGCGGCCAAGGCGCGCGGCGTGAAGAGGGCCGTCCCACTTGCCGTCTCCGCCCCTTTCCACTGCGCGCTGATGGCGCCGGCGGCCGAGGCGATGGCACGCGCTCTCGCCGCGACGCCGCCGCGCCGGCCCTGCGTTCCCCTGGTGCCGAACGTGACCGCCACCCCGACGGACGATGCGGAGGAGATCCGTGACCTACTCATCCGTCAGGTGACGGAAACGGTGCGCTGGCGGGAGAGTGTGGCGGCGATGAAGGGGGCGGGGGTCGACACAGTGGTGGAGATCGGCGCCGGCAGGGTTCTCGCGGGGCTCGTGAAGCGCATCGACCCTGACCTCACCGCCCTCTCCGTCGGCACGCCGGCCGAGATCGAGGCGTTCCTGAAGACAGTCTGACGGGGAGGAAGGGGCATGTTCCGCCTCGATGGCAGGGCGGCGCTGATCACCGGCGCTTCGGGCGGCATCGGGAGCGCGATCGCGCGCGCCATGCACGCGCAGGGCGCGGTGGTGGGCCTTTCTGGCACCCGGCGCGAGGCACTCGAGGCGCTCGCAGCGGAGCTCGGCGACCGGGCCCACGTGCTGCCCGCCGACCTCGCTGACCCGGCGGTGGCCGAGGCTCTGGTCGCTCGCGCCGAAAGCGCCATGGGACGGCTCGACATTCTGGTCAACAACGCCGGTCTGACCCGCGACACGCTCGCCCTCAGAATGAAGGACGAGGAATGGGAGACGGTCCTCGCCGTTGACCTCTCGGCCCCCTTCCGTCTCTGCCGCGCCGCGCTCAAGGGCATGGTGAAGCGCCGAGCGGGGCGGATTATCTCCATCGGCTCCATTGTCGGCGCCACCGGCAATGCGGGCCAAGCCAACTACGCCGCGGCCAAGGCAGGGCTCGTCGGCATGAGCAAGGCGCTCGCTCAGGAGGTGGCGGCGCGAGGGATTACGGTGAACGTGATTGCGCCTGGGTTTATCGCCACCGCCATGACTGCGGCGCTGACAGAGGACCAGCGGGCGGCACTCGCCGCGCGCATCCCTTTGGGCCGGCTCGGCCGGCCGGAAGATGTGGCAGCGGCAGCCGTCTATCTCGCCTCGGACGAGGCGGGCTGGGTCACCGGTGCGGTGCTGCACGTCAACGGCGGGATGGCCATGCTGTGAGCACCACGGAAGCGTCATTCCGCTTCTGGCCAAGGGCGGCGAAGGGTGCTATGCGCCCGCGGTTTCCGGAAGCATGGCCGGCGTCGTGGCGCTCGCGGCTCAGCCGGGGCCGCCCCGAGCGAGACGAGCCGGCCCATGCGAGGAACGACCACCCCGAAAAGTGAGCGACAGCGCAATGACCGATACGGCCGAAATCACGAAGCAGGTGAAGGAGATCGTCGTTGAACATCTCGGCGTGGAGGAGTCGAAGGTGACGGAAAACGCCTCCTTCATCGACGATCTCGGCGCCGACAGCCTCGACACCGTCGAGCTCGTTATGGCCTTCGAGGAAAAGTTCGGCATCGAGATCCCGGACGACGCGGCCGAGAAAATCACCACCGTGAAGGACGCGATCGACTACATCGTCAAGCAGAAGGCCGCCTGAAGCGGGCGGGCTTCCGCGATCGGAACCAGCACGGAGGGTGGATGCGTCGCGTCGTCGTCACTGGGCTTGGCGCGGTCACCCCGCTCGGCATCGGCGCCGAGCGGGTTTGGAAACGGCTGATTGCTGGCGAGTCCGGCATTCGCGCGATCCAGAACTTCGACGTGACGGACCTGCCGGCGAAAATCGCGGGCCAGGTTCCGCAAGGCTCGAAAGCGGACGGCAAACTCGACCTCAACGAGTGGATCCCGCCCAAGGAGCAGCGGAAGATGGACCGCTTTATCCAGCTGGCCCTCGTCGCCGCCACCGAGGCGGTAGAGGACTCGGGCTGGATGCCGCAAGACGAAGAGGGCCGCTGTGCGACGGGGGTGATGATCGGTTCCGGCATTGGCGGGCTGCAGACCATTTTCGAGGGCTCGCAGCAGGTGCTTGAGGGCAAGATCAAACGCCTCTCCCCCTTCTTCATTCCCTCGGCCCTGATCAACCTCGCCTCCGGGCATGTGTCGATCAAGTACGGGTTCAAAGGGCCGAACCACGCTGTGGTCACAGCCTGCGCCACGGGGGTGCATGCGATCGGTGACGCCGCGCGGCTGATCCAGATGGGCGATGCCGATGTGATGGTGGCGGGAGGAGCCGAGGCCGCCGTCTGCCCCCTCGGCATCGCGGGCTTCTGCGCCTCGCGCGCCCTGTCCACCAACTTCAACGACCAGCCGACGCGCGCCTCGCGGCCGTGGGACAAGGATCGCGACGGGTTCGTCATGGGCGAGGGGGCGGCGGTGGTCGTGCTCGAGGAATACGAGCACGCGAAACGGCGCGGGGCGGGGATTTATGCCGAGTTTGCGGGCTACGGGCTGTCGGGCGACGCGTACCACATCACCGCCCCGGCCGAGGGACACGAGGGTGCGTTCCGGGCGATGAAAGCGGCCTTGCGCAACGGCCGCCTCAACCCTGAGGACGTCGATTACATCAACGCCCACGGCACTTCGACCCCTTTGGGCGACGATCTCGAATTGCAGGCGGTCGAGCGGTTGTTCGGAGATGCCGCACGCAAGCTCGCCATGAGCTCGACCAAGTCGGCGATCGGCCACCTCTTGGGGGCGGCTGGAGCAATCGAGGCCGTGTTCTCCATCCTCGCCGTGCGCGACAACGTTGCGCCGCCCACGCTCAATCTCGACGAGCCTTCGCAGCCGAGCGTGATCGACCGTGTGGCGCATGAGGCGCAAAGCCGCCGCATCGACGTCGCGTTGTCCAACAGCTTTGGCTTCGGCGGCACCAACGCCTCCATCCTGTTCCGCAAGGCGAGCTGAGCCATGGACCAGGCCCCGGGCAGGCGGGGCGGGCGGGCACGGCGCTGGATCGCGGTGCCTGCCTTAGTCGGCCTGGTCGCGGCTACCCTCGGCGTGGCAGGGTGGCGGGCCCTACTCGAGGTTTACCACGCGCCCGGTCCGCTGGCCGAAGACCGCACGGTCGTCATCGAGCGCGGCGCTGGGCCGCGGGCGATCGCGAAACGACTGCGCGAAGCAGGCGTGCTCGATGATCTCCGCCTCAGGGCCTTCGTCCCGGCGGCCCGGTTGACAGAGGCGGCCGGGCCACTGAGGGCAGGCGAATACGCTTTTCCCGCGGGAGTCTCGCTCGCTGGCGTGCTCGACATCCTTCGCACCGCGCCCACGGTGCAGCGTCGCCTCACCATCCCCGAGGGGTTGACGATTGTGCAGATCCTCGCCCTGCTGGAGCAGGCGGAGGGGCTGACCGGAACCATCAGCGAGGTTCCGCCGGAAGGATCCCTGTTACCGGAAACCTGGGCCTATACGTGGGGGGACACGCGCGACTCGGTCATTCGTCGGATGCGGGCGGGGATGGACCGGGCGCTTGCCGAGGCCTGGGCGCAGCGGGCGGAGAATTTGCCACTCTCCTCCCCCCGCGAGGCGCTGATCCTCGCCTCCATCATCGAACGCGAGACAGGGGTGGCGGAGGAGCGCGCCAAGGTGGCGGGGGTGTTCATCAACCGCTTGCGGCGCGGAATGCCGCTGCAGTCAGACCCGACGGTGATCTATGCCGTCTCCGGCGGCCTTGGTGTGCTCGACCGGCCACTGACGCGCGCCGACCTCGAGACCGATCACCCGCACAACACCTATCGCTACCGAGGCCTGCCGCCGACTCCGATCGCCGCGCCGGGCCGAGCCAGCCTCCTTGCCGCGGTCAGGCCAGCGGAAACCGATGCCCTCTACTTCGTCGCTGACGGGACGGGTGGGCATGTCTTCTCGCGCACGCTCGAGGAGCACAACCGGGCTGTCGCGCGCTGGCGGGCGATCGAGCGCGAACGGCGTAAAAGCGATTGAGCCCGGCCGCAGCCCTGCTGGGTTCAGATCTCTCTGCCTGCGGCGCTGCGCCCCCGAGGGCGCGCCGGCTTCAACTCGGATGTCGGCTGCCTCTCAGCGCGTGCTGACGGTGGCGACGGGCCCGCTGCCTCCGCCACCTCCGGCCACCGCCGCCGCCGCGCCGACACCGGCGATGCCGACGAGACCGACCAGCGGCGCGAAGGCGAGGCCTCCGGTGGCCAGCCCGGAGGCTGCCGGTCCGGCTGCAATCGCGGCCGGAGCGAAGGCCAGCTCCTCCTTCGGCGGCGGCGGCGGCAGGGCCGCCTTGCGCTCTCCGACCGATGAGCCGGCCCGCGGTTCACTTGGCGGCGGTACCGCTCGTTCGCTCGGCCGGCCGCTCGGTGCAACACGCGTCAAACCCTGAGCGACAGGGACTTGCGCCTCGGCCGGCGGGATGACGACACGATGAAGCCCGCCCGGCGCAGAGTGATAGAAACCCTGCGCCCGCACCGCCTGCGGAGCCACAACCACGGTAAGAAGCGCGACCGACCACCACCTCACACAACTGAAGATAGCAAGAGTCAGGCGTATCCGCCACCTCCCCCTCGCCTCAGGTGGTGACTCCCTTGCGTCGCCGCGCGCTCTCGGCGAAGCCTCGCCAGACGGATGTCCCGAGCCGGAGTTCCCCATGCCACGCCCTGTCGGCCGCTCTTTCTTCGCCAACCCCGGGCCGACCAATATTCCCGACCCTGTCCTTCGCGCCATCCACCGCCCAGCGCAGGACTTCATGGATGAGGGCTTCATCCGCCTGGTCCTTGACTGCCGCGCGCGCCTTCTTCCCATCCTCGGCAGCACCACGGCCGAAATCTTCTTCATGACGGGGTCGGGCCACGGCGCCTGGGAAGCCTCTTTGGTGAACCTGTTCAGCCCGGGCGACCGCATCCTGATGCTGGAGTCCGGCTATTTTTCCGATTCCTGGACCGAGATGGCGCGGCGCTTCGGCCTCGAAGTCGAGACCGTGCCCGCTGACCGCCGCCGCGGGGTCGACCCTGGCGCCGTCACCGCCGCGCTTGGCGCCGATGCCGCGCACCGCATCAAGGCGGTCTGTGCCGTGCACAACGAGACCTCGACAGGTGTGGCCATCCCGCTCGGCGAGATCCGCGCCGCCATCGATGCCGCGAATCACCCGGCGCTGTTTCTCGCCGACACCATCTCCTCCCTCGGCTCGCTCCCCTTCCGCATGGACGCGTGGCGGGTCGACCTTGTGGTGGGAGGGTCGCAAAAAGGGCTGATGCTGCCGACGGGCCTTGCCTTCTGCGCGGTGAGCCCGAAGGCGCTGGCGGCGCACCGCGAGGCCCGCCTGCCGCGCTTCTACATGGACTGGTCGATCATGCTGACGCGCCCGCACCGTTCCTTCGTCGGCACGATCTCAACCCAGATGTTCCACGGGCTTGCCGAAGCGTTATCTCTGATCGAAGCGGAAGGGTTGGATGCCCTCTACGCCCGCCATACGCGGCTCGCTGCGGCTGTGCGCGCCGCCGTGCGCGCCTGGGCGGCGAATGAAGGGCCGAGCCTCTACTGCGTTGACCCGGCGCGCCAGTCCGACAGCGTGAGCGCCGTGCTGATGCCGGATGGGCACGACGCAGAGGCTCTGCGTTGCCATGCCTTGGCGCGCTACAACGTCTCTTTGGGCGGGGGGCTGGGCGCGCTGTCGGGCCGGGTGTTCCGCATCGGTCATATGGGCGATCTGAACGAACCGATGATCCTCGGCACGCTTGCCGCTGTGGAGATGTCGTTGCGCGATCTCGGCGTGCCGCATGGCCGGGGCGGCGTTGCGGCGGCGATGGAGGTGCTCGCCTGAGGGGAGAGGGGCGATCTCTGCGGCATCGGCCTTCGGGCGAGCGCGTGGCGGCAGCGACACGGCGAGACCCATAGGGGCGAAACGCCCGCGGTAGCGTATTCCTCCTCAGTGCGCGCCCGCTGGATGGCCTGACGGCGGTCGCGGGTGCGGAGCGACCGCTTCAGGTGCGTGCGGCCCATCAGGCGTGCGAGCGGCTCGGGAAGCCTGCGCCGCCACAGGAATCCGCTGGAATGATGAACAAGGTGCTGAACCTGCCCGGCCATCCGTGCCGCCTCCGGTCGGGCGGGACGGCGGGATGTGACCCGCTGGTGTGCCCCGCGCTGGTTCGCGGGAGCAACGACCGTGAGGGATGACTGGAAATCCCGAGGGGTGGCTGGGGGACCTGGATTCGAACCAGGGCTGCCCGGTTCAGAGCCGGGAGTTCTACCGCTAAACTATCCCCCAAGCGCCGGCGTCAGCCCCCGATCGCCCATTCGGCTCGGGGCCCGGCGCCTGCGGGAAAAATGGCGTCCCGTAGGGGATTCGAACCCCTGTTGCCGCCGTGAGAGGGCGGTGTCCTAGGCCTCTAGACGAACGGGACCAGGCTTGAGCGCACATAGCCGCGCGCGCGCCGGCGATCAAGCGGCCTTGCTGACGTGGCAGAACCGCCCTCAGGCGGCGACACGGATCCCCGCTGCGGCGGCGAGAAACCGCTCGACATCCTCCTTGCGCGTGTTCCAGGCCGTCACCAGGCGAATGAGCGAGGGATCCTCAGGCCTCGGCCGTACCGCGAAGCCAGCGGCGGCAAGGTTCGCGCGCACCGTGTCGGGCAGGACGACAAACACCTCGTTGATCTCCGTCGGGTGAACGAGACGCACGCCGGGGATCGCGGCCAGGCCGCTCGAGAGCCGCTCGGCCATCGCATTGGCGTGGGCGGCGTTGTGCGCGGCTGTCCCGCCTTCCACCATCGCCAAAAGTTGCGCGGAGAGGTATCTCATCTTGCTGAACACCTGCCCCGCACGAAGCCGCCTCTGGCCCATGAAGCGATTGAGCGCCTCGGCATGCGGGGAAGCCCGGAAAATCACCACGGCATCTGCGCACATCGCGCCGTTCTTGGTCGCTCCGTAGCTGAGGATGTCGACCCCCACCCGCCACGAGGCCTCCGCCGGCGACACGCCGAGCCGCGCGCGGGCGTTCTCGAACCGCGCACCATCCATGTGCAGCACCAACCCCCGGCGGCGGCAGACCTCGGCGATCGCTGCGATCTCGTCGAGCCGATACACCGTGCCCGCCTCGGTCCCTTGCGTGATCGAAACGACGGTCGGCGGGGCGGACTGCAGCCGATCGGGCGGAAGGGAAGCGAGCCGGCGGGCGATCGCCTCGGCCGAGAGCTTGCCATGTTCCCCGGCCAGCACGATCAGCTTGCCGCCGCCTGAGAAGAACTCGGGGGCGCCCGACTCGCTCGTGTTGATGTGCGCATTCTCGTGGCAGATGGCAGCCCCGGGGGGCGGCATGGCGGCGGCAAGGGCGAGCGCATTGGCGGCGATGCCGGTCGCCACCGGGTGGACGAAGACCTCGGTGCCGAAATAGGCGCCGAAGGCCGCGTCGAGACGGCCCGTCACCTCGTCCGCGCCATACGGTGCCGCATCACCCTCGTTTACGCTCAGGATCGCCGCGATCACCTGCGGGCAGACGGCGGTCACGTTGTCGGAGCGGAACAGCATCATCCTTCTCCCGCTTGGACCGGCTTCTCCGGCAGGCCTCAGAACAATATTTTACCTCATCCCACACCTTGGCCCATTTGCGCCGCCAGACGAAAGGACGCGCGCAGACGGCGCAAGTCTTCGTCGGCAGGTCGCCCTTGCGTCGCATGCGTCGCGATCAAGCCACGACGAGGCGGAGCGGGGCGAACCCCCTGCCGCGCGCGAGCCAGGCCGTGGTCTTGCCTGCCGCCGTGATCAGCCAGACCAAGTCGTCCTGCCACGCGCCTTCCGCATCGCGGGCGGACGGCCGCGCCGCCCCGGTGGGATGGCTGTGCCACACCCCGACCACGCGCTCGCCCTGGTTGCGCAAGCGGCGTTGCAAAGCGAGCTGGAGTGCGGCGTCGATTTCGAACGCATCAGGGGCGCAGGCGAGGTTGCGCGAGGGCGCAAAGCCGGTGACTCGCACGCACCCTTGGTCGGCCCGCCCGACGAGAAGCCCGCACGCCTCGCCCGGCAGCGCGGCGTGGGCCAAGCGGGGCAGAACTGCGGCAAATGCCTCGGGCAGCAGGACGATCACGGCTCGGCTGCAAGGATCTGCCCGACCACGCGGCGGGTGGCGGGGTCGACCAGCAGGATGCGATCCGGCCGCCCCCCGCCAGCAATGTGCACGGCGAGCCTGTCGCCCGCGCCTGCGATGCCGATGATGCGCGAGCCTTCGGGTTCGGCGAGGCTGACGACGGCGGGAGGTGAAGACCGTCCGCCGAGCCGGTTGGCAATCGCGACCGCCAGCGCCACCGTGCCGACGACAATCAAGACACCCATCACGATCACGGCCGCCTGCAGCGCCCGCATGTCCCGCTCCTCATCTGACCCGGCCACGAAGCCGACCCCGACCTACAGGGAGATGGTGGCGGAGGAGGCAGCCGCCCACCAGCGGCTCGATCGCTGGCTCGCCTCGATCTGTCCGGACCTGTCGCGCTCGCGCGTCAAGGCGCTGATCAAGCAGGGACAGCTGACGCGCGACGGCACTGCGGTGCGCGATCCGGCGGAGGTGGTGCGTCCGGGCGCTCGCTATGTCCTAACCTTGCCGCCGCCCGCCCCAGCCGCGCCGGCGCCGGAGGCGATTCCTCTCGCCATCCTGTTCGAGGACGCGCACCTGATCGTGCTCGACAAGCCGCCTGGCCTCGTCGTCCACCCCGCTCCGGGCAACGAGAAGGGAACGTTGGTCAATGCCCTGCTCGCCCATTGTGGCAGCACCCTGCCCGGCATCGGCGGCGAGGCGCGGCCTGGGATCGTGCATCGCCTTGATAAGGACACGTCCGGGGTGATGGTGGTGGCAAAGACCGAAATCGCTCACAAGGCGTTGTCAGAGGCCTTTGCGCGGCGGGACATCGAGCGGACCTATCTTGCCCTTGCCTGGGGCGTGCCAGCCGAAGCGGAAGGGCGAATCGAGGCACCGATCGGCCGGCACCCGGTGGATCGCAAGCGGATGGCGGTGGTGGCGAAGGGCAAGCCGGCGGCGACGCGCTATCGCGTTTTGCGCGCCTTCGCCACCGCCTGCGCGCTGCTGGAGTGCCGGCTCGAAACCGGGCGCACCCACCAGGTGAGGGTGCATCTGGCGCATCTCGGCCACCCTCTGGTCGGCGACCCTGCGTATCTCCGCCGGCTTCCCGCTGCTTCTTCCCGGCTGCCGCCCGATCTGCGGGCCGCGCTCACGGGCTTTCCGCGGCAAGCCCTGCATGCGGCGTCGCTCGCCTTCCAGCATCCCATGACGGGCGAGCGTCTTGCCTTTACCGCGCCCCTTCCCGGCGACCTCGAGGCGCTGATCGACGCTCTCGAGCTCATGCAGATGTGAAAAGATGAACTTCTCGTAATCAGGACCGATCTTGTCCGATTTCCGTTGCAGGACAGGCCCGCGAGGGCCAGAATGCAGCCGGTGGCAGCCGCTTCGCCCAACCCACATCGCACCGCCTTCAGCCGCCGTCGCCAGGACGTGATCCTTGAGACGGGCAGGGACGTGCGACAGTGTTGGTGCAAGCCCCGCGGCTCGCAGGCCCGCCATGGCGTTTTCAGGCTGGGAGAGAGGTTGATGAGCGTTTCCTACGCGATCCCGGTGGCCCCCGAGGGAAACCTCACGCGCTACCTGCAGGAAATCCGCAAATTCCCGATGCTCACGGCCGAGGAGGAGACGGCGCTTGCGCGGCGCTGGCGCGACCACGGCGACCTCGAGGCCGCCCACAAGCTGGTGACGAGCCATCTCCGGCTGGTGGCGAAAATCGCCATGGGCTACCGCGGCTATGGTCTGCCGCTCGGCGAACTGATCTCCGAGGGCAATGTGGGCATGATGCAGGCGGTCAAGCGCTTCGACCCGGATCGTGGCTTCCGCCTTGCGACCTACGCCATGTGGTGGATCCGCGCTGCGATCCAGGAATACATCCTGCATTCCTGGTCTCTGGTGAAGATGGGCACCACGGCGGCGCAAAAGAAGCTCTTCTTCAATCTGCGCCGGCTGAAGGGGCAGATGCAGGCGATTGAGGATGGCGACCTCAAGCCCGAACAGGTGGCGAAGATCGCGCGCACTCTGGACGTTCCAGAGCAGGACGTGATCCAGATGAACCGCCGCCTTGCTGCGCCTGACCACTCGCTCAACGCACCCCTTCGTGCCGACGGCGAAGGCGAGTGGCAGGACTGGCTCGTTGACGAGAGCGGCAACCACGAGGAGCGCTTCGCCGACGACGAGGACCTCGGCCAGCGTCGCGCCCTGCTCGAGAAGGCTCTCGCCACGCTGAACGAGCGCGAGCGTCACATCTTCATCGAACGCAGGCTGAAGGACGAGCCCACCACGCTTGAGGACCTCTCGCAGCAATACGGCATCAGCCGCGAGCGCGTGCGCCAGATCGAGGTGCGCGCCTTCGAGAAGGTGCAGAAGGCGATGAAGGCGCAGCTTGAGGATATGCAGGCGAAAACGCCCGACCGCCGCCTCGAGACCGCCATCAGCTGAACGGCAGCTGCCGGAGGCGGTGGCGAAGCCTCTGCCCGTTCCAGCCGCACGACCGCCCGGTACAGCCCTCTTCTCGGCACGCCTTGCGGTGGACGGAGGGCGGCGAGAGAGGATATAAGCCGTGGCCTCCTACGCACCGGCGCAATGCTGGGTTGGGGGTGAGGTCGCCCCATCACGCCCGGCGGGGCGATATTGCTCTGCTCTGCGGCCTGGCCCCCCGGCAACACCGCTGTCGCCCGCTTGTCCATGCCCATGCCTCAGGGCACCGCCGTCTCCGCTCCGATGCCAGGCGCGACCCTGGGTGCTGCACCCCGCAGAGGCGAGAAGCGAAACACGCTGCCGACCGCGCACCCGCGTGGAAGCAGGTCGATGTCGTGTCGGAAAGGGCGAGTCGCCATCGCACACCCAGATTCCCTATCCGCGGGGACGCGACTGGTGCGCTGGAACGGCGCTGGCCGCCCTTCTTCTGCCCGTGCACCAGCGAGGATCGCTGCTGGCGCTGGGTGGGGAGGGTGTCGCGCAGCGCTGCCAGCCAACGCTCGCTCGCCGCAACCGGTCTCAGCCCCCTCTTGCCGCCATCCGGCGAGAGGCCGGGTTCGAAGCCACGACCTGGGCATTGCGGTGCTCGGACCGTGCCTGCGGCTGACTTTCGCCGGTCGCTGGTTCATCGACCGAATCGCCCCAGTTTTCGCGCAAGGCGGCGCGGCGCTGCTCAAGTCGGGCAACTTGCATCGCCGCCCGCGCCTCCAGCACAGCGAGCACCGCCCAGGAGGCGACCAGGGGCAAGGCGGCGCCGAACGCCGCCGCAGCGTAGGCAAGCGGCAGTCCGTCAAAACGGAACGCGACTCTCGCCAGAGCACCAAGTGTGTGTCCCTCCAGCCAGAGAGAACGCAGCGCCGGTGCCAAGCCCGCGAGATTGAAGACAAGCACGGCGCGCGCCGTCCATCGACCGCGGCTGTTGTCGGCGACCATCGCCACAGCCGAGGGAGCGAGGCCGAGAGCAAGCAAAAGCCCCGTGGGTAGCGCGACCCCGAGCAGGGCCCCTGTCGCGACGCCGAGCGCCCAGAAGGCGAGCGATCCTCGCCTGCTCTCCCGCGGCTTCCGGCCCTTGCCACTGCTGCTGTCTGAGGTGACGGCGGAGGAGCGCGCCATCGCTCACAGCCCCGACAGCGAGAGCAGGGTCAGAGCGAGCACGATCAGACCTGCCCCATGAGCAATCCGCGCACCGACCAGGCGCGCCTCTGCCTCCCGCGCGGTTCGCCCGCTGCGGATCATCGCGATCGCCTGCGCCGCCTCGCGCGCTTCCTGCTGTGCCTGCGCGAAGCCGAGGCTGTCGCGCGCTCTCGCCTCAGGATCAGCGAACAGGGCGTGCAGCCGGCCGAGGTCTCCGCTCGCGGCGACCGAGCTCAGTTCCGCCGCCGCCCGCTCCCGACGGGTCTTTTCCCGCCAGGTCTGCAGCGCCGGTTCGGCCCGCGCGGCAAGCACACCGGCCAGGGCTGGCAGAGGGCCTAAGCGGTGCACCCGCTGCAGTTCGGCCAGGACGGCGATGGTCGCGACCGCCGCTTCGGCCGCGGTTCGTGCCTTGCCCACGGCTGCCAGTGCCTCGTCCAATCGCCCGTCCATCTGGACGGCGAGGAACGCGGCGAGATGACGGTCGAGGGGTAGCGCGTCGCCAGGAAGCTGGGCTGCGCGCCGCTCGAGGGCGGCAAGCACAGCCGGCACCGTGCCCGCGGGCTCGCCCGCGAGCAGAGGCGAGAGGCAGGGCAGCGCTGGATTGAGCGCGTAGAGCAGACGCTCAGGACCGAAACCGAGAGCCTGGTTGCGCCAGACCAGCCGATGCTGCCGTGCCGAGCGATCGAGAGCTGTACGATCCACCCGACGATCTCCAGGGGCCGTCGCCCAGCGCGGGATCACGCTGTCGGAGAGAAGCGAGTCGAGGGCAGCCAGCGGCAGGGCGGAGGAGGAGGGGGCAAGCAGCGTCTCCGCCAGCACAGCCCCCAACCCGTCGGGCATCAGGGCGTGCCCCTGCCAGAACAGGGGGGCCTGCGGATCGAGCGCGGCGATCACGCGGCTGAGAGTGCCGTCGATCGGCCCGCCATCGTCCCACGGCGCGGGACCGAGCAGTTCGCGGACCTGGTTTGCGAGTTTGGGCTGGCCGAGCGCACGCTCGATCCAGACCGTCACGCTGCCAGAGCGCAGCGCTTCGATGCCCGCCTGCCAGTGCCGGCCCAAGGCGTAGGCCAGACTTCGCGTGTCGCGAACCTCTGCGGGGCCAATGCGGAGGGTGCGGGAGGCGCGCACGAGCGGGCGGGCCGCGACGACGCGCGTGCGTGCCGTGCCCGGCCAGCCAACGAGTTCCGCCGGTGGCGGCCGCCGCTCAGGATCCTCTGCGAGCAGGCCGCGCGCCAGGGTCGCGATGCCGCCGGGCAGGCGGTTCTCCCCGACCACGGCCACCAAACTGCCCTGCTCGAGCTTGGCGCGGATCACTGACGCGTCGTCGCGCCCGGCGAGCGGCCACTCTCCGGTCGCCAAAGCGACGAGGGTCACCCCGAGCGCGTAGAGATCGTCGGCAAGGGTGCCATCGCCCCTGCCCGTCGGCAGACAGGCGGCGGAGGCGACATCCTCGAAGACGGCAGGCTGCGCGAAGGCAGGCGGCGTGCACACCCCGTCTCCAAGCACCACCGGGCCGCTGCCTGAACGGAACAAATTGTCGGGCCGGATGCCGCGATGCGTGAGACCGAGGTCGGCGAGAGCAAGCAGAGCCCTGCCGATTGGCCGCACGACATTCTGCACCAGGTCGCCTTCGCGCATCGGCTCAGACCGCTGGCCAGGGCGCATCAGAGCAGGGCCAGGTGGGGCTTCGTAGATCACCGCCCGCACAGCCGACCCGCCCCAGCCTGTGACGCCCTGTGCCAAGGGGCGGAGAAGGCCTGGAAGATCAGTCTCTTCGAGGAGGCGGAGCAGCATGCGCAGCCGGGCCGGGTGCTCGTTCCGGCACAGGACCGCCACGCCCTGCCGCCCGTCTCTGCCGGTGGCGCGGAAGGACGGCAAGCCCGCAGGGGCGAAGCCAGCGACCGGCCCTTGGGGATCGACCGTGAAGCCCCCGATCTCGATCCGCTCGCTCGCCACGCGCCCTCCGTAGCTTGGCCTCCGCATGCTGGCGCATGGGAGGTTGCAGCGCGGTTAACGGCAGGCGGGACGGAGATCAGTCTGCGAACGGGTCGCGCATCACGATGGTATCGTCGCGTTCGGGGCTGGTGGAGAGCACCATCACCGGTGCTTCGACCAGTTCCTCGATGCGGCGGATGTACTTGATCGCCGCAGCCGGCAGGTCCGCCCAGGAGCGGGCACCGCGGGTTGAGCCCTGCCAGCCCTCGATGGCCTCGTAGATCGGGCGGGCGGCGGCCTGCGCTCCCGGCGCAGCCGGCAGATGGTCGAAGCGTGCCCCCCCAATCTCGTAGCCCACACCGATCTTCAGCTCGGGAAGCCCGTCCAGCACGTCGAGCTTGGTCAAGACCAGCGCCTCAATGCCGCCCACCTTGACCGCCTGGCGCACGAGAGCGGCGTCGAACCAGCCGCAGCGTCGGGGCCGGCCGGTGACTGTGCCGAACTCCCGCCCGCGCTCGCCGATCAGCCGCCCCGTCTCGTCCTGCAGTTCGGTGGGGAAGGGGCCTGCGCCAACGCGGGTGGTGTAGGCCTTGGCGATGCCGAGGACGCGGCCGATGGCGGAGGGCGCGATGCCGGAGCCGGCGGCGGCGTTGCCGGCGACGGTGCTCGAGGAGGTGACGAAAGGGTAGGTGCCGTGGTCAATGTCGAGCATCACCGCCTGCGCACCTTCGAACAGGATGCGCGCGCCCTCGCGCCGTGCGCGATCGAGCCGCTGCCAGACGGGCTCAGCATAGGGGAGCAGGCGGGGTGCAAGGTCGAGCAGGTCAGCGAAGAGATCCTCCTTCGCGAACGGCTGCGCGCCGAGCCCCTGCAGCAGGGTATTGTGGTGGCGCAGCAGCTCATCGAGCTTTGCCGACAGCGTCTCGGGCTCGGCGAGGTCGCAGAGGCGGATGGCACGGCGCGCCACCTTGTCCTCGTAGGCGGGCCCAATACCCCGCCCCGTCGTGCCGATTTTCGCTGCCCCGCGCGCTGCCTCGCGCGCACGATCGAGGGCGGGGTGCAGTGGGAGAATGAGCGGCACGTTCTCGGCGATGCGCAGGTTGCGGGGCGTCACCGCAACACCTTGCGCGCCGAGCCTCGCAATCTCTTCGAGGAGAGCGCGCGGATCGAGCACCACCCCGTTGCCGATGATGCCGAGCTTGCCGCGCACCACGCCGGAGGGAAGCAGGCTCAGCTTGTAGGTCTCGTTGCCGATGACGAGGGTGTGGCCGGCATTGTGCCCGCCCTGGAAGCGCACGACGATGTCGGCGCGCGAGGCGAGCCAGTCCACCACCTTGCCCTTGCCCTCGTCTCCCCACTGCGCGCCGATGACGGCGACATTGGCCATGCGATCACTCCTCGATCGGGCGGGCCGAACCGTCCGCGGCGAGGTGGCTGCAGCCGAGGCGGCGGGCCTCGGCCAGCGGGTCCTCGACTGGAGTAAGCCCGACCACGGTGGCGAACCCGGCCTGGCGCAGGGCGGCGGCTTCGGCCTGCGGCGTGCCGGCGGGAACGTAGGCGCGCGGCCGCGGCGGGCGCGGCGTCGCCGCGGCCAGCGCGGCGTCGGGATAAAGAGAGACCCCCGTGGCCGGTTCCTCACCCGCGTAGTAGGCCCCGCCGCGCCCGAGCTCGTCCGACACCGC
>CALFVI010000025.1 GCA_937928775.1 uncultured Elioraea sp. | reverse complement strand
AGCGCGATCGAGCGGTCGAAGATCGCCTCCTCCTGTTCCCGTGTGAGCGCGAGCGGGTTCTCGTGCGAATAGCCGTGCAGCCCGATCTCGTGCCCGGCCTCGACCACCATATCGGTCTCGCGGGGGAAGCTCTCGATCGTATGGCCGGGGATGAAGAAGGACTGCTTCAGCCCGAAGCGGCGGAAGAGCTCGACCAGGCGCGGTATGCCGACCTCGGCGGCGAACACGCCGCGGCTGATGTCGGAGGGGCTGTCCTCGCCCCCGTAGGAGCCGAGCCAGCCTGCCACGGCGTCACAGTGCACACTGAATGCGCAGAGAATTTCCTTTGCCATCGTCTCCCGCTCCCGGTCTTTGGTGTGGTGCGTGCGAGGCTAACGGGCACGAGGTTCGGGTCAACCCGAATGTCGCCGGTTCGGCGCGCGGCTTGCAGAGCCTTCCACGCGGTGTTTCGTTCTCACTCAGGCGAACCATTCGCCGGGACAAGAAGGGAGCTTCACCAGATGAACCGTCGCACGCTTTTGCACGCCGGGGCTGGGCTGATCGCTTGCCCCGCCCTGCTGCGCCGCCCTGCCGCCGCCCAGGCATGGCCGTCGCGAGGGCCTATCCGCCTCGTCGCCCAGTTTCCTCCCGGCGGCCTCGTGGATACGGTCGCTCGCCTGATGGCGCCTGCCATGGCGCAGGAGCTCGGTCAGACCGTGGTGGTGGAAAACCGCCCCGGCGCGGCGGGGCTGATCGGGACCGACTATGTCGCGAAACAGCCGGCGGATGGCTACACGCTGCTGATGAGCCACGCCATCGTACACGTCTACTCGGCGGCGACGCGGCGGACGATGCCGTTCGACCCGATCGGCGACTTCACCCATATGGCGCTGCTCGTCGAGGCGCCGATGGTTTTGCTCGTGCGGGGCGACTCGCCGTTCCAGTCCTTGTCGCAGTATCTCGAGACAGCGAAACGGCAGCCGGTCCGCTACGGCTCGGCGGGCATCGGTTCGGCCACGCACCTCGTGGGCGAGCTGCTGAAGCGGGAATCGGGGGCGACCCAGCTCGAGCACGTTCCCTATCAGGGCACGGCGCCGGCGATGCAGGACCTGCTCGCGCGCGTCATCGAAAGCATGCTCGACCCCATCACCACCAACGTGGCGCAGCTTCGCGACGGCTCCTTGCGCGCTCTCGCGGTGACTTCGCCGCAACGACTGCCGGCATTCCCCAACATTCCGACCTTCGCCGAGCTCGGCTTCCCGGGCCTGACGTCATCGCAGTGGCTTGGGCTGTCCGGTCCGAAGGGCTTGCCGCAGCCGATCGTGGAGCGGCTGGTCGCCATTTTGCCGGGCGTTCTTGACAGGCCGGAGCTGCGCGCGCGTCTCGAAGACCTGCAGACTCTGCCGCGCACGCCGATGCTGGTCGGCGCCGAGTTCGTCGCGCTGATCCGCCAGCAGATTGAGCACTGGCGGGCGGTGGCGCGCGCGGCCAATATCGAGGTGACGTGAGCGAGCATCGGGCGACCGAAGCACGGACGGATCAGCCGGGTGAGGGGATGGCGGACCCCTTCGCCCGCGCTGGCCTCACCCTGTCGCGGGAGGAGCGCGCGCGGCTCGCCGAGCCGATGCGCCTTCTCGACGGGATGCTGGCGCGGTTGCGCGCCGTAGCCGCGACCGAGGAACCGGCAACCATCTTCCCCCCGCCCAGGCCGTGGGCCTAATCCCGACCATCGCCGAGGCGGCGCGGGCCTTCGCTGCCCGCACCCTCTCGCCGGTGGAGCTTACCCGCTCCTGCCTTGAGAGGGTGGAGCGGTGCAACGCCACTCTGCACGCTTTCCTTGCCCTCGACCCCGAAGGCGCGCTGACTGCAGCGCGGGCGGCGGAGGGGCGCTGGATGCGGGGCGAGGCGAAGGGGCCTCTCGACGGCATCCCGATCGCGCACAAGGACATCATCGACGTCGCGGGCTTCCCCACCACCGCCTGTTCGCGCGTGCTCGCCGGCATGCCTGCGGCGCCGGCGGATGCGCCGATCGCCGCCCGCTGGCGCGCGGCGGGCGCGGTGTGCCTGGGCAAGCTCACCACGCACGAGTTCGCCTGGGGCGGGCCGTCCTTCGACCTGCCCACCCCGCCTGCGCGCAACCCGTGGAACCCAGACCACTTCACCGCCGGCTCATCCTCAGGCACGGCGGCGGCCATCGCCTCTGGCATGATCCTGGGCGGCACGGGCTCCGACACCGGGGGTTCAATCCGCGGGCCGGCCGCGCTCTGCGGCCTTGCTGGCATCAAACCGAGCTACGGCCTCGTTCCCCGCACGGGGGTGTTGCCGCTTGCCTGGTCTCTCGACCATGTGGGTCCGCTCGCCCGCACGGCGGAGGACTGCGCGATCCTGCTCTCCGCCTGCGCCGGACCCGACCCTTCCGACCCCGCGTCCGACCCCCGGCCCGCGCCTGACCTCCTAAGCGGGCTCGGCGAAGGCGTGCACGGGCTGCGTGTGGGACTCCCGCACGCTTGGCTGGAGGGGGCTCTGCCGCTGACCCAGGCCACGCGCCAGGCGATCGATCGCGCCGCCGACATCCTGCGTGACTTGGGCGCCCTTCCCTGCCGCATTGACCTCCCGCCCCTGCAGGACCTGACCGATGCCGGGATGGTGATCCTGCTCGCCGAGGCCTTCGCTATCCATGCGCCGTGGCTGCGCACGCGGCGGGAAGACTATGGCGAGATCCTGCGCGAACGCCTCTCGCTCGGCGCCCTTCTCTCGGCCGAGGACTATCTCGCCGCGCAGAGACGGCGGCGGGCGCTGGCCGCGGCCATCGCCGAGGCGATGCGCGAGGTCGACCTGATCCTCACCGCCGCAGCGGTGGGCGAGGCACCGCCGATCGCGGCGGTCGATCGCTGGAGCGGGTTCAAGCTGCCCAACCTCCTGCTGCCCTTCAATCTGACGGGCCAGCCGGCGATCAGCGTCGCGGCCGGTTTGGGCGCGGGTGGGCTTCCGGTGGCGATCCAGCTCGCCGGCAGGCCAGGCGAAGACGCGCTGGTGCTGCGCGCCGCCCACGCCTATGAGATCGCGCGCGGGCCCCTCCCCCTGCCGCCGCTTCTCGCCGGCTGAGCCGGCCGCTTACAGGGCTGGGCGGCCGGCGACCACGACGGAGAGTGCGTCTGGGTCGAACAGCCGGCGCGCCACCTCCCGCACCTCGTCCACGGTGACGGCGGCAAGGCGGGCAAGCCGACCGGAGAGCCAGTCCGGGGCGCGGCCGAGCTGGCGAAGCCCGACCAGCGTGCTTGCGATCTGCACTGTCGAGGTGAAACCCAAGGGGAAGGAGCCGGTGAGGAAGGCTTTGCCGGCTTCGACCTCGTCCGCGGTCGGGCCTTCAGCGGCCATCTTGCGCCACTCCTCGCGCAGCACAGCGAGCGTTTCGCCGAAACGCGCATTGTCGGTGGAGACGGAGCCGAGAACGAGCCCACGTCCACGAAAGGGCAAGAGCGAGGTGCCGATGCCATAGGTCAGTCCCCGCTTTTCGCGGATCTCGGCCATCAGCCGGGCGGAGAAGCCGCCGCCGCCCAAGATCCAGTTCGCGATCTGCGCCGCTTCCCAGGCCGGGTCCTCCGGCGCGAGGGCGCCGTGGCCGAACACCCCGGCGGCCTGCGGCGCGTCGCGCTCGACCACGGTGAGGCCGAACTGTCTCGGCGCAGGCACGTCAGGCACGGCTGGGGCGGCGCCAGCGGCGAGCGAGGCGGCGAAGGCGCGGTCGATGAGGCGACCGAGCCCTTCGGAGTCGATCGCCCCGGCCGCGGCCACGACCAGACTGCCCTGGCGCATCTGCGCCTCGCGCGCGGCGCGAAGCGAGTCGCGGTCGACGGCCTTCACGCCATCTTCCGTTCCGCCCGTGGGTCGGGCGAAAGGGTGTCCGGGATAGGCCTCGGCCCACCAGCGGCGGGCAGCGACGGTCGGCGGCTGTTCCGCTTCGCGGAGCAGCGTGATCAGCCGTTGCGCCTTGGCGCGCTCCACGGCTGCCTGGTCGAAGCGGGGCTCGGCAAGGGCGAGGGCGAGCATGTCGCAGGCGAAGCCCGCCTCCTCGGCAAGGGTACGCAGCGTGCCCCTCAGCCCGTCGCGCTCCGCCTCGAAGGAGAGCGTGACGCCGCGTTCGCGCAGCAGGGAGGCGAAGGCGGCCGTATCATGCGGCCCCGCCCCTTGCGTGAGCAGGGCGGCGAGCAGGCTGGCCCTCCCCTCCTGCCCGGGCGGGTCCAGCGCCGCGCCGCCAGCGAAGGCGAAGGCAAGCGTGACCACCGGCACCGCGTGATCCTCGATCAGCCAGGCCTCGACCCCCGAGGGAGAGCGGACGACCTGAACCGGAACCGACCAGCTGACCGGCCCCTCGTTTTCCGCCCGGGGCGCGCTCATGCCCGCGCCTCGGTCGGAACCAGCCAGCCGGTGAGGGAGGCATTGCGGCGAAGCACGGCGCGCGCCGCCTCGGTCACGCGTTCGGCCGTCACCTGGGCAATGCGCGAGGGCCAGTACTCGACATGATCGAGCGGCAGATCGACCGCGAGAGCGGCGCCGATGGTGCGCGCCCCGCCCATCAGGCTGTCGCGGGCGAAGGCCGCCTGGGCGATGATTTCCCGCACGGCGCGCGCCACCTCCGCCTCGGCGACGCCCTCCTCAAGCACGCGGGCGATGAGGTCGTCGAGGGCGGCCTCCAGCTGTTCCGGCGCGACATTGGGGCGGGGGCTTGCGAAGAGGCCGAACTCGGAGGGGTCGACACTGTCGCCGCCATAGGCTGCGGAGACGGTGGCGGCGAGCCCCGTATCGACCAGGGCCTTCCACATCAGGCTCGCAGGGCCTGAACCGAGGAGATGGGCGAGAACCTCGAGCGCATCCGAGGTTTCGATTGAGGCATGGGCGTGCGGTGCCGGGTAAAGGCGGGCGAACGACGCTTCGCGCACACGGGCATCCCTCAGCAGCAGGCGGCGTTCCCCGTCGTGCGGCGGCTCCTGCGGCCGGCGGCGTTCGACGCGGGAGGAAGTCGGCACCGCGCCGTAGGTGCGTTCGGCCAGGCGCGCCACGCGCTCCGTGGTTACGTCGCCCTGCACGACCAGGATCGCGTTGCCCGGGCCGTAGTGCCGACGATGGAAGTCGAGCAGGGCCTCGCGCGGGATGGCGCGGATCTCGTGCTCCCAGCCGATGATCGGCCGGCCATAGGGGTGGTTGAGGTAGAAGGAGGCGGCCAGCCGCTCGCGGAAGCGGGCGCGGGGATTGTTTTCGATGATCTGCAGCCGCTCCTCGAGGATGACCTGGCGTTCCGGCTCGATGTCTTTGGGGTCGAGCAGGATGTTGGCCATGCGGTCGGCCTCCATGCCCATCACGAGTTCGAGCCGATCAGCGGCGACCTGCTGGAAATAGGCGGTGTAGTCGTGGCCGGTGAAGGCGTTGTCTCGCCCGCCTTCGCGCGCGACGCGGCGGCTGAACTGGCCAGGGCCGATGTTCGGCGTGCCCTTGAACATCAGGTGTTCGAGGAAGTGCGCCATGCCTGAGAGGCCCGCCGGCTCGTCCGCTCCGCCCACCCGGTACCAGACCATGTGGGCGACGACAGGGGCGCGGCGCATCGGGATGACCACCCCGGTAAGCCCGTTGGCGAGCTGGAAGGTCTCTGCCCCAAAGACGGGCTTGGCGGCGCTTGCTGTGGCAACAGCCTTGGGGGCGGCGAGGGCGGCGGCAGCGGCGGGCAGGCCGGCGAGCAGCGTGCGACGGTCGATTTCGGTCATGGCCTCAAGGTGAGGCTTCGCCCGCGATCCGTCCAGGGCGGCGGTGCCGTCTCAGAACAAGCCTTCGAGAAGCCCGCGCCGGCGGCGCTGGATGACCGGAGTGTCGCCTGCGGTGGGCTCGCGCCCGAGCGCGGCCGCTTCGCGCAACCGGGCGGCTTCGGCGCGCGGGTCGACCGCCACGTCCTCGGCCTCGGGTCGGCGCCAGAACAGCAGCCGTTCAACGAAGGACCGGTCGCGTTCGGCAAGCAGCGCGCTTTCCTGGTCGATCTGGCGGCGGAGGTCGGCCGGCACGGGAGGGCCGGCGGCGGCAAGCAGGGCAGCCTCACCGGCTGAGGCGCCCGGAGGGATGTCGCTCAGCACGGGTTGCGTCACGGTGCGGGCGGCGAGCAGGGCAGCGGCCGCCTCGCGCGCGGGCGGCTCCTGCGGGCGCGGCGCGCCGGGACGAGGGGGGCGAAGCCCGAAATCCGGCGGCAGCGACAGCGGCGCGCGGGTGGTGACCAGGAACTCGTCCGGCGGGTCGCGCGTCAGGCCGAAAGTGCGGCCCACATCGCCGCTGCAGGCGGCGACGAGCGGCAGGCAGAGCACCAGGGCGAGGCCGTGGCGGGGGGTCATTCCTCCCCCTTACGCTCGGGTTTGGGCCGCATCAAGGCGTGCGCCAGAAGCAAGCCCACCCCGCAGACGATCGCACTGTCAGCCACGTTGAACACGTACCAGTGCCAGCCAAAGGCGTGCAGGTCGATGAAGTCGACGACTGCGCCGAAGCGCAGTCGGTCGATCACGTTGCCGATGGCGCCGCCAAGCACGAGCCCGAGCCCGGTCGCCGTCCAGAGGTCTTCGGCGCGGGCGAGCCAGGCGATGAGCACGCCCGCCACCGCGATGGCCACGGCGGCGAGCGCAGAGGCGTGCCACCAGGCGTCGCCGGCAAGCAGGCCGAAGGTGACGCCGCGGTTCCAGACCATGGTCAGGTTCAGGAAGGGGAGGACGTAGACGCTGCCGACCTCCGGCAGGCGGACGATCTTTAGGATCCACCACTTGGTCGCCTGATCGAGGGCGAGCACGGCAGCGGCGAGGCCCAAGCCCAGCCGCAGGCGGCGGCCGCGACCGGCGCGTTC
Source organism: uncultured Elioraea sp. (assembly GCA_937928775.1). Taxonomy (GTDB): domain Bacteria; phylum Pseudomonadota; class Alphaproteobacteria; order Acetobacterales; family Acetobacteraceae; genus Elioraea. Next base: position 16,539 of record CALFVI010000025.1, on the reverse strand, counting down.
CGCACGGGGGGTGGGGGACACGCGTGTCCACCAGCCCTAGTGTCTGCGCCTCCCCGGCTCCATCACGCGGCGGCGCGGCGGGCGAGCACGCCGGAGGTCACGGCGTCGTGGCAGCGGTCGCACAGCCCCGGGTGATCCGGATGCGTGCCGACTTCGGGCAGCACCTTCCAGCAGCGTTGGCATTTCTGGCCCGTGGCGCGGCGGGGGACCACCACCACCCCTGGCACGTCGTGCAGGGTGAAGGGGGCGGCGTCGGCGGCGGGTGGCGTGTCTGCGAGAGTCATGCCCGAGGTGATGCAGATCTCCGCCCACCCCTCCGCATCGAGAAGGGAACGATCCGCCTCAGGAAGGACGAGCACGGGGGCTGCCTGCAGCGAAGCGCCGAGTCTGCCGGCTGCACGTTCACGTTCAAGCGCACCGGTGACCACGCGGCGAATTTCGCGGATGCGCGCCATCCGTTGCGCGAGCGCCTCGTTCCGCCACCCGCGCGGGATCTCGGGAAAGGTCTCGAGGTGCACCGACCCGTCCTCGGACGGGAAGCGGGCAAGCCAGGCTTCCTCGGCGGTGAAGACGAGCAAAGGGGCAAGCCAGGTGGTGAGGCAGCGGTGAAGGTGATCAAGCACGGTGCGGCAGGCGCGCCGGCGAAGGGAATCCGCGCGGTCGCAATAGAGAGCGTCCTTGCGGATGTCGAAGTAGAAGGCGGAGAGGTCGGCAGCACAAAAGGCGTGCAGGTCGGCGAAGACGCCGGTCCAGGCGAAGGTTTCGGCCGCTTCGCGCACGCGCCCGTCGAGTTCGGCCAGCCGGTGCAGAACCCAGCGTTCGAGGTCGGGCATGTCGTCGAGGGCAACGCGTTCCGCGTCCGCAAAGCCGTCGAGCCCGCCTAGGATCCAACGCAGCGTGTTGCGGATGCGGCGATAGAGTTCGGCCTGCTGTTTCAGGATCTCCGGGCCGATGCGCAAATCCTCGGTGTAATCGGATGCCATCACCCACAGGCGAAGAATGTCGGCGCCGTATTCGGCGATCACCTCCTGCGGTGAGACGGTGTTGCCGAGCGATTTCGACATTTTCCGCCCCTGTTCGTCGACCACGAACCCATGCGTCAGCACCGCCCGAAAGGGGGCGTGGCCGCGCGTGCCGCAGGCTTCGAGCAAGGACGATTGGAACCAGCCGCGATGCTGGTCGGAGCCTTCGAGGTAGAGGTCGGCGGGCCAGGCCAGGGCCGGGTTGCCTTCCAGCACAAAGGCGTGGGTCGAGCCAGATTCAAACCAGACATCGACAATGTCGAACACCTGTTCGTAGTCGGCCGGATCACGCCCCGGGCCGAGGAAGTCGGACGCGGGCCGGGTCCACCAGGCGTCGGAGCCTTCCTTCTCGAAGATGGCGACGATGCGCTCCATTACCGCCGGGTCGCGGAGAGGTTCGCCGCTGCGGCGGTCGACGAAGATCGCGATCGGCACGCCCCAGGCGCGCTGGCGCGAAATGCACCAGTCCGGGCGGGAAGCGATCATGGCGCGCAGGCGGTTCTTGCCCTGGGGGGGGACGAAGCGGGTGGCCTCGATGGCGGCGAGCGCCGTGTCGCGGAGGGCGGTCTCGCCATCGATTCGGATGAACCACTGCGGCGTGGTGCGGAAAATCAGCGGTGCCTTGGAGCGCCAGGAATGCGGGTAGGGGTGGACCAGCGTTGAGCGCGACAGCAAGGTGCCCGCCTCCGTCAGGGCGGCGCAGACCGGGTCGGCCGCCCGATAGACGTGCACGCCGGCGAAGCACGCCACATCGGCAACAAACGTGCCGTCGGGTCCGACCGTCTGTGGCACAGGAAGGCCGTGGCGCAGCCCGAGTTCCCAGTCTTCCTCGCCGTGGCCGGGGGCGATGTGCACGAACCCCGTGCCCTGGTCGGTGGTGACGAAGTCGGCGGGGAGGAGGGGAACGTCGAACTCGTAGCCGCGGCCGCGCAGAGGGTGGGCGCAGACCGTGCCGGCGAGCTCCCGCCCCTTCAGCACACGGCGGACGACATGCTGGCCTATCCCTGCTTCGGCAAAGGTGCTGGCAAGCAGAGGCAGGGCGACGAGCAGGTGCTCGCCTGGGCGGGCCAGGGACCCGTCTGCGACGGTTTCGACCACCACGAGCGCGTAGTCGATGTCTTCACCATACGCGACGGCGCGGTTGCCAGGAAGCGTCCAGGGCGTGGTGGTCCAGATCACCACTGAGGCCCCGCGCACATCCTCGGCGGGGGCGGAGAGGATCGGGAAGCGGACGCGGACGGTGGTCGAGGTATGGTCGTGGTACTCGACCTCGGCATCGGCCAGCGCGGTCTTCTCGACGGGGCTCCACAACACTGGCTTGGCGCCGCGGTAGAGCGCGCCGTTGAGCAGGAAGCGGCCGATCTCGCCGGCGATGATCGCCTCGGAGCGGAAGTCCATGGTGGCGTAGCGGCCGGCCCAGTCGGCAGCGACACCAAGGCGGCGGAATTCCTCGGCCTGCACGCCCATCCAGTGTGCGGCGTAGGCGCGGCACTCAGCGCGGAAGGCGAGCACGTCAACGGCGTCCTTGTCTCGCCCCGCTGCCCGGTACTGTTCCTCGATCCGCCATTCGATAGGAAGCCCGTGGCAGTCCCAGCCGGGGACGTAGTTGGCGTCGAACCCCGCCATCTGTTTGGCGCGGTTGATGACGTCCTTGAGGATCTTGTTCAGCGCGGTGCCGATGTGGATGTGGCCGTTGGCGTAAGGCGGCCCGTCGTGGAGGACGAACTTCGGCCGACCGGCGGAGGCCTCGCGCAGCCGCCGCCAGAGCGCGATGCGCTCCCAGCGCTCCAGGAAGGCGGGTTCGCGCTTGGGCAGCTCCCCCCGCATGGGGAAAGAGGTGGTGGGGAGGAAGACCGTGTCTCGGTAGTCGCGCCTGCTGTCGCTCATCGTCAGGGCCCGGGGCTGGCAGGATGGGGTCGGATACCGGCGAGGGCGGGGGCGGTCAATCAACACGCGGGTCAGGAGGCGAGTTTCAGCCCCATCACGCCGGCGACGATGACCGCTATGGCGACAATGCGGGCGAAGGTGGCAGGCTCGTCGAACAGCATCATCCCAGCGATCGCCGTTCCCGCCGCGCCGATGCCAACCCAGATCGCGTAGGCGGTGCCGATCGGCAGGTGGCGGGCGGCAAGGCCGAGCAGCATCACGCTTGCCGCCATCGCCGAGATCGTCAGCACCGAGTGCACGGGGCGGGCGGTGAAGTCGAGCCCACGCGACAGTTTAAGCCCGACCGCCCAGGCGACCTCGAGCAGGCCGGCAAGGACGAGATAGAGCCAAGAGAGGAGTGGTGCGCTCATCGCGCCTCGGCGCGCAGCACGGCGCGTGCCACCTCGGCGTCGCGCTGCATCTGGCGCACGAGCGCCTCGAGGTCGGGAAACTTCGCCTCGTCGCGCAGGAAGGCGCGCAGCCGAACCCGAAGCGCCCGGCCATAGAGGTCGGGAGCGACATCGAACAGGTGCACCTCGAGCAGAGGGCGAGGGAGCGTGTTCACTGTTGGGCGCACGCCGAGCGAGGCGACCCCAGGCAGCCAGGCGGCCCCGTCCGTTGTCGCCTCGACGGCGTAGATGCCCAAACGCGGGACCAGATGGCGCCCGAGTGGCACGTTGGCGGTCGGGAAGCCGAGCGTGCGGCCAAGCGCTGCCCCCCGTTCGACCGGGCCGCGGATCTCCCACGGCCGGCCGAGGATCGCCTCGGCGCGGGCAAGGTCGCCGGCGCGCAGAGCATCGCGCACGGCGGTGGACGAGAGCTCTCGCCCCGCCTCGTCTGTTGCTTCCGGCACCACGGTCACGCCGATGCCGTGCGCGGGGCCGAGGGTGGCGAGCAGCGCAGGCGTGCCGGTGCGGCGATGGCCGAAATGGAAATCGGGCCCGCAGGCGACATGGCGGGCGCCGAGAGCCCCGGCCAGCACCTCGGCGATGAAGGCTTCGGCCGAAATCCGGCTGAACGTCTCATCAAAGGGCAGTTCGTAGAGAAGATCGACGCCGAGCGCGGCGAGGGCTTCAGCCTTCGCCTCGGCAAGGGTGAGGCGGAAGGGCGGATCGTTGGGGCGGAAGACCTCGCGCGGATGCGGTTCGAAGGTGAGGGCGGCGAGCGGAAGGTGGTGCGCGCGGGCGGCGTCTGCGGCGGCCTTGATCACCGCCCGATGGCCGCGATGCACGCCATCGAAGTTGCCAAGAGCGATGGCAGCCCCGCGCGCATCGTCTGGCAGGGAGGCGAGGTGGCGAAAGACGCGCATGCAACAGCCGACATGCCCCGGCCGGGGCGCCCGGTCAAACCGGCAGGGCTCACGCGGCTGAGGCGGCGGGAGGGGCCTTCTCCGCCTCGGCTTCGGCGCGCGAGGGTACCATGACCAGCGCCTCGCCCTCGACCACCGGGCGGCCGCCCACCGTGCACACGGTGCGCAGGGTGGCACGCTTTTTCACCGGATCGAGGGCGACCACCTCGCAGGTGGCGGTGACCGTGTCGCCAATCCGCACCGGCGCCTTAAACTTCAGGCTCTGCGCCAGATAGACCGTGCCGGGGCCGGGAAGCTTGGTGCCGAGCACGGTGGAGATGAACGCCGCCGACAACATGCCGTGCGCGATTCGCCCTTTAAAGACCGTTTTTTCGGCATATTCGGCGTCCAAATGGACGGGGTTCATATCCCCAGAGACGCCGGCGAACAAAACAATGTCCGATTCGGTGACCGTGCGCGAGAAGGAGGCGGTCATCCCCTCGCGCAGATCCTCGAAAAAGGTGACATCAGTGGCGCCAACCACCGCCATGGACAGCCCTTTCCCCGCAGATACCGCCCTCCGTTCTTCCTGCGGCGGTGCAGCATGATCGCGACGCTACGCGATCGTCGTCGGCTGGACAAGATGTCGCGTGGGGCTGAACATCCCGCGCCTTTTGCAACGTCCCGCGCTCAGCATCGATGAGACACATCCTTCCCGCTACCGACCCGGGACCCTCGGAGGCTCTGCTTGAGGGGCTTCGCGCCTGGGTCGAGTGCGAGACACCGACCGATGACGCGGCGCGGGTAAACGCGCTGATCGACCTCGCCGAGGCGCCGCTGCGCGAGGCTGAGGCCGCGGTGACGCGGATCCCGGGCCGCGACGGGTTCGGCGATTGCTTGCGCGCGCGCATCGGTCCCGCCGAGGGGAGGGGAGTCTTGGTTGTGGGGCATCTCGACACGGTCTGGCCCGCCGGCACACTCTCGCGCATGCCGTTCCGCCTCGACGGCGACCGCGCCTATGGGCCGGGCATCTACGATATGAAGGCCGGTGCCTTCCTCGCGTGGCACGCCATGCTGTCCATCCTGCGCCAGCGCAACCCGACCAGGCTTCCCGTCACCCTGCTGCTGACCTCGGACGAGGAGGTCGGCTCGCCCACCTCGCGCCCGCTCATCGAGGCCGAGGCGCGCGAGGCCGCCTACGTGCTGATCCCCGAACCGGCGAGTTCCGAGGGCGCGGTGGTGACCGCGCGCAAGGGGGTGGGCCGGTTTGACCTCCTTGTGCATGGGGTTGCCGCGCACGCGGGCGGCAACTTCGCCGACGGCGCCTCGGCGGTGGTGGAACTCGCCCGCCAGATCCTCGCCCTGCATGCGATGGTCGACCCGGGGCGTGGGATCACCGTCAATGTCGCGCCGATTTCCGGCGGCACCCGGCCGAACGTGATCGCCGCCGAAGCCCGCGCCGAGATCGACCTCCGCGTGCCGACGGTGGCGGATGGCGAGCGGCTGACGGCGGCAATCCTGTCTCTCCGCCCGCATGATCCGCGCTGCACCGTCACGGTCACCGGAGGCATGAACCGCCCGCCCTTCCCCGAGACCGACGCCACCCTTGCCCTCTACGCACGGGCGAAGGCGATCGCCGAGGGGCTCGGCTTCCCGCTGCCCAAGCAGGCCCGCGGCGGGGGGTCGGACGGCAACTTCACCGCGGTGATGGGCATCCCCACCCTTGACGGGCTCGGCTGCCCCGGCGCGGGCGCGCACGCCGACTTCGAACACATCTTTTGGCGCGACCTCGCCCCGCGCTGCCGCCTCCTCCTCGGCCTGATGGAGACGCTCGACTGACCGCGCCCCTCTCCCCTTCGCGCGTCCTTGTCACCGGCGGGGCGGGCTTCATCGGCTCCGCAGTCGTGCGCCTGCTCATCCGCATCGGCGGCTTGCGCGTGCTCAACCTCGATGCGCTGACCTACGCCGCCAACCTGGCCGCTTTGGAGAATGCCGTCTTTTCCCCGCTCTACGCCTTCCTCAAGGCCGACATCGCAGATCGCGAGGCGGTGCGCCGGGCGTTTGCCGAGTTCCGCCCGGAGGCGGTGATAAACCTCGCCGCCGAGACCCATGTGGATCGTTCGATCGACGACCCCTTGGCCTTTGTGCGCACCAACGTGCTCGGCACCGCGACTCTGCTCCAGGAGGCGGTCGGTTACTGGCGATCGCTGGATGCCGAGGGCCAGGAGCGGTTTCGGTTCCTGCAGGTCTCCACCGATGAGGTGTTCGGCTCCCTCGGCGCCAAGGGCGCCTTCGTCGAGGACAGCCCCTATCGGCCGAACTCACCCTACGCCGCCTCCAAAGCCGGGGCCGACCACCTCGCCCGCGCCTTCCACCGCACCTACGGCCTGCCGGTGCTCGTCTCCAACTGCTCGAACAACTACGGGCCCTGGCAGTTTTGGGAGAAGCTGATCCCGCTGATGACCATCAAGGCGCTGAAGGGCGAGCCGCTTCCGGTCTACGGCCGCGGCTTGCAGGTGCGGGATTGGCTGCATGTCGAGGACCATGCCGAGGCGCTATGGACGATCGTGACCCGCGGCCGGCCGGGCGAGACCTACCTCGTTGGCGGTGGCGAAGAGAGCCGCAACATCGACACCGTCGGCATGATCTGCGAGCTCGTCGACGAGCTCGCCGGCCCCGACCCTGCCGGCCCGCGTCGGCGGCTGATCACCTTCGTGCCCGACCGGCCGGGCCACGACCACCGCTACGCCATCGATTGCAGCAAGATCGAACGCGAACTCGGCTGGCGCGCGGCGCGGTGCTCCTTCGCCCAGGGGCTGCGCGAGACCGTCGCTTGGTATCTCGAGCATCGAGACTGGTGGGAGGAGGGCATGCGCACGCGTTATGACGGAGCCCGCCTCGGTCTTGGCACAGGCGTGCGATGAAGGGGATCATCCTCGCCGGCGGGTCGGGCACGCGGCTGCACCCGATGACGAGCGTGCTCTCGAAGCAGCTCTTGCCCGTCTACGACAAGCCGCTGATCTACTACCCGCTCAGCGTGCTGATGCTGGGCGGCATCCGCGACATCCTGATCATCACCACGCCCGCCCACCGCCCTCTGTTCGAGGCGCAGCTGGGTGATGGGTCGCAGTGGGGGGTGAGCCTCGCCTATGCCGTACAGCCGACCCCGGGGGGGCTTGCCGAGGCGTTCATCATCGGGCGCGACTTCGTCGGCTCCTCGCGCGTGGCGCTGATCCTCGGCGACAACATCTTCCACGGCGATGGGCTGCAGGCGCTGATGCGCCGCGCCGCCGCCGGCACCGGGGCGGTGGTGTTTGCCTACCATGTGCGCGATCCGGAACGATATGGCGTCGTTTCGTTTGATGCCGCCTGGCGCCCGGTAGCAATCGAGGAGAAGCCCCGTGAGCCAAAGTCGAACTGGGCGGTGACGGGGCTTTACTTCTACGATGCCGATGTGTGCGAGGTCGCGGCGACCATCCGCCCCTCGGCGCGCGGCGAGCGCGAGATCACCGACGTCAACCGGATCTATCTCGAACGCGGCCTGCTTTCGGTCGAACGCTTGGGCCGCGGCTATGCCTGGCTTGATACCGGCACGCCGGAGAGCCTGATCGAGGCGGCCGAGTTCATCCGCTCGCTCGAACTGCGCCAGGGGCTGAAGGTGGCCTGCCCGGAGGAGATCGCCTGGCGCATGGGCTATATTGGCGCTGATGCTCTGGCCCGCGCGGCCGACCGGCTTGGGAAGTCGGCCTATGGCGCCTACTTGCGCCGGCTCCTCGAGGAGGAGCCGGCGCCACCCAGCCCGGCTTGACCGGCCGCATCACAGCTGCCACCTCTCCATGTGCTGCGCTGAGGCATCCGCCTCCGCGCCTGCCCGCCGCCAGCAGCGGAGGAGACCGTCATGTTCATCGAGACCGAGGCTACACCCAATCCGGCGACGCTGAAGTTCCTGCCCGGGCGCACGGTGATGCCCTCGGGCACGGCCGACTTTTCCTCGCCCGAGACGGCGGCCAGTTCGCCGCTCGCGCGCGCGTTGTTCGCGTTGCCCGAAGTGACACGCGTCTTCCTCGGCGCCGACTTCGTCACCGTGACCAAGAGCCACGATGCCGACTGGTCTCTGCTCAAGCCGCGCGTGCTCGGCGTCCTGATGGACCATTTCCTGTCTGGCCTTCCCGTCATCGAGGGCGAAAGCGAGGAGGAGGAGGCGCTTGATGTCGACCCCGAGGATGCCGAGATCGTCGCCCAGATCCGCGAGCTGATCGACACCCGCGTGCGGCCGGCGGTGGCGATGGATGGGGGCGATATCGTCTTCCGCGGCTTCCGCGACGGCATCGTCAAGCTGCGTCTGCAGGGCGCCTGCTCCGGCTGCCCCTCCTCGCGCGCGACCCTCAAGCACGGCATCGAGAACATGCTCAAACACTACGTGCCCGAGGTGGTGGCCGTGCAGGCCGTGGAGTGAGGTTTGCGGCTCGACCCTCTCTTGCTCAACCGCCTGTTCCGCACAGCGCGCACGCCTCCCGCCCCGAACCGATCTCGGACAAGACCCTGCGCGAGCTTTGGGAGCTCGTGCGATGGGGGTCGACCTCGGGCAACTGCCAGCCCGCGCGGGTGCCGTTTCTTCGTTTGGCGGAGGCGAAGGAAAGGCTTCGGCCGGCACTTTCGCCAGGCAACGTGGCGACGGTGATAGGCGCGCCCATCCCCGCTACTCTCGGCGACGATACGGACTTTTATGAGCTTTTGCCGCGGCTTTGGCGGCGGGGCGACGTGCGCTCATGGTACGAGGCAGATCCGCGTCTTTTGGAGGAGACGGCGTTCCGCAACGGCACGCAGCAGGGCGGCGGCGTCATCCTCGCCACCCGCGCCTTAGGCCTTGATTGCGCGCCGATGAGCGGGTTCGACGCCGAGGCGGTGGAGCGCGAATTCTTCGCCGGCACGACCATACGCGCCAACCTGCTCGCCACCCTGGGCGATGGGGCGTTCGATTGCGTCCGCCCGCGCGACCCGCGGCTTGCATGCGACGAGGCCTGCCGCGTGCTGTGACGGGCGATCCGCTGCCCTACCCCGTCGATCCCCGCGCCATCCTCGCCCTCGATTCCTCGTCTGCCCGTGTCTCGGCCGCGTTCGGCGGGCGCGTGGCCGAACAGCCGGCGGAGCGCGACCAGGCGGCTCTTGTCGTCCGTCTCGCCGCTGCGGTGCTGGAGGGCGGGCGGCCCTTGGCGGTAGCGGCGACGGTGGGGCCCGGCTCGTTCACCGGCATCCGCGCCGCGCTGGCGCTCGCCGAAGGTCTGGCGCTGGGCTTCGGCGCGCCGACTGTGGCCGTCTCCACGGCGGAGGCGCTGGCGGCGGAGGTGGGCGAGGGGCGGGTTCTGGCGGCGATCGACTCCCGGCGCGGCCATGCCTTCCTCGCCGGTTTCCTGGTGCGGGAGGGGATCCCGGAGGAAATCCTGCCGCCTGTCGTCTGGCGCCCTGGCGAGGCGCTGCCCGCAGGCGAGTGGGGCGTTGTTGTGGGCGATGCGGCGGCGCTCCTCGACCCCGTCGCTGCGCCGTCCTGCCCGCGCGCCACTGCGGTCGCTTCCGTTGCCGCCGCCCGCCTCGCGGGCAGGCTTCCGCCGCGGCCGTTCGCGCCCCTCTATGTTGATCCCCCGGCCGTGCATCCTCCGCCTGGCGTGGCCGCCGCGTGTTGATCCGCGCCCTCGCCCCCTCCGACTCCCCCCTGCTCGCCGCCCTCCATGCCGCCGCCTTCCCGCCCGGTGAGGCTTGGGGCCAAGACGCGTTCGCGCGGCTGGTCGCGTTGCCAGGTGCGGTCGGGGTAGTGGCGGCCGATGGCGGTGTGCCGGTTGGCTTCGTGTTGGCTCGGCGTGCGGCGGACGAGGCGGAGATTCTCGCCCTCGCTGTAGTGCCGGAGTGGCGACGGCGCGGGGTCGGGCGCGCCTTGCTTGCCGCTTGTTTGGAGGGGCTAGCAGGGCAGGGGGTCGGGCGTGTGTTTCTCGAGGTCGCGGCGGACAATACCGGTGCGCGTGCCCTCTATCGCGCTGCGGGCTTCGTCCCCGCCGGGCTACGCCGCGACTATTACGGGGTGGGCCGCGACGGGCTCCTGCTCGTGCGCTTGCTCAGCCCGCCTTGCGCAGGGTGACGAGCCAGACGTCGGCGGCAGTGGTGTCGCTTTGGCGTTCCGGCTCTGTGGCCAGCACGGCGTGGCCGAGCGCCTGGGCGCTGCGTGGGATGTTGGCGAGCGGCTCCTTTCCTTTGAGCCGCACGGTGAGAATGGCGCCGGCAGGCAGGCGGTCGAGCATGAGGCGGGTGCGGACGAAGGTCATCGGGCAAGTCTCGCCAGTGATGTCCAGAAAGAAGCCCGCGTTATGATTTTGATCGCGCATTGCTACCTTGCCGTCGCCAAAGAGATTCGCTGGCAGGTCGCTTGATCGTTGCACCTGTCGCCAGAAATCACTATATACTCGCGGCGACGTTCCTAAAAGGCGAGATCGACTCAATGCAGGACCAGCAGCCTGATGCCAACATCCTCGAACTCACGGCGGAGATCGTATCCGCGCATGTGAGCAACAACAGCGTGCCTTTGGCGGAATTGCCTGGGCTGATCCAGGAGGTTTACAAGACCCTCTCTGCGGTGGGCCGTGGCGGTTTGTCGCAGGAGAAGCCGCAGCCAGCGGTTCCGGTGAAGAAATCCGTCTTTCCCGACTATATTATCTGTCTGGAGGATGGAAAGAAGCTGAAGATGCTAAAGCGGCATTTGAAGACGGTCTATAACATGACGCCCGAACAGTATCGGGAACGCTGGGGGCTGCCACCTGACTATCCGATGGTCGCGCCCAACTACGCTCGGCGCCGTTCGGAACTCGCGAAGAAGATTGGTCTCGGCACCAAGTCGCGTGCCGGCGACGCCGGCAAGGGCAGCGGCTGAGGCTTCGGTCGGCGCGGCCGGGGGCGCGACTGCGGCGTCCGCCTCTGCTATAGGTGGGGTTGCGGGGCGGAGGAGAGTGCCGCGCACGGACGGCCGAGAGGAAGGATAGGCGGATGGAGAGCCGCATCGAGCGGATGTGCATCGAGGCCGGCCTGAAGATGACCGGGCAGCGCCGCGTCATCGCGCGCGTCCTGTCCGAGGCGACCGACCATCCGGATGTGGAGGAACTCTACCGCCGCGCCTCGGCGATCGACCCGAACGTGTCCATCGCCACGGTCTACCGCACCGTCCGCCTGCTCGAAGAGAAGGGCATCCTGGAACGGCGCGACTTCGGCGAAGGACGCGCCCGCTACGACCCAGCAGATCGTGGCCATCATCACCACCTGATCGACGTCGACACTGGCAAGGTGATCGAGTTCTCAGACGAAGCGTTCGAGGAGGTGGCGCGCGCCATTGCCGAACGGCTGGGCTACACCCTCGTCAGCCAGCGGCTCGAACTGTTCGGCCGCCGTCAGGCCGCAGCCGAAACGCCTGCGCCGCGGCCTGCCGGGGTGGTGCATCGGCCGGGCGAGGCGGGTAGCAGGCCCTCGCCGCGGCCACGCACCCGCCACCGCGCCTTGCCAGGGCTCAGCCGTCGATGACCAAACCCGCACCTCGTCCAGAGGCGAACACGCCCCTGCCCGACGGTGCCGGGTTCGGCGAACTGCGCGCTGGGCCGCTCGGCGTCCGTCTGGCCAAGGAGCCGTGGGAACTCGAAGCCGCGCAGGCGCTGCGCTATCGCGTGTTCTACCAGGAGATGGGGGCGATACCCACCGCCGAGATGGCCGCCACTCGGCGGGACACGGACCGTTTCGACGCTGTCGCTGACCATCTTCTCGTCATCGACCATGCGCTGGGTGAGGGGCCAGAGAGCGTGGTTGGCACTTATCGCCTGATCAGGCGTCCGGCCGCGGCCAAGGCCGGCGGCTTCTACTCCGCCGGCGAGTACGACATCGCCTGCATCGAGGCCTTTCCGGGCGAAATCCTGGAACTCGGGCGCTCCTGCGTCGATGCGGGCTACCGCACTCGCCCCACGTTACAACTCTTGTGGCAGGGGATTGCGGCCTACGTGTTCCGCCACCGCATCGACCTGATGTTCGGCTGCGCCTCCCTGCATGGTACCGACCCAGACGCGCTCGCCGCCCCCCTGACCTGGCTCTGGCACAACCACCTTGCCCCGCCCGCCCTGCGGCCGCGGGCGCTCGCGGATCGCTACGTCGAGATGCGGCGGATGGATCCAAGGCGGATCGACGTGCGCGCCGTGCTCAACGACCTGCCGCCTCTGATCAAGGGCTATCTGCGCCTCGGCGGCTTCGTCGGCGATGGAGCGGTGATCGACCACCAGTTCAACACCACAGACGTCTGCGTGGTGGTGAAGACCGACCTCGTCACCGACAAATACTACCGGCACTACGAACGGCGCCTGCGCGACGCGCTCGATGCCGAACCCAGAGCCCCCGCCACCCCGGCGCCGCCGGAAACCGACTGACCCACACGCCTCTACCGTTCTGTTCGCCACTAATTCTCTGCGGGTCCACTCGGTCTTTCCCAGCACGCCGTGTCGGTTGCGACCCTTGCAGGGGGGGCCAGGCTGGGCAGGATGGGTCTCGCGGTCCAGGAGGCCGGGTGTGGCGCAGGCGAACGGCTTACGCCGCTCGTTCTGTTCGCCGTCATCCACACCTCTCCAGTCAAGATCTCAACCATCGCTGACCTCATCCGCCCAGACGCGCCGTTTACCTTCGTCAACCGCGCCTTCGGCATCACCACTGGCTCTGCGCGTGAGAAGCAGCTGGCTGACATGCTGAGCAGCGCGCGGGCGGGGTGGCTGAGACCCTGGTCGCGCCGCGCGCTAAGGCCTGGGTCGAGTGCGTGCTGGCTGTCGCGACTGTGGCCAACTCTGCCCGCTTCGGCCTCGCCTTCGCCTCCGCCGATGGCATGGTGAAGAAGCTCGTCTCGCCGATCGCAGCGCCGCTCACCCGTTTCTTCGGCCCTCTCCGACCCGCTTGCCCCGAGGGTGCGGCCGTCGTGCTCGCCATGGTCGCCGAACCATCCCTCGCCGCCCTGCGCGACCTTGCCGCGGAAATGGGCGGGACAGTGACGCTGGAAGCGGCAGAGGGCGAAGGGCCAGACCAGGTCCCCCTCTCCGCGTACCCCTGGGGCCACACCCACTTCCAGGAGATCAAGGCAGACCGCCGCCACACCTGCCTGATCTGCATCTTCCCGCCCCGGGACACGCTGGAAACCATCGCGCGCGTCGAGGCGGAACTCGGCCGCGAGCTCTGGATGCATCTCGAGTGCGTCCGCTTCGCCGAACGCCCGACGGCGCAAGGGGGTCCGGTGCTTCGGTACGAAGGTCGGGAGCAGCTCGCGCGCCAGACCGAAGGGCTGGAGCGGCTCGGCTGCAAGGTGGCCAACGGCCGCACCCATCTCCTGCAGAACGGCGGGATGAAGCGGATCGACGAGGCGCAGATCGCCTTCCGCCGCGAGACCGACCCCTTCTCCCTGCTCAATCCCGGCAAGATCGCCGGGGTGGACGAGGTGGCCTGGGCGGACGGGGGGCCGCCGACCTTCCGGCTTCGGGCTGGGCGTACTGAACCCGGCCCGGCTCCTGCACGCCCCGGCGATCCTGGCCGATTGTAGCATGGTGTTTGCTTGACACACGGCCGCTGGCCGCTGCCGCGGCCCAGGGAAGCAGGGAGACCTCTCGATGATCACGCGACGCCTGGCCCTCGCCGGCCCCGCCGGCCTTGCCCTCAGCCCGCTTGCCGCCCCCTTCGTCGCCCGCGCCAGCGCGCCGGAGGTGACAAACGTCCGCTTCTCGCTCGATTGGGCCTTCCAGGGCCCGCAATCGGTGTTCCTGCTCGCCGAACAGCGCGGCTATTTCCGCGAGGCCGGGCTCAACGTGACCATCGACCGCGGTGCGGGCTCCGCCGATACGGTCAGCCGCGTCGCCTCGGGCGCCTACGACATCGGCTTCGGCGACATCAACGCGATGATCCAGTTCAACGCCGACCCCGCCAATCGCGGCAAGGAGTTGATCGCCTTTTTCGTGGTGTTCGACGCCTCGCCGCTCGCGGTGATGACGCTGCGCCGGACGGGCATCGCGAAGCCGAAGGACCTCGAGGGGCGCAAGCTCGGCGCGCCGGTGACGGACGGCGGGCGGCAGATGTTCCCGGCTTTCGCCAAGTTCGCCGGCATCGATCTCGGCAAGATCACCTGGGTGACGATGACGCCGCAGCTGCGCGAGCCGATGCTCGCCCGCGGCGAGGTGGACGCGATCACCGGCTTCATCACCTCGGGCGTGCTCAGCCTGAAGGGAATCGGCGTGCCCGAACAGGACATTGTGATCATGCGCTACCGCGAGGCGGGCGTGCCGAACTACGGCAGCGCCATCTACTGCCGCGCCGAGTACGCGAACCGCAACCCGAACACCGTCCGAGCCTTCACGCGCGCGATGACGCGCGGCCTGCGCGACTCGATCGCCGACCCGCGCGCTTCCATCGCCGCGCTGCGCGCGCGCGACAACCTGATCAACGCTGAGATCGAGTTTGAGCGGCTGATGCTCGCGCATCGCGAACTCACGCTGACTGACACGGTGAAGGCGAATGGGCTGTCCTCCGTCGACATGGCGCGGATGAAGGCGTCGATCGATGTCGTGGTCGAGGTGTACAAGCTCGGCTCGACGCCGGCGCCGGAGACGATTTACACGGATCGCTTCCTGCCGCCGCGCGAGGAGCGGATGCCGCCCGCCCTCGGCGCCTGAGACGGGATGCTGGCGGGGTCTCGGTGGCCTCTCAGCCGCCGAGGCCCTGCGCGATCTTCTCCGCCACCACCTGGGGGTCGTCGGGGCGCAGTTCAGCGGCGCGACGGAGGGCGTCGCGCGCCTCCGCCGCCCGGCCGAGCACGCGGTAGGCGCGGGCGAGCCTGAGCCAGCCGTCCGCGTCGTCCGGGGTTTCGCGCATGCGCTCGGCGAGACGCTGCACCATGGCCTCGATCATCGCTGCGCGTTCCGCCGCAGGCAGGGCCTGGGCGGCGGCCATTTGGTCGGCCGTGGGCCCGGGCGCGGTGGCGACGCGAAGCCGGGTTTCGGCCTCGGCGATGCGTTCGCGCAGCATGGGCAGCCACTCCGCATCTGGCGGGGCCGCGCGTTCGACGGCGCGGAAGCCTTCGAGTGCGGCGGCCGCGTCGCCTGCCTGCAGGTCGGCGAGGGCGAGGTAGTAGCGGGGGCGGAGATCTTCAGGCGCGGCGAGCCGGGCGCGTTCGAGCCAGCGTCGGCCTTCGGGCGTGATGCGCCCGTCGGCGGCCAGCGCCAGGGTCTCGACGAGGTCGGTGGCGAGAACGGGGTCGAACCGGATGGCGAGCGCCCGTCGTGCGGCTTCGGCGGAGGCGGCGTAGTTGCCGCGGCGGCGCTCGACCTGCGCCACCAGCACCCAGCCGCGGCGCGCCTCCTCGCTTTCGGGCGGCAGTTCGGCGATGCGGGCGAGCACCTGGCCGAGCAGTCGGTCCGCTTCGGCGCGTTCGGCCTCGCGCACAGCCTGCACCTCGGCGAAGGGGAAGGCGGGCATGCCGGGGGTGCCGCGCGGCAAATAGAGCGCCAGCGCCACGGCGGGCAGCGCGAGCGCAGCCCCGGCGAGCAGCCAGCGCGCGAAGGCCGGTGTCGCCGCAGCCGGCGGTGGCGTGGGCGCGGTCGGAACGGCGGCGAGCAGGCGGCGCTGCACCTCGAGCACGGCGTCGCGGTATTCGGCCTCTGTCAGTCGCCCTTCCGCCCGGTCGCGGTCGAGTTCAGCAAGCTGGGCGCGGTAGAGGGCGGCGTCGTGCTCAGCGCGCGGGGCGGGCGGGCGCACGCCGCGCATGGCAGGCCACAGCACCGCGAGCACGGCGACGAGTGTCGCTGCGCCAAGGACGATCCACGCCCAGATCATTCCGTGAGCAAGCCTTTCAGCCGCGCTCGCTCTTCGGCACTGAGTTCGGCGGGCCCGCTGGGTGCGGGGCGGCGGCGGCGCAGGTAGAGCCAAGCCGAGAGGGCACCGAGGCCGAACAGCAGGGCGGGAGAGGCCCAGAGCGCGATCGTCATCGCGTTCAGGGGCGGGCGGAGCAGGACGAACTCGCCGTAGCGGTCGACGATGAAGCGCACCACCTCCTCGTCCGAATCGCCTGCGGCGATGCGTTCGCGCACGATCCGCCTGAGGTCGCGGGCGAGTTCCGCGTTCGAATCGTCGATCGACTGGTTCTGGCAGACGAGGCAGCGCAGGCCGCGGCCGATCTCGCGCGCGCGCGCTTCCTGTGCGGGGTCGGGCAGCATCTCGCGCGGGTCGAGCACGGCGTGCGCCGGCGGCATGGCGAGGGCG
>CALFVI010000024.1 GCA_937928775.1 uncultured Elioraea sp. | reverse complement strand
AATGTGCGCATGGAAGTGGAACTCATCGCCCCCATCGCCATGGACGAAGGGCTGCGCTTCGCCATCCGCGAAGGCGGCAAAACCGTCGGCGCCGGCGTCGTCACCAAAATCGTACAGTGAGCGAACCGAGGGCGGCTTAGTGGGTGCTGCTGTGGCGGCGTGCGGTCCTCAGCAGCCTGTTGAAAGAATTGTGCAATGGACAGTCAGAATATCCGCATCCGTTTGAAGGCCTATGATCACCGCGTGCTCGATACGTCGACGCGCGAGATCGTCAACACCGCCAAGAGGACGGGCGCGCAGGTGCGCGGGCCTATACCCCTGCCGACGCGGATCGAGCGGTTTACGGTGAATCGGAGCCCGCACATCGACAAGAAAAGCCGTGAACAGTTTGAGATCCGCACGCATCGGCGGCTGCTCGACATCGTGGACCCGACACCGCAGACGGTGGACGCGCTGATGAAGCTCGATCTCGCCGCTGGTGTCGATGTCGAGATTAAAGTGTGAGGGGCGGGAAATGCTTCGCACAGGCGTGATCGCCCGCAAGCTCGGCATGACGCGGCTGTTTGCCGAGGACGGCACGCACGTTCCGGTTACGGTGCTGGCGTTAGACGACGTGCAGGTGGTTGCGCACCGCACGGTTGAGCGCGACGGCTACCTAGCGGTGCAACTCGGGGCGGGGCGTGCGAAGGCGAAGACTTTAACCAAAGCCGAGCGCGGGCATCTCGCGAAGGCAAAGGTCGAGCCGAAGGCAAAGCTCGTCGAGTTTCGGGTCGATGGCCAAGCCCTGCCAGCGATCGGGACTACATTGTCGGCGCTCCATTTCGTTCCAGGGCAGCGCGTCGATGTGACCGGCACGAGCAAGGGCCGAGGTTTCGCTGGTGCGATGAAACGCTGGAATTTCCGCGGCCTTGAGGCATCGCACGGCGTATCGATCAGCCATCGGAGCCATGGGTCGACGGGTAACCGCCAGGACCCCGGCAAAGTGTTCAAGAACAAGAAGATGGCTGGTCACTATGGGGGGGATCGCGTCACCATCCTGAACCTCGAGGTGGCGCAGGTTGATGCCGAGCGCAATGTGATCATGGTCCGGGGCGCGGTTCCCGGCGCGCCTGGCTCGTGGGTGCTGGTTCGAGATGCGGTGAAGCGCGCCCGTCCAGTTGAGGCACCGGTTCCGGCCGGTGTGCGGGCGTGAGGAGGAGGCGATGAAGGCTCCGGTCATCACGCTGGCGAACGAGGCGGTGGGCGAGATCGAGTTGCCCGACTCTGTGTTCGGCGCCGAGCCGCGGCCAGACATTATGGCGCGGGTTGTCCACTGGCAGCTCGCCAAGCGTCGCGCCGGCACGCACAAGACGAAGGGCCTGGGCGAGGTCAGCGGTACCACCAAGAAGCCTTGGAGGCAGAAGGGCACGGGTCGGGCGCGGCAGGGATCTCTGCGCAGCCCGCAGTTCCGAAAGGGTGGTGTGGTGCATGGGCCGGTAGTGCGCGACCACGGGTACGATCTTCCGAAGAAGGTGCGGCGGCTTGGTCTGATTTCAGCGCTGAGCCAAAAGTTGCGGGAGGGCAAGCTGTTTGTGCTTGATCGCGCGGTGGCCGACGGCAAGACCGCTGACGTGCGTCGCCGCATCGCCGCGCTTGGCTGGCGGTCGGCCCTGGTCGTTGACGGGGCGGCGATCGACGAAGGTTTTCGGCGTGCTGTGCGCAACATTCCGGGGCTCGACGTTCTGCCGACCATCGGTGCCAACGTCTACGACATCCTTCGGCATGAGGTCGTGGCGGTGACACGCGAGGGTGTTGTGTGTCTTGCGCAGCGGCTCGGGGCGGCGCCGCAAAGAGAGGAGGCGCGGGCATGAGCGAGGAAACGCAACTGAAACGCCCGGCGCGGCTGGCTGTGTCGGCGGAGAGGATGTTATCGATCATCCGTAGCCCTGTGATCACCGAGAAGGCGACTGCGCTTTCGGCGGCGAACCAAGTGGTGTTTCGTGTGCCGCTGGATGCGAGCAAGCCAGAGATTAGGGCCGCTATTGAGACGTTGTTCAACGTCAAGGTTCAGGCGGTGAACACGCTGATCATGAAGGGTAAGGTGAAGCGGTTTCGTGGGCGATCGGGGCGGCGGTCCAATTGGAAAAAGGCGATGGTGCGCCTTGCTCCTGGTTTTTCGATCGACTTGACGACTGGGCTTGCGTGAGAGTGGAGGGGTTGCTGTGGCATTGAAGACGTTCAAGCCCGTCACGGCGAGCCTGCGCGGGACCGTCCTCGTTGATCGGTCCGAGCTCTGGAAGGGTAAGCCCGTCAAGGGGCTGACGGTTGGCAAGGCATCGAGCGGCGGCCGCAACCATCACGGGCACATCACGGTTCGCTTCCGCGGCGGCGGCCACAAGCGCGTCTATCGGATCGTCGATTTCAAGCGGCGCAAGTTTGACGTGCCGGCAGTGGTGCAGCGGCTCGAGTATGATCCCAACCGCTCGGCGTGGCTCGCGCTGATCAAATATGCTGATGGGGAGTTGTCTTACATTTTGGCGCCGCAGCGTCTGAAGGCGGGCGACACGGTCATTTCCGGTAGGCGTGTTGACGTGAAGCCAGGCAACGCGATGCCGCTCAGCTCTATCCCTGTTGGCACGATTGTACACAATATTGAAATGAAGCCAGGTGCTGGCGGGAAGGTTGCGCGGGCGGCTGGAACGTATGCGCAGCTGGTCGGCAAGGATGCAGGGTATGCGCAGATCAAGCTGTCATCGGGCGAGCTTCGTCTCGTGCGCGCGGAATGCATGGCGTCCATTGGCGCGGTGTCAAACCCTGACCATAACAACGTTCAGATCGGCAAAGCCGGGCGCTCGCGTTGGCTCGGCCGTCGTCCGCATAACCGCGGGGTAGCGATGAATCCGATCGACCATCCGCACGGCGGTGGTGAGGGGCGCACCTCTGGCGGTCGGCATCCGGTAACGCCCTGGGGCAAGCCGACCAAGGGTGCGAAGACGCGCCACAACAAGCGTACGGACCGGATGATCGTCCGGCGTCGCAATGTGACCAAGGGTTGAGGCGATGCCACGTTCGGTTTGGAAGGGTCCCTTCGTCGACGGATATCTCTTGGCTAAGGCGGAGGCTGTGCGGGCGTCCGGGCGCAACGAGATCATCAAGACTTGGTCGCGTCGGTCGACGATCATGCCGCAGTTCGTTGGGTTGACGTTTGGCGTCTACAACGGGCGGAAGTTCATCCCCGTTCAGGTGACGGAGCAGATGGTCGGGCACAAGCTGGGCGAGTTTGCGCCCACCCGTACGTTCACCGGCCATGCCGCCGACAAGAAGGCGAAGAGGGGCTGAATCATGGGCAAGCCCGCACATCCGCGGCGTTTGGCAGACAATGAGGCACAAGCGGTGGTGCGCAACCTCCGTGTTTCTCCGCGTAAGCTCAACCTAGTGGCGGCCATGATTCGTGGCCTGCCGGCGGCGCAGGCGAGGGCAGTTTTGACCTTTTCGAAGCGTCGGGTCGCCCATGCGGTGCGTAAGGCGCTCGATTCGGCGATCGCGAATGCGGAGAACAATCACGGGCTCGACGTCGATCGGTTGACGGTGCGGGAAGCGACCGTTGGCCGGAGCGTGGTGATGAAGCGCTTCCATGCGCGTGGTCGCGGTCGGGCGGCGCAGGTGGAGAAGTGGTTCAGCCACTTGACGATCGTGCTTCGGGAACGTCCCCAGAGCGAGGGCGCGGTGAAGGGGAGGGGCTGAGATGGGGCAGAAGGTCAATCCTATCGGCCTGAGGATCGGTATTAACCGAACCTGGGACAGCCGTTGGTTCGCTGACAAGGACTATGCCAAGCTCTTGCATGAGGACCTGAAGATTCGCAACTTTTTGCGCGAGAAACTGGCGCAGGCCGGCGTGTCTCGCGTGGTCGTGGAGCGACTGGCGAAGAAGCCGCGGGTGACGATCTATGCCGCGCGGCCCGGCGTGGTGATCGGCAAAAAAGGCCAGGACATCGACAAGTTGCGCCAGGAGCTGAAAGCGCTTGCTGGCGGCGAAGTCCAGTTGAACATCGTCGAGATCCGCAAGCCGGAATTGGATGCGCTGCTGGTCGCTGAGAACATTGCTCAGCAGCTTGAGCGGCGCGTCTCCTTCCGCCGTGCGATGAAGCGGGCGGTGCAGTCCGCCATGCGGCTTGGCGCGCAGGGCATCCGCATCAACTGCTCGGGTCGTCTGGGTGGTGCGGAGATTGCGCGCATGGAGTGGTACCGCGAGGGGCGCGTGCCATTACACACGTTGCGGGCCGATATCGATTTCGGCCGGGCGACAGCGAAGACCACGTACGGCACGTGTGGTGTCAAGGTGTGGGTGTTCAAGGGTGAGATCATGGCGCATGACCCGATGGCGGTCGATAAGCGGCTGGCCGAGCAGGCGCCGCAGCGCTGACGGGGTGGGTAGGAAGGAGAGAAGACTCGACGAGGACTTGCGCGGAGGTCGAGGAGCGGCGAGTGTGCTGGCAAACAGCTCGTGTCTCCTGCTTTCGTCCTCTGCGCTGGGCCCAATGGAGCGGAAGCGACGACGATGCTGCAGCCGAAGAAGACGAAGTGGCGCAAGGCCCACAAGGGCCGGATTCATGGTATGGCGAAGGGTGGCACGGAGCTTAACTTCGGCTCGTATGGGTTGAAGGCGCTTGAGCCTGAGCGGGTGACCGCGCGCCAGATCGAGGCGGCGCGTCGCGCCATTACCCGCCAGATGAAGCGGCAGGGGCGCGTTTGGATCCGCATTTTCCCGGACGTTCCAGTGTCGCGTAAGCCGGCCGAGGTGCGCATGGGCTCCGGTAAGGGCAGCCCGGAGTTCTGGATTTGTCGCGTGAAGCCTGGGCGGATCATGTTCGAATTGGACGGTGTGTCGGCCGAAGTTGCGCGCACCGCGCTCGAGCTCGCGGCTGCCAAATTGCCGATTAAAACCAAGGTGGTCACGCGCCTTGGGCTGGAGGGCTGAGGCGATGACCAAGCCTGCAGAACTCAGGGCAAAGACGGTGGATGAGCTCAAGGACATGCTGATCGCGCTGCGGCGCGAGCAGTTCAACCTGCGTTTTCAGCGCGCGACGGGCCAGCTTGAGGCAACGAGTCGCATCCGCGCCGTTCGGCGCGACATTGCCCGCATCAAGACGGTGCTGACCGAGCGCGCACGTGCCGCGTCGGGCCAGGCTGGCTGAGGGGAAGGAGGAGGTCATGCCCAAGCGCGTGCTCACCGGGCGCGTGGTCAGCGACAAGATGGACAAGTCCGTGACGGTGCTTGTGGAGCGCCGCGTCATGCATCCGCTGTACAAGAAGTTCATTCGCCGATCGAAGAAATACGCCGCACACGATGAGGCGAACGTGTGCCGAGAAGGGGACTTGGTACGCATTGAGGAGTGCCGCCCGATCAGCAAGCGCAAGAGGTGGGTGGTGATTGAGCGCAACGGCGAGGCGGTGGCGCCCCTCTTGCCCGAGCTACGGTGAGGGGAGGGAGGCATGATCCATCCCGAGACGAACCTTGACGTCGCAGACAACTCTGGTGCGCGCCGCGTTCAGTGCATCAAGGTGCTAGGCGGTTCGAAGCGCAAGACTGCGTCGGTTGGGGATGTGATCGTTGTGTCCGTCAAGGAGGCGATCCCGAAGGGCAAGGTGAAAAAGGGTGATGTGCACCATGCCGTCATCGTGCGCACAGCCTATCCGGTGCGTCGTGCGGACGGCAGCGCGATCCGCTTCGATCGCAACGCAGCGGTGCTGATCAACAAGCAGATGGAACCGATTGGCACCCGCATCTTCGGCCCCGTGGTGCGCGAACTGCGGGCCAAGAAGTTCATGAAGATTATTTCGCTTGCGCCGGAGGTGCTTTGAGATGGCGGCGAAGATCCGCAAGGGTGATCGCGTCGAGGTGATCGCGGGCGCCGACAAGGGCAGGCGTGGCGAGGTACTGAAAGTGCTGCCGCGTGAGAACCGCGCTATCGTGCGGGGGGTGGCCGTTCGCAAGCGGCATCAGAAGCCGCGCGGTCTTGGCCAGCCCGGCGGCATTGTGGAGGTGGAAGCCCCAGTCCACCTCTCCAATCTGATGCTGATCGATCCGAAGACCGATCGACCGACTCGCGTCGGCTTCCGCATCCTCGAGGATGGTCGGAAGGTCCGTGTGGCGAAGGTCTCGGGCGAGGTGATCGATTCTTGAGCGAGACGACCATGTCCGAACGAAACACTTCCTCCCAGGCTCGGCCGAAGCCTCGTCTGCAGCAGCATTACGAGTTGGTCGTCCGCGATCTGATGATCAAGGAGTTCGGCTACCGCAACCCCTTTGAGGTGCCGAAACTTGAGAAGATCGTCATCAACATGGGTGTGGGCGAGGCGGTAGCTGATCAGAAGAAGCTCGACGCAGCTGTTGCTGAGCTCGCGCTGATTTCGGGCCAAAGGCCGGTGAAAACGCGGGCGAAGAAGGCGATTGCGGGCTTCAAGATACGCGCTGGGATGCCGATCGGGGCGAAGGTGACGCTGAGGCGAGCGCGCATGTATGAGTTTCTCGACCGTCTGGTCACCATCGCTCTACCGCGCGTGCGCGACTTTCGCGGCCTGCCCGGAAACAAGGGGTTCGATGGGCGCGGCAACTTCGCGATGGGGCTGAAGGAACAGATCGTCTTCCCGGAGATCAACTACGACAAGGTCGACAAGATTCGGGGCATGGACATCATCATCTGTACCACGGCGAAGACGGACAAGGAGGCCAAGGCGTTGCTGAAGGCCTTCTCGTTGCCATTCATCAACTGAGAAAACAGGCTTCGGAAGACCACCGGCGGGTGCCGGCAGGTCCGGAGGAACAAGACGCATGGCGAAGAAATCGGCGATCGAGCGGAACAAGAAGCGGGAGCGGATGGCCAAGCTCGCCGCATCGAAACGCGCCGCGCTGAAGGCGATCATCCGCAACAAGGAGACCTCCCCGGAAGAGCGTTTCGCAGCTGTGCTGAAGCTGGCGAAAATGCCGCGCAACAGCTCTCACACCCGGGTGCGCCTGCGCTGCGAGCTCACCGGCCGACCGCGCGGCAATTATCGCAAGTTCAAGCTGTGCCGCGTGATGCTGCGCGAGCTCGCTTCACAGGGGCAGATCCCGGGCATGATCAAGGCGTCCTGGTGAGGGGGAGGCGACAATGAGCATGTCTGATCCTTTGGGCGACATGATCACCCGCATCCGCAACGCGCAGCGTAGCCGTCGGAGCACGACGCGTGCGCCGGCCTCCAAGCTGCACATGAATGTGCTCGAGGTGTTGAAGCGCGAGGGTTTCATCCGCGGCTATCGGGTGGTGGAGGTTCGCCCAAACGTGCGCGAGCTTGAGATCGAGTTGAAGTATGCCGATGGCCAGCCGGTGATCAAGGAAATCACCCGCGTGTCGACCCCTGGACGCCGTGTCTACTCCAAGATCAAGGAGCTGCCGCGCGTTTACAACGGGCTTGGCGTATCGATCCTGTCCACACCGCGCGGTGTGATGAGCGATGCGGAAGCACGTGCCGCAAACGTGGGCGGCGAAGTGCTCTGCCGCGTGTTCTGAGGCGGAGAGGGCGATGTCGCGTGTCGGCAAGTATCCCGTACCCGTGCCAGCGGGTGTTACGGTGGCGATCGTGAACAATGTGCTGACGGCGAAAGGCAAGCTCGGTGAACTTCAGCTTCCGCTGCACGAAGAGGTGGAGGTTGCCGTCGAGAACAATGCGGTGGTGGTGAAGCCACGCAGCGTGTCCAAGCGAGCGCGGGCGATGTGGGGAACCACGCGCAGCCTGATTGCCGGCATGGTGAAGGGTGTTAGCGCGGGTTATGCCAAGGCGTTGGAGATCAACGGCACTGGTTTCCGCGCTGCCGTGCAGGGTAAGGATCTCGTACTGAATCTCGGTTTCAGTCACGAGGTTCGCTATCCCGTCCCGCCGGGAATCAAGATCACCTGCGAAAAGCCGACCTCGATCAAGGTCGAAGGAATCGACAAGCGCCTCGTCGGGCAGGTCGCGGCGGAAATCCGCGCCCTGCGCCCGCCCGAGCCCTATAAGGGCAAAGGTGTAAAGTACGAGGACGAGACGATCCTGCGCAAAGAGGGCAAGAAGAAGTAAGCGATGGCAAACCGTCTGGATGCGAGGGAGCGGCGCAAGGCGCGTCTACGCTATCAGCTCCGGCTCAAGGGCGGCGGGCGGCCGAGGCTCTCGGTGTTCCGCTCCTCAAAGCACATATATGCGCAGGTCATCGACGACAGTGTTGGGCGCACGCTGGCTGCCGCCTCCTCGCTCGACCCTGAGCTCCGTGCAAGGCTGCGCACCGGCGCCGACAAGGCGGCAGCGGCGGCGGTGGGACGGCTGGTGGCGGAACGCGCAAAGGCCGCCGGTGTGACCAAGGTCGTTTTCGACCGTGGCGCCTATCTCTATCACGGTCGAGTGCGCGCACTGGCGGAGGCAGCGCGCGAAGGCGGGCTCGAGTTCTGAGCGCGGCGGGAGGGGAGCAACGGCATGGCACGGGAAGCGAAGGAAAGTCGCGACAGGGGCGAGCGTCGCGAGCGCGAGGGCGAAGAGCTCGTCGACAAGCTCGTGGCCATCAACCGCGTGGCGAAGGTGGTGAAGGGCGGAAGGCGTTTCTCCTTCGCCGCCCTGGTCGTGGTTGGGGACAGGAAGGGACGCGTCGGCATGGGCAGCGGCAAGGCGCGCGAAGTGCCCGAGGCGATCCGCAAAGCCACGGATGCGGCGAAGAGGTCGATGATCCGAATTCCGATGCGCGAAGGGCGTACCCTGCACCACGACGTGGTAGGCCATTTCGGCGCCGGCAAGGTGGTGCTTCGCTCCGCCCCCGCTGGCACAGGCATTATTGCTGGCGGACCGATGCGCGCGGTGTTTGAGACCATGGGCATGGGCGACGTGGTGGCGAAATCGTTGGGCACGAATAACCCGCATAATGTGGTGAAAGCGACCTTTGCCGCGCTGCGACAGGTGCAAAGCCCGCGTGCGGTGGCGGCGCGGCGTGGCAAGAAGGTGGTTGAGATCCTCGGCCGGCGGCCGGAGGCGGCGGACGCACGGGAGGGGGCCGATGGCTGAGACACCGTCAACTACTAACGATGCAGGGGTTGGGGTGCGGTTGCGCGTGACCCAAATCGCTAGCCCGATCAAGCGGAAGAGAGACCAGCGCGCGACCCTGATCGGGCTCGGTTTGAATAAGATGCACCGCACGCGCGAGTTGCCCGACACGCCCGCGGTACGCGGCATGATCCGCAAGGTGGCGCATCTGCTCCAGGTCGAGGAGATCCGCGCCTGACGCGGGCTTCATCGGCACGACGGCAGAGACGCGGTGGAGTGTACGACGATGAAGCTCAACGAACTGCGCGACAACCCAGGCGCGCGTCGGACGTCGAAGCGCGTGGGGCGAGGCATTGGCTCTGGCAAGGGCAAGACCTGCGGACGCGGTGTCAAGGGCCAGAAGGCGCGCACTGGCGTGGCGCTGAACGGGTTCGAGGGCGGCCAGCTGCCGATCTATCGGCGCCTGCCGAAGCGCGGCTTCAACTCCCTTTCGCGTACGGAATATAGCCCGGTGAACATCGGTCGGATCGAAGCGGCGATCGAGGCCGGACGGATCGACCCCGCGCAGCCGATTGACGAGGCCGTTCTTCGCGCGGCGGGCCTCGTGCGCAAGGGCAAGCATGCGGGCGTGCGTCTGCTCGCTGCCGGTCGTGTCACGCGGGCGCTGACCATTTCCGTCACCTCCGCTTCGGCCGCGGCGGTGGCGGCGGTTGAAGCAGCGGGCGGAACCGTCAGGACTGCCGCTGTGGCCACAACGCAGGCGGGCGAGGCGGGCTGACGCACGGCCGTTGGGGCAGAGACAGGTCCGTCCGACGCCTCTGCGTGGCGGTTCCGCGGCGGCAGCAGCGGGCGACGCGGGCGTGATGGTTTGGCGGGCGCGACACGTCTTGATCGCGTGCCCGGTTCGTGGGCACTGTCCACGCTGCGATTGTCCGACCGATAATCTGAGAGATCGGAGCGTCCATGGCCTCGGCCGCTGAACAACTCGCCGCCAGCCTCAACTTCGGCGCCTTCGCCAAGGCGACGGAACTGAAGAAGCGGATCTGGTTCACCCTCGGGGTGCTGATCGTGTATAGGATCGGCACATACATTCCGGTACCGGGCATCGACGCGGCGGTGATGGCCGAGCTTGTCCGCGCGCACGGTGGCGGCATTCTCGGCATGTTCGACATGTTCACCGGCGGTGCCCTTGGGCGCATGACCGTCTTCGCGCTCAATATCATGCCCTACATTTCAGCCGCCATCATCATGCAGCTGATGACGGCAGCCTCGCCCACGCTGGAGGCGCTGAAGAAGGAGGGCGAGCAGGGTCGCAAGAGGCTCAACCAGTATACGCGCTATCTCACGGTGCTGATCGCGACCGTTCAGGCCTATGGCATCGCGGTCGGGCTTGAGAGTGTCCGCGGCACGGTAGGTCCTGCGGTACCCGAACCTGGCTTCTTCTTCCGCTTCTCGGCAGTGGTGACGCTCGTTGGCGGCACGATGTTCCTGATGTGGCTTGGCGAGCAGATCACGGCGCGCGGGGTTGGGAACGGCATCTCGTTGATCATTTTCGCCGGTATCGTTGCCAACCTGCCTTCCGCTCTCGCCGCGACACTGGAGCTTGGCCGCACGGGGGCGATCAGCACCTTCGTGCTGCTGTTCCTCATGGTCATGGCGGTGGGGGTGATTGCGGCGGTGGTGTTCATCGAGCGCGCGCAGCGGCGCATCATCGTGCAGTATCCGAAGCGCCAGGTGGGCAACCGCATGTTCGGCGGCGATACCACACACCTGCCGCTGAAGATCAACACCGCTGGCGTGATCCCGCCGATCTTCGCCTCCTCACTGCTGCTGCTGCCGGTCACCATTGCTGGCTTCGCAGGCGACGGCGGGCCGGAGTGGCTGCAGCCGATCACTTCGGCGCTGGCGCACGGCCAGCCGGCCTACATGCTGCTCTATGCAGTGCTGATCATCTTCTTCGCCTACTTTTACACGGCGGTGGTGTTCAACCCGGTGGAGACGGCTGACAACCTGAAGAAGTACGGCGGCTTCATTCCGGGCATTAGGCCTGGCCAGAACACGGCGGAGTATTTCGACTACGTCCTGACACGGCTGACCACGGTGGGCGCCATCTATCTCGTCGCCGTCTGCCTGCTGCCCGAGTTCCTGATCGCCCGCTATGCGGTGCCGTTTTACTTCGGCGGCACCTCGCTGCTCATCATCGTCACGGTGACTATAGACACGGTGGCGCAGATCCAGTCGCACCTAATCGCGCACCAATACGAGGGGCTCATCAAGAAGGCCCGACTGAAGGGGATGAAGCGATGAACCTGATCCTGCTTGGGCCTCCGGGGGCCGGCAAGGGCACGCAAGCGAAGCGGCTCGAGGCGGCGCACGGAATCGCTCAGATTTCGACCGGCGATATGCTGCGCGCCGAGGTGGCTTCGGGTTCGGAGATCGGGCAGCAGGCCAAGGCGATCATGGAAGCGGGGCAGCTGGTACCTGATGCGCTGATCACCGAGATGTTGGCGAGGCGGATCGATGCGCCCGACTGCGCCAAAGGATTCATTTTGGACGGGTTCCCACGCACGCTCGCTCAGGCCGAGGCGCTGGATGCGATGCTGGCGGCGAAGGGCAAGACGCTCGACCGGGTGATCGAGCTCAAGGTGGACGATGCCGCGCTGGTGGCACGGATCGCCGGCCGGTTCGCCTGCGCCCGGTGCGGGGCCAGTTACCACGATACCTTCAAGCGGCCCAAGGTGGAGGGTGTGTGCGACGTCTGCGGGTCGACGGAATTCAGCCGCCGGGCCGATGATCGCGCGGAGACGGTGGAGGCTCGGCTCGAGGCTTACCACAAACAGACCGCCCCTCTCCTTCCCTACTATGCTGCACGCGGCAAGCTGGCCACCGTGGATGGCATGGCGGAGGTGGATGAGGTGACGAGGCAAATCGAGGCCGTCCTCGCGGCGTGAGCCGAGCCAGGCTGGACGATGGGCAGAGGGGCCGCCGAACGTTGTGCACGGACGACGCAGGAATCGGCATTGACAGGGGCACTCTGGTCCGTATAGTTCCGCACTCCGGCGGCCATTTGGCCGCTCTTGCCGTTGCAAAGAGAGCGAGAGAGGGGCGGCGCCCGGGCCCGAGGCGGCGCCACCGGGCGCGCGGCCCCGTTAACGTCGCGCATCGGGCCGAGGGCTGGAGTTAGGACGTGGCGCGCATCGCCGGTGTCAACATTCCGACCAACAAGCGCGTGACCATTTCCCTGCGCTACATTTACGGCATTGGGCCGAAGAAGGCGCAGGAAATTTGCGATGCGCTCAACATTCCTCCCGAACGTCGCGTGAACGAACTGACCGACGAGGAGATCCTGCGCATCCGCGAACTCATCGACCGCAATTATCGCGTCGAGGGCGATCTCCGCCGCGAAGTGGCGATGAACATCAAGAGGTTGATGGATCTCGGTTGCTATCGCGGCCTGCGCCATCGCAAGGGCCTGCCGGTACGCGGCCAGCGCACGCACACCAACGCACGCACTCGCAAGGGCAAGGCGGTGCCCATTGCCGGCAAGAAGAAGGTGACGAAGTGAACGCACTGTGGCGGCGTCGTTTTTTCCCCGATCTAAAACGATCCTGATCCGGAACCTATCATGGCCAAGCAAGCCACTGCTGCCCGCCCGCGCAAGAAGGAACGGAAGAACATCACTTCCGGCATCGCGCACGTGAATGCCTCGTTCAACAATACGATGGTGACCATCACCGACGCTCAGGGCAACACCATTGCCTGGTCCTCAGCCGGCCTGATGGGCTTCAAGGGGTCGCGCAAGTCCACCCCCTATGCGGCGCAGGTCGCCGCAGAAGATGCTGGTCGCAAGGCACGCGAACACGGCATGGAGGTGCTCGAGGTCGAAGTTTCGGGTCCCGGATCGGGGCGAGAAAGTGCCTTGCGCGCTTTGCAGGCAGTCGGCTTCCAGATCACGGCCATCCGAGACGTGACCCCGATCCCCCACAACGGGTGCAGGCCGCGCAAGCGCAGGCGCGTCTGATCGACGAGGGCGGCAACCGCTCACGCTCCCGTTCCGCGCTTCGGCTCGGCGCTGGAACGACAGCAGGTTGAGGCGACATCATCGCCACCGAGCCGCTGAGAGGAAAGGCACGAAAGGTTCAGGCCGTGCTGCACAGGAATTGGCAATCGCTGATCAAGCCCGCCAAGCTCGACATCGAGCTCGGGCACGATCCGAACCGGATCGCGACCGTCGTCGCTGAGCCGCTAGAACGCGGCTTTGGCGTCACACTTGGCAACGCGCTGCGCCGAGTCCTGCTTTCCTCGCTGCAGGGGGCTGCTGTGACAGCGGTCCGGATCGACGGAGTTCTGCACGAGTTCAGCTCAATCGCTGGCGTGCGTGAGGACGTCACGGACATTGTGCTGAACATCAAGCAGCTCGCCATCCGAATGCATTCGGAAGGGCCTCGGCGCATGACCCTCTCGGCGACGGGCCCTGGCGAGGTTCGCGCAGGGCAGATCCAGACCGGCGCGGACATCGAGATCCTCAATCCAGATCTCGTACTCTGTACGCTCGACGACGGAGCGAAGCTCGGCATTGAATTCACGGTAAACGTCGGCAAGGGTTACGTTCCGGCCTCGGAGAACCGCGCTGAGGATGCTCCGATTGGAGTGATCCCGGTCGATGCAATCTATTCGCCGGTACGCCGTGTCTCCTACCAGGTGCAGCCGACTCGCGTGGGGCAGGTGACGAACTACGACCGACTCGTCCTGACAGTGGAGACGAACGGTACAGTGACACCGGAGGATGCGGTGGCACTCGCCGCGCGCATCCTTCAGGACCAGCTACAGCTCTTCATTAACTTCGAGGAGCCCCGCCAGCTCACGCAGGAGGAGACCCGCGAAGAGCTTCCCTTCAACCGCAACCTTTTGCGCAAGGTGGATGAGCTCGAGCTCTCCGTGCGCTCGGCAAACTGCTTGAAGAACGACAACATCGTCTACATCGGCGACCTCGTGCAGAAGACCGAGCAGGAGATGCTGCGCACGCCGAACTTCGGGCGGAAGTCGCTCAACGAGATCAAAGAAGTGCTGGCTTCTATGGGCTTGAGCCTCGGCATGACTATTCCGGGCTGGCCGCCTGAGAACATCGAGGAGCTCGCCAAGAAACTCGAGCAAGAGCCGTTCTAAGCGTTTGAGGAGAGAAAACGATGCGCCATCGTGTTGGCGGCCGCAAACTCGGCGTGACCAGCAGCCATCGTGCGGCGATGTTCCGCAACCTTGCGGTCGCCTTGTTCAAGCACGAGCAGATCACCACCACACTGCCGAAGGCGAAGGCGCTTCGCCCCTACGCCGAAAAACTGATCACGCTCGGCAAACGCGGAGGCCTGCACGCACGTCGTCAAGCTTATGCGCTGCTTCGCGACGACGCCATCGTTGCGAAGCTGTTCGGACCTCTAGCCGAACGCTATGGCTCACGCCCCGGCGGCTACACGCGGGTGCTGAAGGCTGGCTTCCGCTACGGCGACATGGCGCCGATGGCGGTAATCGAACTTGTTGAACGCGACCCCTCTGCCAAGGGGCAGGACAGCGGGCCCAAGCCCGAGCCGCGCGAGGAGGACACTGAGGAAGAGAAGCAAGAATGAGAGCAGCCTGCCTTGCTCCCGTTCATGACCAAGCCGGACAAAGCAGCAGGCGAAGCAGTTCCCCTGCGAACCACGCCGTGATGCATCCCCGCGATCGAAGGAGTGAGCGTGACGGCAGCGCTGCTTCCTGTACGATCGGCGCAGTGTATATCTTCGACCCCAGACGCCGGTCGTGGGTTGCCGGCTATTAGTCGGCAGTGATGTTGGCCTCGCGCACCAGGACTGCCATCGCCTCCCGTCCCTCCCTCACGAAGCGCGCGAAATCGCTCGGCGCGGAGCCGACCGGAACTGCGCCGAGCTGATCAAGACGCACGCGAATCGGTTCCTCCGCCAGCACCTTGGCGAGTTCCCCGTGCAGCCGTTCGACGATGGCGGCCGGCGTTCCAGCAGGGGCGAAGAGCCCGACCCATTCGCTCACGTTGAAGCCCGGGAAGCCGCTTTCCGCCAAAGTCGGCACCTCCGGAAAGGTCGGCAAGCGCTGCGGGATGGTCAGAGCGAGCATGCGCGCGCGGCCTGCGTCGACCACAGGGCGTGTGGACAGGACGGTGATCAAGGTCCCGTCCAGCGTGCCGCTGGCGAGGTCGCGCGCCGCGGCCGCTCCGCCACGGTAGGAGACGTGGGTGAACTTGACGCCAGCCGATCGTTCGAGTTGCGCAAGGGCCAAGTGACCGGCCGTGGCGTTGCCCTGGGTGCCGATGCTGATCTCGCCCGGGCGGCGTCGCGCTGCCTGCAGGAGCTCGCCAATCGTTCGCGCCGGGAAATCGGACTTCACCGAAATCACCTGCGGGAACGACGCGACGAGGCTGATCGGGGTGAAGGCGGTGGTGTAGTCGAACGGCAGGTTCCGCAAGAGCGATGGGTTTACGATGTGCGAGGAGGCGTCGTAGAGCAGCGTGTGGCCGTCTGCGGCGGCCTGCGCAACCGCCGCACCGCCGATCGAGCCCGATGCCCCGGCGCGATTCTCCACTACGAAAGTAGCGCCAAGACGCTCGCCAAGGCGCGGGAAGATGGTGCGGGCGGAACTGTCAGCCGCTCCACCGGCAGCGAACGGCACGATGACACGGATCGGCTTGCTGGGCCAAGCCTGGGCTCGGGCTGGGTGAGGCCGTAGGAGAAGGAGCGGGGCGGCAAGCAGGGCACGACGATCAAGCCGCATGACGGTGTCCTCCGAGTTTCGTCCGTTGCGGTGATCTGACCCGCTGACGTCGGGGCTGTCCAGAGCCGAGCCCGTCTTGCGCCCGCGCACCGGGCGGCTAGCGTGCTGCTAACAAACCGAGGAGGAACCCATGCGTCTTGCCGGCAAGGTGGCGTTGGTCACGGGAGCGGCTTCTGGCTTCGGCGAGGGAATTGCGCGTTCCTATGTGCGCGAGGGGGCGCGCGTTGTCATCGCCGACCTCAACGCGCCAGGGGCAGAGCGCGTGGCGCGCGAACTCGGGCCGAACGCGGTGGCGATCGCCGGCGATGTCTCATCAGGCGAGGACTGTCGGAGGATGGTCACGCGCGCTGTCGAAGCCTTCGGCGGTCTCGACATCGTGGTCAACAACGCGGGCACCACCCATCGCAATAAGCCGCTCACCGAAGTGACGGAGGTTGAGTTCGACCGCATCTACGCGGTGAACGTGAAGTCGATTTACTGGATGACGCTCGCTGCCCTGCCGGTCCTGCGCGCGCAAGGTCGCGGCGGATCGATCATCAACATCTCCTCCACTGCCGGCATCCGCCCTCGCCCCGGACTCACGTGGTACAACGGCACCAAGGGCGCGGTGAACCTCATCACGCTTTCGATGGCGCAGGAGCTGGCGCGCGACAACATCCGGGTGAACGCGATCTGCCCAGTGATCGGTGTCACCGGGCTCCTGACGGAATTCATGGGAACGGAGGATACGCCGGAAAACCGCGCGCGCTTCATTGCCACCATCCCCCTCGGGCGGATGAGCACGCCGGCCGACGTCGCCAATGCTGCGGTGTGGCTTGCTGAAGACGCGACGAGCTTTGTCACCGGGATCCTGTTGCCGGTCGATGGTGGCCGGACGGCGTGAGCGCGCCGAGACGATTGTTGCGCCGCGCGATCATTCGCCTGCACGCCTTCTCGCCCTCGACCAGGAGAAAGACGCCAAGTGCCGAGCCGAACGCAACCATCCAGCCCGTACTGTCCGGCGGGGCCACGGCGAAGATCGCCTGCGAGATGGGCATGTGCAGGAAGCCCCATTGCAGGAGCGCGATCAGCACCAGCATAACCCAAACGGCAAGATTGCCGAACAAGCCTGCCCGCGACAGCGCCGAGCGCTGGAACGATCGCGCATTGAACAGGTAAGCGGCCTGGCCCGCGATTAGGGCGGTGATCGCAGCGCCGCGGGCTTCTTCCAGGCTCGCGCCATCGGCGAGTTCAAATAGGAATGCACCAATGGTGGTCGTGCTCAACAGGGCGGAGACGAGGATCACGCGCCAGGCAAGGAAGGCGTCAAAGATTGGCGCATCCGGTCGGCGCGGGGGGCGATCCATCACATCCGGTTCGGCCGGCTCGAAGGCGAGCGCGAGTGCGAGCGTGACGGCGACAACGAGATTCACCCAGAGAATTTGCACTGGCGTTACGGGCAGCGCGCTCAGCCCAGCGAGGACAGCAACCATGACGCTTGCCGCCTGCCCGCCATTGGTGGGGAGGATGAACAGCAGGGTCTTCTTGAGATTGTCGTACACCGTTCGGCCTTCGCGTACGGCGGCGGCGATGGTGGCGAAGTTGTCGTCGGCCAGCACCATTTCGGCGGCTTCCTTCGCCGCCTCGGTCCCGGCCCTGCCCATCGCCACCCCGATGTCGGCACGTTTCAGGGCGGGCGCATCGTTCACCCCGTCACCCGTCATCGCAACGATGTGGCCGTGTGCCTGCAGCGCTTCAACCAGGCGCAGCTTGTGCGCTGGCGCGGTGCGGGCGAACACGTGCACACGCTCGACTACCTCGGCGAAGGCGGTATCGTCCATCGCGTCGAGGTCGGCGCCTGTGAGCGCGCCGGCGGAGGTGTCAATCCCAACCTCGCGGGCAACCGCAAGCGCAGTACCAGCGTGATCACCGGTAATCATCGTCACCGCGATCCCCGCCCGACGGCACGCTGCGACGGCTTCGATCGCCTCCTCGCGAGCACCGTCGATCAGGCACGCCACACCGATCAGATCAAGGTCGCGCACGTCGTCGAAGTCGAGCGTGACCATCTGAGACTCGGCAGCCCGTGTGGCGACCGCGATCAGCCGATATCCGCGATGGGCCAGATCTTCGAGGCGCGTGAGCCAAGCGAGTCGCTCGGCCTCTGCCATCGCACAGCGCGGCAGGATGACCTCGGGCGCGCCCTTGGCTGCGATTAGCGCGTTGCCTGCGTGGTCGTGCACCAGCACGGCCATGAACCTGTGTTCGGATTCAAACGGGATGGCGTCCCGGCGCGACCAGTGAGTCCGTGTCGAGTCTGTATCAAAGCCGGCCTTCTGGGCGAGCACGAGGAAGGCGCCGTCGGTGGGATCGCCGGCGACGTGCCACTCCTCAACCGCGTAGAACAGTCGCGCGTCATTGCACAGCACGGCCGCCCGCAAAATCAGGGCGAGGGCGGCATCGGTTTCCGCGGTGACGGGCCGCCCGTTGCGCGTCACCGCGCCCGCCGGGTCATAGCCTGATCCGCTCGCCTCGATGTCCCCGTCGCGCAGAGCGAGCAGGCGGACGGTCAGCTCATTCCGGGTCAGTGTTCCGGTCTTGTCGGTGCAGATCACGTCGACGCTGCCCAGCGACTCGACTGCGGGGAGCCGCCGCACAATGGCCATGCGTTCCGCCATGCGACGCACCCCGATGGCGAGGATGACGGTGATCACCGCTGGCAGTCCCTCAGGGATGGCGGCGACCGCGATGCCGACAGCGGCGAGGAACATGTCGCGCGCAGCAAAGTCACGAACCAGCACGCCGAAAGCGAAGGTCACGGCAGCGATCGAGAGGATCAGAACGCTGAGCGTGCGGCCGAAGCGGGTCATCGCGCGCAGGAGCGGCGTCTGCACCGTGTCCACACTGGCAAGCATTCCGCTGATCCGGCCGATCTCGGTTTCAGCGCCAGTGGCGACCACAATGCCCCTGCCGTGACCGGACGTAACCACCGTGCCTGCAAAGGCCATCGAGGTTCGATCGCCGAGCGGAGCGGTTTCCGCGACAGGCTCGGCGGATTTCATCACCGGCACGCTCTCGCCGGTCAGGACGGATTCTTGGATCGCAAGACCGCGTACCGCGATGAGGCGAATGTCGGCCGGGACGCGATCCCCCGGTTCGAGCAGCACGATGTCGCCCGGCACGATATCACCTGGATCGAGCGACTTGCGCTTGCCCTCTCGGATCACGGTGGCACGATGCGACAGCAGGGTACGGACGGCTGCCATGGCGGCTTCCGCCCGGCCTTCCTGGATGAAACCAATCAGGGCGTTGATCACACAGACAGCGACGATCACCGTCGCGTCCACCCAATGTCCGATCAGTGCTGTTACCACCCCTGCAACGAGCAGGACTTGAATTAGGACATTCTCGAACTGGGCCAGGAAGCGGCGAAGGCTCGAGGGGCGGGGAGGGTCAGGCAGCAGGTTCGGGCCGTAGATCCCGAGGCGGACGATGCCTTCGCGCTCACTCAGACCTTCGGGCCCGACCTCGAACCAGGTGATTGCCTCCTCGGCGGGGAGCGCGTGCCAGAGCGGCGGAGGATCGGGGAGTGGCTTGACAGGTTTGCGCCAGCGCTCCTGTTTTCTCAACCAGCGATCGAGGCTTGGGATCACCTCGGGCTCCTCCGCTGCCGATGACCAGTCAAACCGACTTCAGTGCGTCGCAGGCTGAACAAGTTGGCCGTCCTCCATCGCGACGATGCGGTCGGCAATATCATGGATCCGCGGGTCGTGGGTGACGATGAAGACTGTTCGGCCACGTTCCTTGGCGAGGTGCTGCAACAGCGCCATCGTCTCGTGCCCTGTCTTGCTGTCCAGGGCTGCAGTCGGTTCGTCGGCCAGGATCAGTCCCGGTTCGTGCACTAGCGCCCGCGCGATGGCAACGCGCTGGCGCTGCCCGCCCGAGAGTACGGCAGGATAGGCGTCCACCTTGTCGGCGAGGCCGACCGCCTGCAGCATCGCCTCAGCGCGCGTCAGGCGCTCTGCCTCGTCGAGGTCCGGGTCAAGTTCGAGGGCCATCGCCACGTTCTCGCGCGCGGTCAGGAAGCTCAGCAGATTATGGTGTTGGAAGATGAAGCCGATGCGGCGGCGGAGCGCAACGCGCGTCCGCTCGTCCGCTTTGGAAAGTTCGATCCCGAGCACGCGGCAGGAGCCTGTCTGCACCGCGCGCAGGGCGCCAATCAGGGTAAGTAGGGTCGTCTTGCCGGAGCCAGATGGGCCAGTGAGCAGCACGATCTCGCCAGCAGGGATGGTGAGGTCGAGATCGTGCAGCACGGTCAGTGCGGTCGGGCCCGCACCGTAGCGATGGCTCAGGCCACGGATTTCGACCGCATTCATCGGAACATGTCCGCCGGATCCGCATCGCGTAGCTTGCGGATCGCAATCAGCCCCGAGACGACGCACATGACGAGGATGAGGCCAAAGACGAAGGAGGCGCGCGGGATCGTCATGTGCAGGGGAATGAAGATTTGCGCGGTCGCGATCTCATAGAGCCCGAGACTGAGCATAAACCCCGGGATAAAGCCGAGCACGGCAAGAATAAAGGCAGCCGACATCACCACGCGTGCGAGGTAGCCGTTGGTGTAGCCCATGGCCTTCAGCGTGGCGTATTCGCCCAAGTGACGCGAGATGTCCGAAAACAGGATCTGATAGACGATCACGCAGCCGACAACGAGGCCGATCGCGACACCAAGCCCGAAGATGAAGCCGACGGGCGCGACTTTGGCCCAGTAGTCCCGTTCGAACTGTGCAAGCTCGGCCCGTGTGAACACCATCACGTCATCGGGAAGTAGGGCCTGCAGTGCGCGTTTCGTTGTAGCAACATTCGCCCCTGGCTTTAGCACGATCGCGCCCACGTCAACCTGCGCAGGGTTGCGCCCCGAGGCGATGCGCCAGAATGTTGTTTCGGACGCGATGGCATTCGATTCTGAGGAGAAGGTGGCACCGAGCCCGAAGCTTCCGACGACCTCGACTCGCTTGCGGTTGAGCTCGCCGAAAAATGACCCCTGTGCGAGCAGCGAGCGGATGGGGCCGAACTCAGGCTTGCCACGTTCGTCGAACAGAATGGTGTCGGGGCGAGTGATGGCGTGCCAGGCCGCATCATCCAAACCGTGGAAGCCGAGGAGACGCGCGGTGGGATCGACCCCGAACAGAAGCAGTGTGCGGTTGAGTCCCGTCTCGGGGTTCCGCCACGGTACATTGGCGACGTAGAGCGGTGTCACTCGCTCGACCTCGGGAAGCGCCAGCGCCTGGGCGAGGCGCGCGCGCGGAAAGGAGGCTGACCGCCAGAGCGCCTCGGTATTGCGGTGCATGAGGAAGAGGTCGGCCTGCAGCGAGTTCTGCACCAGCACCGCACTGTCGAACAGCGCGTTCTTGAACCCGATCTGCATGAAGATCAGCAGGGTGGCGAACACGACGCCGGAGAGCGCGGCGGCGAGGCGGGCAGGTTCGTGGCGAAGCTGACGCCAGGCGAGGCGGAACGGCAGGCGAAACCCGGGCGCGGGCGGCGGTTGGATTGCCGCCGCCGGGGCTGTCGCCAGCACGGGCGAAGCGCGGGCGAGGGGCGCAAGCTCGTTCACGGCCTAATCGCCACCTGGACCTGCATGTTGGTGCGGCGTCGCACGGCCTCGTTGGCGGCGGGGTCGAGCCTGAGCCGCACTTCGACCACGCGCGAGTCGATGGCGGCGACCGGGTCGGGCGAGACCACGGATTGCCGTCCAACCCGCCAGCCGAGATCGACCACGCGGGCGGGGAAGGGACGCGGTTCGCCCGGGACCAGGACGTCCGCCGTGGCGCCGAGCCGCACGCGCGGCAGGTCGGTCTCGTAGACCTCCGCCACCACCTCGAAGGCCGTGAGGTCGGCGAGCTCGAGCACCCCGTCACTTCCAACGCGCTCGCCCTCGCGGGCGTGGATCTTCAGCACCGTGCCGTCGATCGGCGAGACGAGCAGGGCGAGGTCGCGCGCTGCGCGTGCTTCGGCGACCGCCGAGCGTGCCTGGGCGACCTCGGCCCGGGCTACCGCCACGTCCTCGGCGCGGGGGGCAAGCAGGGCCTCGAG
Organism: uncultured Elioraea sp.; assembly: GCA_937928775.1. Taxonomy (GTDB): domain Bacteria; phylum Pseudomonadota; class Alphaproteobacteria; order Acetobacterales; family Acetobacteraceae; genus Elioraea. The sequence goes on along the minus strand of CALFVI010000024.1, from coordinate 20,576 downwards.
TTCCGCCTCCGCGCGGGAGCGTTCGGCGGTCGCCTGGGCGGCGGCGAAGCGGGCGCGGTCCCAGGCTGCCTGGTTGCCGGCCGCAGTGCGCAGGAGGGCTTCGGCTCGGCGGGCCTCGCGCACGGCATTCTCCTCCGCTGCCTGGGCGGCGGCGAGGCGGGCGCGGGCCGCGGCGACCTCGGTGTCGCGGCCGGCGGCGAGGATGCGGGCAAGTCGCGCCTCGGCAAGCGCAAGGGCGGCTTCGGCCTGGGCGAGTGCGGCCTCCTTGCGCGGGAGATCATGGAATTCGGCGAGCAGCTGTCCGGCGCGCACCTCCTCCCCCTCGCGCACGAGCAGCCGCCCCACCCGCGCTCCTTCCGGCCCCGCGCCGTGCGAAAGGCGAAGGACGCGGCTGGCAGGCTCGATCCGTCCGAGTGCCCCGACGCTGGCCACGACTGAGGCCGAAGCACTCCACCCTGCCCGGGCATCGACCGGTGCGGGGATTCGTTCGCGGATGACGATGAAGGTCGCCGCCGGCACAAGGGCGAGGGCAAACAAGCCAAAGAGGAGAGGTCTCAGCATGGTTTGGCAAGAGATCTGAGTGCGGCCTCGATCGCCCTGGCGAGGGTTTCGTCTGGCGACCACAGGCCGAACACCTTGGCGAGGAAGATGCCGTCTGCGGCGGCGAGCACCGCGTGTGCGTGGCCGGGTAGGAGGCCGTCATCGGCGATGGCGGCGCGGATGCGGGCATGTTCCCGTCGCACCGGCTCGATCAGGCCCGGGTCGTGCGCGTGGGCGGACAAGAGAGCTGCGGCCAGGCGTAGGTCGCGCGTGCGCTGTTCCGGGCTCGGCCGCAGAGCCCAAGCGATGCAGGCCCTGGTGTGCCGGCCAGGCCCTTCGGGTTCGCCGGCAGCAAAAGCGTCGTAACCTGCCCGCATCTCTGCCACCATCCGCTCGACCAGCGCGGTGAGCAGGGCTTCCTTTGACCGGAAGTGGTGCAAAAGCCCGCCCTTGCTCACGCCCGCTGCGGCAGCGACAGCCTCGAGCGAGAGGGCAGCGACGCCGCGTTCGGCCACCACGGTTTCAGCAGCGTCCAGGATGCGTTCGCGCGTGTCCCGGGTTTCGGTGGGCTGGTGCAACATGCTGCCCTGCGACATGCCGTCCGGACGGTCGGTCGGCAAGCCTGTTCGGACAATCGAGCAGGATCAACGCTCCGCGAGTGCCCAGACCAGAGGCAGCAGCAGAGCGGTGGCGAGCGCATTCAGCCCCATGGCGAGGGCGGCGAAGGCACCGGCCGTCTCGTTGACAGAGATGGCGCGGGCGGTGCCGATGCCATGCGCGGCGAGCCCGACTGCAAACCCGCGCGCGCGCCAGTCCTGCACCCGCAAAAGCGAAAGAAGCACGGGGCCGAGGGTGGCGCCGGCGATGCCTGAGAGAATGACGACGACCGCGGTCAGGCTCGGAATCCCACCGATCTGTTCTGCGATCCCCATGGCGACGGGCGTAGTGGTCGCCTTCGGGGCGAGGGTGGCGAGCACGGCACGGTCGGCGCCGAACGCCCAACCGATGGCAACGGCTGAGGCAGAGGCAAAGACGCTGCCGCTGACGAGTGCGATGGCGAGGGCGGGCCCCGAGGCCCTCAGCAGGCGCCACTGGCGCACCAGCGGCACGGCGAGCGCCACGGTGGCGGGGCCGAGCAGGAAGTGCACGAATTGCGCGCCCTCGAAATATGCGCGGTATTCGATGCCGGATACGAGCAGCAGGGCGACCAGCAGCAGCGCTGCAACCAGAACCGGGTTGACCAGGGCACTGCCACGCAGCGCGGCGTGCAGGCGAACCGCCCCGAGCCACGCTGCCAGCGTCACCGTCAGAGCGGCAAGCGGCGAGGCGGCGAGGTAGACCCAGAGCTCGGTGAGTTCAGGTCGCATCGCGGCCTCCCCGCGCGCGGAGAAGCCGCGCGGTGAGCAACCCGGTGAAGCCGATCGCCGCGAGCGTGCCGGCGAGCACCGCAAGCGCGATCGGTGCGGCGGCGCGGGCAAGCAGGTCGAGGTGCAGCACCACCCCGACCGACGCCGGCACGAACAACAGGCCCAAGTTGCGCAGGAGACCATCTGCCACGGCGGCGAGCTCAGCCGGCGGGTCGCCGCCGCGGGCGAGTAGGCCCACAGCGAGCAAGATCATGCCGAGAACGGGCCCCGGCAGGGGCAGTCCGAGCGCACGGGCGGCGACTTCGCCCACGAGCTGGCAGACGAGTAGCAGGGTGAGGGCAGCGATCATGAGCGAGCTCCACGGGGCTTGTCTGAGGCGGTGGCGACGGAGAACTGTTCGCAGATGCATCGCCGCGTCAGTGGCCGCAACGGCGGAGATGGAGGCGGCGCGCGGAGGGAGGGTGATGAATACGATCGCGGAACGCCTCGCCGCCTGGGCGGAAGCCGAAGAGGCGCGTTTCCTCGGCCGGCTCGAGGATGAGGAGCCGTGCAGCCGCTGGATTGCGGACTACTGGCGAATCGTCGGCGACGCCGCCGGCCGGCCCGCCTATCGCCACGTGGACGGGCGAACAACGGATGCGAATGGCGACCGCTGGGCCTGGTCGGCCGCCTTTATCGGGGCGGGGGTGTGGCAGGCCACGCGCGGAGCGCCTTGGTTTGCCTATTGCGAGTGGCACTCCACCTATGTGCGTGATGCGATCGCGCGTGCCGAAGCCGGCGGCAATCAGCCCTATTACGCGATCCCGATCGAGGCGGCGGCGCTGCAGCGCGGCGACATTGTCGTGCAATGGCGGGTAGGGATTGGCGATGGCGCGCCCGATCGCCCGATCACTTACGCACGGGCGCTCGCAGTTGACCCCTTTACCAGCCACGGCGACATCGTGGTGCAGGCGAGCCTAACTAGGGCCGAGATCATCGGTGGCAATCTTGCGGATACGGTGATGCGCCGCACGCTCACGCTCGATGGCAGGGGCCGGCTGCGGGATACAACCCAAGCGCGAGGCCAATGGTTCGCTCTGATCCGCTTCGCTCAATAAGGCTTGACGTCGCGGCGAACACGCCTCGCCAAATCGTCGCCGGCCTGAACCGAACGATGTGTCCGACGGCGGCCCGGCTAGGCGATCCCTTCGTCTCGCGCCGCCGCCGGATCGCGCTCTGACGCAGGAGACTGAGCGGGCAGGCGCGGCAGATAGTGAGGGGCCGAGGCGACAAGGTGCTGCCAGAGTGCTTCCGCCGCCGGCAACAGCCGCTTGTCGGCGCGTCGGATGACGAACCATTGCCGCACGATCGGCAGCCCTTCCGCCTCGATCAAGGCGAGCCGGCCGTCGGCAAGCTCTGCCGCGCAGGTATGGGCGGAAATGAGCGCAATACCCATGCCCGCCATGACGGCTTGCTTGATCGTCTCGTTTGAGCCGATTTCGATGCGAGGCCCAAGCGGCGGCTCCTCCGGGAAGAGGCGTTTGAGGAGGGCACGCGTGCCGGAGCCCGGCTCACGCAACAGGATCGTCTCGCGCCCGACCACGCTCAGGGGAAGGTTGCGCTGCCCAACCAGAGGGTGGTCGGGAGCGGCGATGATCACGTGGGGATTGGGCCCGAGGATGGCGCGCTGTGTCGGGAAGTCTTCAGGCGGATAACCCGTGATGGCGAGGTCGAGTTCGAAACTGCGCAAGGCAGCCAGGATTGCTTCGCGATTGCCAATGCGGATGACGAGATCGACCCCCGGGTGCGCCCGTTTGAAGGCGGCAAGTGCCGGTGGAGTGAAGTACTTGGCGGTGCTGATGACGCCGACCGCTACCCGGCCCGCAGAAATTCCGCGCAAAGCCTCAAGCCCCGCTGCGGCATCGGCGAGAGCGGCCTCGACCCGTTCCAGCGCGGCGAGGATTTCTCGGCCGGCGTCTGTGACACGCAGGCCATTCGGGCAGCGTTCGTAGAGGGTGATGCCGCCCACGGCCTCCTCGAGTTTCTGCAGCTGCTGGCTGATGGCGGGCGGGGTAAGGGCAAGACGGTGCGCGGCGGCGCTGACCGAGCCTTCGGCCACCAGCGCGCCGAAGGCGCGCAGCTGCCGCAACGAGACGCGCCGCGCGAAGGACGAAAGATTCTCTTTCATTTCAGGAAAGAGTAAAAGAGTTTGCGTGAGGGCGGAAGGCCGCTAGTTTCGCGGTAACGAAGGTAGGGGCACCCGCGTGGCGGGAGCGACCGAACCAGGATGCCAGAGGAGGAACGGCCTGTGACCACGCTGCGTGAGCATCTCGAGGCATTCAGCGCGGCTGATCCGCGCCGCATTGCGGTCGCTGAGACCGTGGCCGCGCTTGCCACCGCCACGATCGAGCTCGCGGAGCTGCTGGCTCTCGGGTCTCTCGCCGGGCGGATGTCGGAGGTGGTGGGTGCCTCCAGCGATGGCGACGGACAGAAGGTGCTCGACGTGCGGTCGAACGAGATCTTCCTCCGCCACCTCGAGCCCTGCCCGGTTGCCGCCGTTGTCTCCGAGGAGATGGACGAGGCGAAGCTTACCGGCAAGGCAGGGCCGCTCGCGGTGGCGATGGACCCTCTCGATGGCTCGAACAACATCGAGCAGAACATGCTGGTCGGCAGCATCTTCTCGCTACTTCCCGTGACCGATTCTGCCGATCCAGCGCGAGCCTTCTTCCAGCCCGGCACGGCGCAGCTCGCGGCCGGCTTCGCCGTCTACGGCCCGGCCACTGTGCTCGCCCTCTCGCTTGGCGAGGGCACTGACCTGTTTACCTTGCATCGCCCCTCAGGCGAGTGGCGGCTGACGCATCCTAAAGTGCAAGTGCCGGCATGGAAGCCCGAATACGCGATCAACGCCTCCAATATGCGGCACTGGACGCTGCCGATCCGCACCTACATCGAGGAGCTGATTGCGGGATCGAGCGGGCCGAGCGGTGTGGATTACAACATGCGCTGGCTTGCTTGTTCGGTCGGCGAAGCGCTTCGCATCCTGCTGCGCGGCGGCATTTACCTCTATCCCTCGGATTCGCGCCGCGGCTACGAGCGCGGGCGGCTGCGCCTTCTGTACGAGGGCTTCCCAATCGCCTTCGTCATGGAGCAAGCGGGCGGGGCGGCGACCGACGGGTTCAACCGAATCCTCGATCTCGTTCCGCAATCAATCCATCAGCGCGTCCCGCTGATCTACGGCTCGCGCGACAAGGTCGAGCGGGTGACGGCTATGCACAATGCTGGCGTCATTCCGACGGGGGGGCAGAGGCCTCTGTTCGGTGAACGCAGCTTGTTCAAGTCCTGACCCTGTGCTGTCCCCTGGCGATTGCGCGCGATATGTCCGTCAAGCACCCGATCATCGTCGTCACGGGCTCCTCTGGCGCCGGGACAACCACGGTCAAGCATACCTTCGATCAGATCTTCCGCCGTGAAGGCATCACCGCGGCGTGGATAGAAGGCGATGCCTTCCACCGCTACGACCGCGCTGAGATGCGGCAGAAGATGGCGGAAGCCGAGGCGGCCGGGAACAAGCACTTTAGCCATTTCGGGGTCGAGGCGAATCTGCTCGAGGAGCTGCAGGAGATCTTCATCCAGTATGGCACCAACGGCACAGGGCGCACGCGCCACTACGTGCACGACGAGCGGGAGGCTGAACTTTACGGCTCTCCGCCGGGTAGCTTCACGCCCTGGGAGGAGTTGCCGCCGAAGACCGATCTGCTGTTCTACGAAGGTCTGCACGGCTGCGTGGTGACCGACAAGGTGAATCTCGCCGCACTCGCCGACCTCAAGATCGGTGTCGTGCCGGTGATTAACTTGGAGTGGATCCAGAAGATCCATCGCGACCGCGCCGCGCGTGGCTATTCTACTGAGGCGGTGATGGACACCATCCTGCGACGGATGCCGGACTATGTGCGCTACATCTGTCCGCAGTTCGCAGAGACCGACATCAACTTCCAGCGCGTGCCCACGGTTGATACCTCCAACCCTTTCATCGCCCGCTGGATCCCCACCCCCGATGAATCGATGGTGGTGATCCGATTCAAGAACCCGCGCGGCATCGACTTTCCCTATCTGCTGTCGATGATCCCGGGCAGCTTCATGAGTCGGGCCAACTCCATCGTCATTCCGGGTGCGAAGCAGGATTTGGCGATGCAGCTGATCATGACGCCGATCGTGCTGCAGCTCGTCGATCGTGCGCGTCGGGCGCGGCACTGACGCCGAAGGAGCGGGGGACAGGATTTGGCGTGAGGGCGGGCGAGGATGAACGGCACGACGGCAGTCGAGTTGCGGATGATGGCGAATGCGATCCGGGCGCTTGCCATGGATGCGGTGGAGAATGCGAAGTCCGGCCATCCTGGCATGCCGATGGGCATGGCGGATGTGGCTACCGTGCTCTGGACCCGCTTCCTCAAATACGACGCCGCCGCCCCCGACTGGCCGGATCGCGATCGGTTTGTACTTTCCGCCGGGCACGGATCGATGCTGCTCTACGCTCTCCTTCACCTCACCGGGTTCCCGGGGATGACGATGGAGGAGATCCGCCGCTTCCGGCAACTTGGCTCGCTCACGCCGGGCCACCCCGAGTATGGACACACGCCCGGCGTGGAGACGACGACGGGCCCTCTCGGCCAGGGGCTCGCCAACGCGGTCGGGATGGCTATTGCAGAGCGGATGCGCAACGCTCGCTTCGGCGACGCGCTCGTCGATCACCGCACCTTCGTCGTCGCTGGCGATGGCTGCCTGATGGAAGGAGTGAGCCACGAGGCGATTTCGCTCGCGGGGCACCTCAAGCTTGGCCGACTGATCGTGCTCTTTGACGACAACGGGATTTCGATCGACGGGCCGACCTCGCTTGCGGTGTCGGATGATCATTGTGCGCGGTTCGCTGCGTGCGGGTGGCATGTGCAGCGCGTTGACGGCCACGACATGGAGGCGGTGGCCGCCGCGATCGAGACGGCGATCAGCGACCCCCGCCCCTCGCTGATTGCGTGCCGCACCATCATTGGTTTTGGTGCGCCGAACAAGCAGGGTTCGGAATCGACACACGGCGCGCCCCTCGGGGCGGCCGAGGTGGCGGCAGCGCGCGAGCGGCTTGGCTGGCCCTGGCCGCCCTTTGAAGTTCCCGCGCCCATCCTCGAGGCCTGGCGTGCCGCCGGTGCGCGCGGCCGGCCTGCACGCGAGGCGTGGGAAAAGCGGCTTGCCGCGGCACCTGCCGAGACGCGCGAGGCGTTCCGTCGTGGCGAGGTTGGCGAGATCGCTCCGGCCGTGAGACAGGCGATCGCTGCCCATATCGAGAGGCTGCTCGCCGAAAAGCCAACTGTCGCCTCGCGCAAGGCCTCCGAAGCGGCGCTGCAAGCGCTGACTGCCGCTGTGCCGGAACTGATCGGCGGGTCGGCTGATCTCACGCACTCAAACAACACCGTTACCGCGTCGACGCCGGCCATCAAGCCTGGCGACTTCTCAGGCCGCTATATCCATTGGGGTGTGCGCGAGTTCGGGATGGCTGCGGGGATGAACGGCATCGCATTGCATCGCGGTTTCATCCCATATGGCGGAACGTTCCTGGTCTTCTCCGACTATGCTCGCAACGCGATTCGCCTTTCGGCGATGATGAAATTGCGCGTCATCTACGTTATGACACATGACTCGATCGGGCTCGGCGAGGATGGGCCAACGCATCAGCCGATCGAGCATCTCGCCTCCTTGCGTGCGATGCCGGGCCTACTCGTCTTCCGCCCGGCGGATGCCGTGGAGACGGCGGAGTGCTGGGAGGCGGCTTTGACGGGGCCAGAAATGCCGTCGGTGCTGGCGCTGACGCGGCAGAACCTGCCTGCGCTCCGTACGCAGCCGTCGTCTGAGAACCTTTGTGCTAAGGGCGGGTACGTGCTCGCCGAAGCTGAAGGCGGACCGCGCGCTTTGACCATCCTTGCGACCGGCTCGGAGGTTTCTCTTGCCGTCGAGGCACGCAAGGCGCTGCAGGCGGAAGGAGTTCCGGTCGCGGTCGTCTCGCTTCCGTGCTTCGAGCTCTTCGATCGCCAAAGCACGGAGTATCGTGCAGCTGTTCTGGGTGCAGCGCCACGAATCGCGGTTGAGGCCGCCTCGCCCTTTGGCTGGACGCGCTATGTCGCCAGCGAGGAGGATGTGCTCGGCATCGCGACCTTTGGCGCCTCGGCGCCTGGGCCTGACCTTTTCCGCCACTTCGGCTTCACCGTCGACTCGCTCGTCCGGCTCGCCAAGGAGCGGCTCGCGCGCACGCGCCTTGCCGCTGCGTAGGAGAGAGGCTCGAGGGTCCGAACGATATACGAGGAAAGGACGCGATCATGGCCTTCATCACGCTTCGCCAGCTTCTCGACCATGCGGCCGAACACGGCTACGGCGTGCCGGCCTTCAACATCAACAACATGGAACAGCTGCGCGGCATCATGGAGGCGGCGGCAAAGACTGAGAGCCCCGTTATCCTTCAGGCCTCGCGCGGGGCACGCGCCTATGCAGGTGATGCTATTCTGCGCGCGATGGTGACCGCCGCTGTCGAGATGTATCCCGACATTCCTGTTTGCTTGCACCTCGACCACGGCGACAAGCCAGCGACGTGCCTCTCCGCCATCCAGGTCGGTTTCACCTCCGTGATGATGGACGGATCGCTCGAGGAGGACGGCAAGACGCCAGCCTCCTATGAGTACAATCTTGAAGTGACCCGCAAGGTGGTCGAGATGGCGCACTGGGTCGGTGTTTCCGTTGAAGGTGAGCTGGGCTGCCTCGGTTCGCTCGAGACCGGGCACGGCGAGAAGGAGGACGGGCACGGGGCGGAAGGCGCGCTGTCTCGCGAACAGCTGCTGACCGACCCTGACCAGGCGAAGGACTTCGTCGCGCGGACGGGTGTTGACGCGCTCGCGGTCGCGATCGGAACCTCGCACGGCGCCTACAAGTTCAAGCGCAAGCCGACGGGCGACATCCTGGCCATGGATGTGGTGCGCGCGATCCATGAGCGGCTGCCCAACACGCATCTCGTGATGCATGGCTCCTCCTCAGTGCCGCAAGAGCTGCAGGATCTGTTCAACCGCTTCGGTGGCGAAATGCCGCAGACCTGGGGCGTTCCGGTGAGCGAGATCCAGGAGGGGATTAGGCATGGCGTGCGCAAGATTAACATCGACACCGACTGCCGCATCGCGATGACAGCCGAATTCCGCCGTGTGGCGATGGAAAAGAAGGGCGAGTTCGATCCGCGCAATTTCCTCAAGCCGGCAATGGCCGCACTCACCAAGCTTTGCGCGCAGCGCTTCGAGGAATTCGGCACCGCAGGCCAGGCAAAGAAGATCAAACCTCTGCCGCTTGCGGCGATGGCCAAGCGCTACGCTTCAGGTGAACTCGATCCTGCGGTGTGTGCAGCGGTGGCGCGCGCGGCATAGGGGAGGGCGTCGGCAGGGAAGCCCGGCCGCGCGGCAAAAGGAAGCAAACTCGAACTAGGAGACAGTTCCATAAACGTGCAGATGGCAGTTCCGAAAAAGGAGCGTGGCCGGAACGATGCCGGCGTCCTTGAGTACAAAACAAATGGGCTATTTCGACCTCGAATACCAGCCCAAGGACACGGACATTCTGGCCTGCTTCCGCGTCACTTCGCAGGATGGGGTTGATCCCGAGGAAGCGGCGGCTGCTGTCGCCGGCGAGTCCTCCACGGCAACCTGGACGGTGGTATGGACTGACCGTCTGCCCGCGTTTGACAAGGATCGCGCACGCTGCTACCGGATCGACCCGGTTCCCGGCCAGCCCGGTTCCTACTTCGCCTACATCGCCTACGATCTGGATCTGTTCGAGCCCGGCTCGATCGCCAACCTCGCCGCCTCGATCATCGGCACTGTGTTCGGCTTCAAGCCGCTCAAGGCTCTGCGTCTCGAGGACATGCGGCTGCTCCCCCACTATGTGAAAACCTTCGATGGGCCACCCACAGGTGTGGTCATCGAGCGCGAGCGGCTCGACACGTTTGGCCGCCCGCTCCTTGGCGCCACCGTCAAGCCGAAGCTCGGTCTGTCCGGACGCAATTACGGCCGCGTGGTGTACGAGGCGCTGAAGGGCGGGCTCGACTTCACCAAGGACGACGAGAACATCAATAGCCAGCCTTTCATGCATTGGCGCGACCGTTTCCTCTACTGCATGGAGGCGGTCAATCGCGCCCAAGCGGTCACCGGCGAGGTGAAGGGGACCTACCTGAACGTGACCGCCGCTACGATGGAAGAGATGTACGAGCGCGCCGAGTTCGCCAAATCGCTCGGCAGCGTGATCATTCTGATCGACCTTGTCGTCGGCTTTACCGCCATCCAGTCGATGTCGAAGTGGGCGCGCAAGAATGACATGATTTTGCACCTGCATCGCGCCGGTCATTCGACCTACACGCGACAGAAGTCGCACGGAGTGTCATTCCGCGTGATTGCAAAGTGGATGCGCCTCGCGGGCGTTGATCACATCCACGCCGGCACCGTGGTCGGCAAACTGGAGGGCGATCCGCATACCACGCGCGGCTACTACGACATCTGCCTAGAGAGCTACAACAAGATGCGTCTCGAGCACGGTCTGTTCTTCGACCAGGATTGGGTGTCGACCCGCAAGGTGATGCCCGTCGCGTCGGGTGGCATCCATGCCGGGCAGATGCACCAGCTCCTTACCCTGTTGGGCGAGGACTGCGTGCTGCAATTCGGCGGTGGGACGATCGGCCACCCGATGGGTATCGCGGCCGGTGCGACCGCGAACCGCCTGGCATTGGAGGCAATGGTGCTCGCGCGCAACGAAGGTCGCGACATCATGGCGGAAGGGCCGCAGATCCTCCAGGAGGCGGCGCGCTGGCGCAAGCCACTCGCTCAAGCCCTCGAGGTGTGGAAGGACGTCACCTTCAACTACGCCTCCACCGACACCCCCGACTTCGTTCCCACCCCGACCGCGGTCTGAAACGCGCGAGGAGGAGACCCGATCATGCGACTGACGCAAGGAACCTTCAGCTTCCTGCCCGACCTGACCGACGAACAGATCGCCAAGCAGGTTGCCTACTGCATCAGCAAGGGTTGGGCGGTGAACATTGAGTTCACCGATGACCCGCACCCCCGCAACACCTATTAGGAGATGTGGGGCTTGCCGATGTTTGATCTCAAGGACCCGGCAGCGGTGATGTACGAGCTCAACGAGTGCCGCAAGGTGCACAAGGGGCGGGCCTACATCCGCATCTCGGCATTCGACTCCACCCACACCTGGGAGTTGCTCCGGCTGTCCTTCATCACCGATCGGCCTGACCAAGAGCCTGGGTTCTTTCTCGATCGTCAGGAGGTGGATGGGCGACACATTCGCTACACCACCCGCTCGTACGCCGCAGCGAGCAAGCCGGCCGGCGAGCGTTACGGCGCCTGACGGAGCGAGGGCCGATGCCGGAGGCACCGCTCTGCGCCACGCCGGTCGATCTCGGCGCCGCGTTCGACACCTCCGGTGTCGGCGCGGTGCTTGAGGAACTCGATCGCGACCTCGTTGGCCTCGTGCCGGTGAAACGCCGCATCCGCGAGATCGCGGCCCTGCTCCTGGTCGACAAGGTCAGGCGTGACCTCGGTCTCGCCACCACGCCGCCCACCTTGCACATGTCGTTCACCGGTAATCCAGGAACGGGCAAGACGGCAGTGGCGCAACGGATGGCAGATATTCTTCACCGTTTGGGCTACATCCGCTCCAACCATCTCGTCTCCGTCACGCGCGACGACCTCGTCGGGCAGTACATTGGCCACACCGCGCCCAAGACGAAGGAGGTGCTGAAGAAGGCGATGGGTGGCGTGCTGTTCATCGACGAGGTATACTACCTGTATCGCCCCAAGAATGAGCGCGACTACGGTCAGGAGGCGATCGAGATCCTCCTGCAGGTGATGGAAAGCCGGCGCGAGGACCTGGTTGTGATCCTCGCCGGCTATGCCGATCGAATGGAGCGATTCTTCACCTCCAACCCAGGTTTCCGCTCGCGCATCGCACATCACATCGAGTTCCCCGACTACACGCATGAGGAGCTGATGCGGATCGCCGAGCTGATGCTCGAGCGCATGAACTACCGTTTCTCGCCCGAGGCGCGCGAGGCCTTCGCGCGTTATCTCGAGATCCGCATGCGCCAGCCGCACTTCTCCAACGCGCGCTCCGTGCGCAAGGCGCTCGATCGCGCTCGCTTGCGTCAAGCCGTGCGGCTGTTCGAGAGTCGCGGCAGCAAGCTAACCGCCGAGGACTTGATCACCATCCGTCCGGAGGAGATCCTGGCCAGGCGCGTCTTCGCCAACGCTGAACACCAGGCTTGAGCCATGCGCCCTCTGATCGCTCCCTCCATCCTGTCTGCCGACTTCGCACGTCTCGGCGAGCAGGTGCGTGAGGTGGACGAGGCGGGCGCGGACTGGATCCATCTCGACGTGATGGACGGGCACTTCGTGCCCAACATCACCTTCGGCCCCGACATTGTGCGCGCCATCCGCAAGTACTCGGCGAAGTGCTTCGACACCCACCTGATGATCGCTCCGGTGGACCCATATCTGGAAGCCTTTGCCAAGGCTGGGGCAGATCGGATCATCGTGCACGCTGAGGCGACGACGCATCTCGACCGCACGCTGCAGGCCATCGCCGCCTTGGGCAAGAAAGCTGGGGTCTCGCTCAACCCCTCCACGCCGGAGGACGCGGTCGCCTATGTGCTCGATCGCATAGACCTTGTGCTGGTGATGACGGTTAACCCAGGCTTCGGTGGCCAGTCCTTTATCCCATCCCAGATCGAGAAGATTCGGCGGCTGAAGCGCATGATCGATGGGCGTGCGATCCACATCGAGGTTGACGGCGGTATCACGCCCGAAACCGCTCCGCTCGTCATCGAGGCCGGAGCAGATGTGCTGGTTGCGGGCTCAGCCGTGTTTGGACGTCCACCCTATCATCGCGCCATCGCCGCCCTGCGGGGGCAACCTGTCGCCGCCTGAGCGCGACGCGTCAATGTGTGCCTCAGGCGGGGGCAGTATGGCATGCGTGCCTTGGGTATAGACTGTGGCACGTCCGGGCTGCGCGCTGCCATGGTCGACCAAGCGGGCGAGCCGATCGCGTTTGCCGCCGTCCGGTATGCGAGGGCGTCCGAACGCGACCCTGTCGGCTGGGTAGCGGCGTTGCGAGACGTGCTCGCGCACCTCGCCCGCGAGGTCGACCCGGCTTCCGCCGACGCAATCGCGGTCGCCGGCACCTCCGGCACGCTCCTCGCCCTCGGCGAAGACGCGACACCGATCGCTGTTTCGATGTACGACGAGCGCGGCGAGGCGGAAGATGTCGCCGCTGTCGCCGTCGTCGCGCCGAGGGACAGCCCAGCGCGAGGCGCGACCTCGCCGCTCGTCCGCGCGCGCGCCCTCTCGCGGCGCCACGGCGTGGTCGGTCTCGCCCATCAGGCGGATTGGCTTGCCGCCCTTCTGCACGGCGGTGCGCCGGTGGCGGACGAGAACAACGCGCTGAAGACTGGCTACGACCCCGTTTCGCGCCGCTGGCCGGACTGGATCGCCAGCGTTCTCGATCCCGCGCTTCTGCCGCGCGTCGTGCCTGCCGGAGAGTCGATCGGAACGGTCACGGATCATGCCGCGCGCGAGACAGGGTTGAGGGCCGGAGCGCTCGTCATCGCCGGCACCACGGATTCCTGCGCCGCTTTCCTGGCCGCCGGTGCGACCGAAGCGGGCGAGGGGGTGACTGCGCTCGGCTCGACGCTCGCGGTGAAACTCCTTTCTCCCGTGCCGGTGGCGGATGGCGCGCGCGGCGTGTACAGCCACCGCCTCGCCGGATCTTGGCTCGCGGGCGGCGCTTCCAATACGGGCGGAGCGGTGCTCGCCCGCTTCTTCGATCCACAGACGATCGCGCGACTTTCGGTCCAGATTGACCCGCAGCGGCCTTCCGGGCTCGACTATTACCCGCTGCTGGCGGCCGGAGAGCGCTTCCCCCGCAACGACCCTGCCCTGCCGCCTCGGCTCGCCCCCCGTCCTGCCGACGACGCACTGTTCTTGCAGGGGCTGCTGGAAGGCATCGCGCGCATCGAGGCAGAAGGCTATCGCGCTCTGGCTGAGCTTGGGGCGCCGGTTCTCCGTTCCGTTCGCACAACAGGAGGCGGGGCACGCAATGCCGTCTGGACTGCTCTTCGCGCGCGCATCCTCGGTGTGCCGGTCCTGCCTGCCCGATCGGAAGAGGCAGCGGTCGGTACGGCCCAGCTCGCCCTCGCCGGGCTCAAGCAAACTCGGCCTCTGCTGCCATCGTGACGGCGCCGCTAGGGTCGCGCGCCGAGAGACTGACGCGTTGCCCGTTCGGCACCCCAACGAGCGTCAGCCGTTCGCCTGCGAAGGCAGGGCGCAACGCACGGAAGGAGAAGCGGGCCAGCCGCTGGAGCGGGCGAAGGCGCCGGGCAAGGCCGGCAAGCAGGGTCGCTAGCAGAGGCCCGTGCACGACGAGGCCGGGATAGCCCTCGACCTGCCGCACATAGTCGGCATCGTAATGAATGCGATGGCCGTTACCCGTGAGCGCCGAGTAGCGGAACAGCAACACGGGATCGGGCAGTATCTCCTCGATGACCGCACCGTCGGGCACGGCTTCCGGGGGTGCCTCCTTGCGGGCTGGGCCGACGGCAGAGCGATAGACGATGTCCTGTTCCTCCTCGATCGCGCATCCGCGGGGCCCTTCGATCCTGTGGCGGACGGTGACGAAGACGAGTGGGCCGGAGGTGCCGTGTTTTTCGGTGATGGCCGTGATGGTGCTGGTTCGGCGCACCCGTTCGCCGATCCGCACCTTTCCGGGGAACTCGAGCCTCCCCCCTGCCCACATGCGCCGGGGCAGATGGTGCATGGGGGGAAGAAACCCGCCGCGCTTCGGGTGCCCGTCCGGCCCGAGCCGGGCAGGCGGCTGCCAGTCCTGGAACAGGATCCAGTGCCACAGCGGCGGCAGGACGTTGTCAGGAGCGACATCGCTGAGAGCGACGCCGAGCGTGGCGGCAAGCCAGGCTGGCCGTCTTGGGTCGATCTCGTCGTCCAGCGTGATGCTGCGGCCAAGCCAGGACTGCCATGTGTCCGCCATTGCCACCTGCCATTGTCTCAGCACTCTGGTGCAGCGATTGATGCCGAGCGAAAGCTTAGGTCGTTGGTGATCCGACTGGCGGCGGATGGAACCGCAAGAATACGAGCTGATGGACCGTGTGGAGGGGGCGATGTGGTGGTACCGCGCCCTCCACGCACGGGTCATCTCGGCTTTGTCGCGCTGCCCGGGTCCTAGCGGGCGGCCGTTGCTGGATGCCGGTTGCGGCACGGGCGGGTTGCTCGCGCGGCTCGTCGCTGCCTTTCCTGAGCGCGAGGTCTTCGGGGTGGATGTGACGCCGGAGGCGGTGCGTCGGGCCCAGCGCAAGGTGCCGAAGGCGCGGCTGGTGATCGGTTCTGTCTCTGCCCTGCCGTTCCAGCAAGGATCCTTCGGAGCGATCGCATCCTGCGACGTGCTGTGCCATCGTCTGGTGGATGAGGCGGCAGCGCTGGCGGAGTTCCGTCGCGTGCTGGCGCCGGGAGGAACGCTGGTGCTGAACCTGCCGGCGCACGAGTGGTTGCGCTCTGCGCACGACGAGCGCGTGCACAATGCGCGGCGCTATTCGGGGGCGAGACTTCGCTCCGTGCTCGGGCGGGCTGGCTTCGCTGTGCGAGAGATGTGGCATTGGAACACACTCCTGTTGCCGTTGATGGTGCTGCAGCGCAAGGTGCTAGCCCGCGGAAGCTGGGCGCGGAGCGATGTCGCCCTAATGCCGCCACTGGTCGAGGCGATGTTCCGCGCGGTGACGGGGGTGGAGGGCATGCTTGTCAGGGTCGGCGTGCGCTTCCCGGCCGGCGGCTCCCTGCTCGCCGTTGCCGAGCGACCGGCGTGACCGGGTGGGTCCCATGCTTTCTCCCTTCGCCATCGACGCTTCTGGTGCCTCGGCCGAACCGGCCGTGACACCGGCACTCTCTGTCGTCATTCCGGTCTATAACGGAGCACGAACGATTGGCCAGCTCGTCTCAGCCCTCTCTTCGCTCAAGGTCGAGGGCGGACTGGAGATCGTGCTGGTCAACGACGGCAGCCCCGATGACAGCGATCGAGTGTGCCGGAGACTGCTGGAGAGCACCGACGTGCCGATCACGTATATCGAGCACGCGCGAAACTATGGCGAACATAATGCGGTGATGACGGGGTTGAGATACGCCCGCGGCTCGTTCGTCATTACCATGGACGATGACCTGCAGAATCCGCCCGAGGAGGTGCTTCGTCTGTTTCGTGCCTGTCGCGATCGCGGCCACGACGTGGTCTACACGTTTTATGCTAGGAAGAAACACGCGTGGTGGCGCAATCTCGGCAGCCGCTTCGCCAACTGGGTTGCCGATGTGCTGCTCGATAAACCGCGCGGGGTCTATCTCTCCTCCTTCCGCTGCATGAACCGCCTCGTGGTGGATGGCATTACGCGCTACGAGGGGCCTTTCCCCTATGTGGATGGCCTAATCATGCAGGTGACGCAACGCATCGGCACCCTGGAGGTGCAGCATCTGCCGCGCGCCGTCGGGCGTTCTAACTATACGCTTCGTCGCCTGGTTCGGCTTTGGCTGAACCTCGCCTTCAACTTCTCGCTTTTGCCACTTCGTGTTGCCGTCGTGCTCGGCCTCGCGATGGCGTTCCTCGGTCTTCTCGGTGCTGTGTACGTGGTCGGCCATGCGCTGTTCGGCGACCCGCCAACAGGCTGGGCAAGCACGATCACGGTGATCTTGCTGCTCTCTGGCGTGCAGCTCGTGATGCTCGGCATCATCGGCGAATATCTCGGACGGACGTTCCTCACCGCAAACCGCAAGCCGCAGGGTCTTATCCGGGCCGTGGAGCGCGGGCGGCCGCCGGCCGCCATTTCCTGATCGCAAGACCGGGGGACGTCATGCATTGGCTGTTCCTTTGCGGTGCCCTTGTCGTCGGCACGGCGGGTCAGCTTCTTCTCAAAATGGGCGCAGCCGGGCCAGGTGGCTTCCTAGACCAGATTATTCGTCCCGCCACCCTGGCAGGGCTCGTGTGCTATGGACTGGCCGCGCTGCTCTACATCGTTGCGCTGCGTGATATCCCGGTGTCGATCGCCTTTCCAGCGGCGGCGTCGCAATACGTAATCGTGGGCCTGTTCGCGTGGTTCGTGCTGCATGAGCCGTGGAATGTACAACAGGTGGTGGGGCTCGGGTTGATCGTCCTGGGCGTTGGTCTGCTTGCAACGTCTCAACACTCGTAGGAACAGAATGCTTAGGAACAGAATGGCTCGAACTGTCCTGACGGTGCGATCAGCCCGCTTGGATGGTGGTTTGTCGCAGCCTTGGCAAAGGCTGCGCTCACGGCTCGGTCCGCTTTGCAGCGCAGTCGCGCTCTAAGACCTTATCCGAGGATGTTTGGGAAGAATGCGCGGAAACGGGGTTGGCGTGACACAGTCAGGTGATCGGCCAAGACGATACGCGTCCGAGTTTAACAGTGGCTTGCAACGAGGGCACTGAGACGGCTGATCCAAGTTCGCAAGATGGAATTGAGGGCGGCGGGGCCTGAGCCTTGGTTTTCAACGGACGATGAGGCGCTGTTTTTGACTACGGACGGCTACATGTTGGACAGCGCCTGACGGTGGCTTCGCCGTTTGGCCTGTTCCTGCGGTTGTGCGCGATCTTGGGTGTAGCGCACAGGCTGGCTTGCAAGGTGAAAGGCCAGGAAGCCAGCACAACGGTTGGCGCGGTCGTGCACTGTCGCTGAGCGTACTGCCGCAACCGAGCGATGACGTCACCTGTTGGTGCGATACGGCGGTCCAGCTGGGCCGCGCGGAGGGCCGAGGCCAAGCGCCGGCTCGTGCCGACCTACTGACGGCCAGCCCCGTGGCTTGGCGTCCATGGCTAAAAGGATGCGAATTTCCACGCAAGATGAGCTATAAGTACTTGGCGACGAAAATTGGATCGCACGTGTGGATCGGCGCGAACGTGATCATTAAGGTGAGCGTAACGATTGGCGATGGTGGTTGAAAAATAAGTACACCCACTTTTTATTGATACTGCCACTGTCGTGGTAAAAAATGTCGGTGACTGATGCGCCGCGCGCCGGACAGCCTGTGGCTGTTAACAAAATAGTTGACGCCAAGCCTTCACTCCCCCTACACCTATTGTGAATCAAGGGCGCTACGGTTAACGACGAAGAGTTTTGTTAGCTTAATCCGAGAAAAACGCCAGCAGGCAAACTTGCCGATGAGTGAATTCGCTTGAAGTCTGGGCGCAGTTCGTTTGGCACCTACTCCAAGCCCAAGGGCAAAAGCTGGTACAAGAGGGCATGACCCTGGATACCGCCGAGCATAACCTGGCTGAAATGACGGAGCAGGCGCAGACCTTTGCCGAGAAGCAGTTGCCGATATTGAGGGCGCTTCAGATTGCTTAAGGTAAAATTTATTGAACCGTTGACTTTGGTGGAAGGGTTTTTAGACTTTTAGTACCAACCACGCCCCAAGGATACACGATGCCCCAAAGTCACACCATGCCCACCATCACCATAGACAACCACACCTACGACTTCGACACCTTCTCCCCCAAAGCCCTTGCCTAACTCACCAGCCTTCAATTCGTCGATGCCGAGTTAGCCCGCCTGCAAGTCCAAACCGCTGTGCTACAAACTGCCCGCATGGCGTATTCCAAAGCATTACAAGCGGCATTGCCGGTGCTGCCGGTAGAGCATACGATGAAGTTCAATTGAGGTGAATCAAAGTTAAGTTCAGATGATGTTGCCAGTACACAAGAGCTCGACTTTAGACTTTGCCGCCGAACTGGCAGCCATCGAAGCTAAATCGATTGGCTGGCTGCCGCTTGGGCCAGGGCCTCATTTTCACCACGGCGACCCGCAGCTACCCATGACGACATCGTGACTCAGGCGGTGGGCATTCCTGATGCCGGTATGGTCGGGATGAATGTGCTGCAGGTAGGGTGAAAAATGAGCGATAAACCAATCAAAGGGAATTGGGCAAAGTACCTTTCGTACCGACTGGCTCATGATCGAATGAAAGCTGCAATTGAAGCAGGCTATCCACTTGAAGCCATTGCCATCGCAGAGAGCCTGATCACTGACCGTCTGCTCTCGTTCGTCAATTTTCATGGGGCTGGATTCGATCCTGAGAAGTGCACGCTTGGTCCCGCAGCTCAGAAGGCTGCAAAGATTTGCAGAGAGACGACGAAGGACCCAGACGGCGAGAGACTGGCTGTAAGAGCGCAAGATTGGGCACGCGACCGTAATACCGTGCTGCACTCCATTGCGAAAAGCGGACAAGGTGTTGGCCCAAAAATACCTGCTGATAGCTTTGTTGACCATGCCCATAAAGTGGCGATACGTGGTTTGGCTCTGGTCCGGGAAGTCAAGGTTTGGCACAGGAAACAGCTTCGCATATCGGCGCTGAAGTGTGATGGTGAAAAAATCCGATAAGCCAATTTTTTCGTCTGTTGAGTTTGTCGCCGAGTCGATTTCAGCCCTGCTTTTGTTTCCGACAAGCTCAGCCTGACCTTCTCTCGGGTGAAGGTCTGCTCAGAGTCCGTCTCGGATCTCATGCGGAACGTGCGATGCGGCGTGGCAGGAGCATGACGGAGGCGGCGTAGAGGAAGGCATTGGTGGAGGCGATGGTAGCCTCAAAGTCCCTTGCGAGCCTGCGGTTTCGGCCGATCCAGGCGAAGAAGCGCTCGACCACCCAGCGGCGTGCGTGGACGGCGAAACCGACCTGCCCCTTCGGCTTGCGCAGGATCTCGACGCGGATGGCCGTCGCGCTGGCAACCCGGTCGCCGGCATAGCCGCTGTCCATGATGACGAGGCGAACGAAGGGCCAGCGGCGGCGCGAGAGGGGCATCAGCGGCGGTGCGCCGTCGCGGTCCTGGACCTAGGCCGGATGGGCATCGAGGACCAAGCCGCGCCCGTCGGTATCCACCATGACGTGGCCCTTGCGGCCCTTCACCTTCTTGCCGGCGTCGTAGCCGCGCGGCCCGCCGCTCTCGGTGGTCTTGACGCTCTGGCTGTCGATCACCGCCGCGGTCGGGCAGGCCTCGCGCCCGCACCGCTCGCGGTCGAGCATGACCAGATGATGGTTCATGGCCTCCCATACCCCGCCGTCGCGTAGCCTGACGAACCAGCGATTCACCGTCCGCCACGGCGGGACACTGTCTGGCAGAAGCCGCCAGGTGCAGCCCGCCCGCAGCACATAGAAGATCGCGTTGATGATCTCGCGCAGCGGCCAAGCTCAGCGTCGGCCTCGGCGGGCCGGTTCAGGAAGCAGGGCTTGCAGGATGCCCACTCGGCATCGGTCACGTCACTCGCGTAGCGAAGACCCGCGCGGTGATGCTGCCGCCGGGTGGCCGGGGTCCACATCGTGTCGTTCGTCCAAGGTGTCGTAACCCGGTCGACTCACGATGCAGCCCGGCCATCCAGCCCTCCTGCCTCATATCGAAGGTGTTTCGAGACAGACTTTAAGCGCGGCCTCGAGAGTGTCGTAGTCGACGCTGCCCAGCGTTCGTAATTGCGGTCCCGGGCCGATCGAGCCGAGCACCCAGCGGTCGCGCCCATCCGCGAACTCTTCTGCTGCCTCACGCGCGAATCCGCTCGCCGACT
>CALFVI010000023.1 GCA_937928775.1 uncultured Elioraea sp. | reverse complement strand
GATCCGGCTGCGGAATATACGCATCCACCGCATCCATCAGCCGCAGGATCGCCTGCTCGCCGATCTCCGGATTGCGATCCTCCAGCGCGCACAGCGCCGAACCCTTGATCACCGGGATCTCGTCGCCCGGGAACTGATAGGACTTGAGCAACTCCCGCACCTCGAGCTCAACGAGGTCCAAGAGCTCCGGATCGTCCACCATGTCCACCTTGTTCATGAACACAACAAGCGCCGGAACACCCACCTGACGCGCCAGCAAAATATGCTCGCGCGTCTGTGGCATCGGACCATCCGCCGCAGAAACCACCAAAATCGCCCCGTCCATCTGCGCCGCACCCGTGATCATGTTCTTCACGTAGTCGGCATGACCAGGGCAGTCGACATGCGCATAGTGACGCTTCGCCGTCTCGTACTCAACATGCGCCGTCGAAATCGTAATCCCACGCGCACGCTCCTCAGGCGCCTTGTCGATCTGATCGTACGCCGTGTACGTCGCACCACCCGTCTTCGCCAAAACCTTGGTGATCGCAGCCGTCAACGACGTCTTGCCATGATCGACATGACCAATCGTGCCAATGTTGCAGTGCGGCTTCGTCCGCTCGAACTTCGCCTTCGCCATGGCGAGACCTCGTCGTGTTCCGTCAGGGGGATGGGTTTAGGGGTAGGGGGTGGTGCAGGAGGGGACTGGGTGGAGCGGGTGACGGGAATCGAACCCGCACAACCAGCTTGGAAGGCTGGGGCTCTACCATTGAGCTACACCCGCAGTGCCGTCGTGCGCAGTCCCTCACTCAGCTGTGGCGACGCCGACCACGCTGTGGGCTGGTCCGCGCTGCGCAAGGGGGAGTGCGCCTGGTGGAGGGGGCTGGATTCGAACCAGCGTAGGCGTGCGCCAACGGAATTACAGTCCGTCCCCTTTAGCCACTCGGGCACCCCTCCCAACGCGACGCCGCACCGCGACTGCCCGCGAGGTGGTCGGCCCGCGCGGGGCCGCGCGGGCCTGGCTCACGTGCGGCATTTCCCGCCCTCTGTCAACGTGCGCGCGCTCTCTTCCGTTCGGCCTTGAAACCACCCATGCTAAGGACGATGGTGCAGGGCGGACGACGGCAGCGGGCGGAGCGCCCGATTGGCGCGCGCGGGCACGGCACGCCAAGGGCGCCCCAGCAGCGGGAACGGTCTCAGCCCTTCTGGCTCTACGGCACGCATGCCGTCGCCGCCGCGCTCGCCAACCCCGCCCGTCGCCACCGCAGGTTGGTGGCGACCGAGCAGGCCCTGCAGCGTCTGACCCGCACCCTGCCGGAGGGGCTACCGGTCAAGCCCGAATGCGCGACTTGGGAGGCGATCTCCCGCCTCCTCCCGCCCGGCGCGGTGCACCAGGGGCTCGCCTTGCTCGTCGACCCGCTTTCGCCGCCGCCGCTCGCGGAGGCGCTCGCCGCCTCGGCTGGGCCCGTGATCGTGCTCGATCAGGTGACCGATCCGCGCAATGTCGGCGCCGTGCTGCGGTCTGCCGCCGCGTTTGGCGCGGCGGCAGTGATCGTTCCCGACCGCCATGCCCCGGGCGAGAGCGGGGCGATGGCGCGCGCCGCCGCCGGGGCACTCGACCGCCTCCCTCTCCTGCGCGCGGTCAACCTTGCGCGCACGCTCGCCGCGCTAAAGGAGGCGGGGCTCTGGGTGGTCGGGCTCGAGGCGACGGCGGAGCGCACGCTCGCCTCGGCCGGGCTTGCGGACCGCCGACTCGCCCTCGTGCTGGGGGCGGAGGATGAGGGGATGAGAAGGCTCACTCGCGAGGGCTGCGACCTTCTCGTGCGCCTGCCGCAGACACGGGCGGTGGAGAGCCTGAATGTTTCGGTCGCCGCTGCGGTGGCTCTGTACGCCGTGCAGGCGGCGCGCCTGGAGGCGCTGGCGGCATGAACAGGGTGGCCGCCGGCCGGGCACAGGCAGCGGCGGAGGCCATTGCGGCGCAGAGGGCGGCGGATGGCTGGGTGCGGCCGCTTGGCCCCGCACTCGCCCCGGCAGACGCGGCCGAGGGCTACGCCATCCAGGCCGCTTGCGCGCGCCGGGCTGGCTGCTGGCCTCCGGCCGGGTTCAAGGTCGGCGCGACGGCGGCGACGATGCAGCTCCATCTCGGCATCCGGACCCCTGCCGCCGGATATCTCGACCCAGCCAGCCTACATCCATCCGGGTGTGAGAGCGCGTTCGCCACCTGGCGCAACCCTGGCGTGGAGGCAGAGATCGCGCTTAGGCTCGGCGCCGACCTGCCAGCGGGCGAACATCCGCCAGACCGCATCGCCGAGGCGGTGGCGGAGGTGTTCGCCGCAATCGAGATCGTGGAGAACCGCTACGAGGGCGGGGTGGCGATCGGCACACCGATGCTGATCGCGGACCGCTTCTTCCACGCCGCCGCCGTGCTGGGTCGGCCTGCAGCCGGGTGGCCCGCCTCGCGCCTCGCCGGGCGCGATCTCGCTCTGGTGCGGGGGCGTCTCCTCATCGATGGGGCGGTGTTCGCGGAAGGCACGGGGGCTGATCTGCTCGGCCATCCGCTTGCCGTACTGCGCTGGCTTGCCGCCTCGCCGGCGGCCATGGCCTTCGGCGGCCTGCGTGCGGGCCAGGTGGTGCTATGCGGCTCGGTCACCGTGCCCGCCTGGCTTTCGGGCCCGGCCGAGGTCGAGGTCGCCTTCGAGTCTCTTGGCTCGGTCACCACGCGGTTTGTGCCGTGAGCGAGGGCGGAACGGAGCGGGCCTTGCCGGAGCCGGAGCTCCCTGCGCCGTCCATGCCTTTCGCCGACGAACCCTCGTTCCGCCTCGCCTTCCAGGACCCAGATTTCCTCCTGCGCGACGAACTCCGCGGCGTGCGGCTGATGCTCGAGCTGTTGAAGGCCGACATCGCGCAGGACGAGGCGGCAATCCGCTCCACGGTGGTGCTGTTCGGCTCGGCGCGCGTGGTCGATCGCGCCACCGCCGAGGCCCGCCTCGCCGCCGCGCAGACGGAAGCCGAACGCGCTCTGCGCCAGTCGGCCTGGTACGAAGAGGCGCGGCGCTTCGCCCGCCTCGTCACGCTCGGCGGGCAGAAGCGCGGGATTTGCGACTTCGCCATCATCACCGGCGGTGGCCCCGGCATCATGGCGGCGGGCAATCGCGGCGCGGCAGAGGCCGGCGGCAAGTCGATCGGGCTGTCCATCGTGCTGCCGCGCGAACAGGCGCCAAACCGCTGGATCACGCCCGAACTCTCCTTCCGTTTCCACTATTTCGGCATCCGCAAGATGCACTTCCTCATGCGGGCGCGCGCGCTCGCCGTGTTTCCGGGCGGCTTTGGCACGCTCGATGAGCTGTTCGAAACCCTCACCTTGGTGCAGACCGGCAAGATCCGCCGCCTGCCCATCCTCTTGTTCGACCGCGCCTTCTGGAACCGCGTGATCTGCTTCGAGGCGCTGGCCGAGGAGGGGCTGATCGACGCGGCAGACCTCGACCTTTTCACCTTTGTCGAGACCGCCGAAGAGGGGGTGGAGGCGATCCGCGCCTTCTACGACCTGCCGGTGCTCGCGCCACAGGACTGACCAGCCGCTGTCGAAGACCGTTCATCGTCGCGTCACACTCATTTCATTCGTTCGGGGCAACGAACGTCACCGCTTCGTCATCGATGCGTGACGGAACGAGGGCGCGCGATCGCCTACGGATGTAGGTAAGCCGGCGGGTGCCACTCGGGGGCGAGGGCAACCTGGAGCCGGTCAGCCCATCTCAGCAGGGGGACGGAATGCTCTCCAGACGGTTCCTGCTCGGCGCGGTTGCCGCGTCGGCGCTGATGGTCGGCTCGGCCGAGGCCGAAGCCGCAGCAGCGAAAAACGGGATCCTGTTCATCACCGATGGCTGCTCCTGGGGCTGCTACGACATGGCCAGCCATTGGGAGTTCGGGGCCGCGCGCCGCGAGGCGTACGCCGATTTCCCGGTGAAGCTCGGCATGACGACCTATCCGCTGAACTTGTCGACCCGGCCCACAGGCGGCACTACGCCAGAAATCTCCTACGATCCAGCAAGGGCATGGGACACCACGCCGAATGATGGCAGTTATGGCGGCAGGCCTAGCTACTTCAACGGCTACGACTACATCAAGCGCAACTACACCGACTCTGCTGCTGCCGGAACTGCCCTCGCCACCGGCCAAAAAAGCTACAATAACGCAATTTCCTGGTCGAACGACCCAGCGGTGACTGGTTCCCCCCTCTCGCCGCTGATCACCGACATCGCGAAGGAGACGGGTCGGTCGACTGGAGTGATTTCGTCCGTGCCCTTCTCGCATGCAACGCCGGCCGTGTTCGCCGCGCAGAATGTCCAGCGCGATGCCTACCACGCCATCGCCGAACAGATGCTGCGCAACCCCAATGTCGACGTCATCATGGGCGCGGGTGATCCGCGCTACGACTCAAATGGGCAGCTGCGCAGCGAACCTCGCGAGCGCTACATGACCATGGGCCAGCTCAATGAGCTGCTCTCCGGCACTGACGGCAGCAATGCCTACGGCCGTGCCTTCATCTCAGACGTAGAGGCATTCCGCGCCCTGGCGGCGGGCGACCTCAGCGCCGTTCCCGCGTCGGGCCGTCTGTTGGGGCTTGCCCAGACCGGCGATACTCTGCAGGCCAACCGCAGCGCCGATGTCCGGGGCGAAACCGAACCGTCGGTCGCGTCTGGCAATGCCTCCGGTGTGGCGTTCAACCCGAACGTGCCCACCCTGGTCGAGATGACGCAGGGCGCGATCAATATCCTGTCGCGGAACCCGAACGGCTTCTTCCTCATGGTCGAGGGCGGGGCGGTGGACTGGATGGCGCACGGCAACAACACCGCCCGCATCATCGAGGAGCAGGTCGACTTCAACCGTTCCGTCGCCTGGGCGATCGAATGGGTTGAAACCTTCTCCTCGTGGGACGAAACGCTCATGATCGTGCTGACGGACCATGGCAACGGCATGCCGATGGGCCCGGACTCAGACACCATTCCGTTCCAGCCGATCGAGGGCCGCGGCCAGGGCGTGCTGCCCGGTGTTCGGTGGCACTACGGCACGCACACCAACGAGAACACGATGTTCTTCGCCAAAGGTGCCGGCGCTGACCTCTTCTACCGCCATGTGGTCGGCGTCGACGAGGGCCTTGTCACCTTCCTCGGCTTCGGGGATGGACGCTACATCGACAACACGGCCGTCTTTGCCGTGATGCGTGACGTGATGGTGCCGGAGCCGGCCTCCGCTGCGCTCGTGCTGTTCGGCCTCGCCGCGCTCGGCCTCGCCTCCCGCCGCAGGCGCGAGCCTGTTACCGTCTGATCGCTTCGTTTCAGCGATCGTTCTATCGGGGGTGGCCGCGCGCCACCCCCTTCGCATGTTCAGCGAGACGTGATCCGGGCCCGCAACATTGGCGCACGCGAAGCACAGCCAGGGCCGCTTCGAGATCGAACTGACCCGCGATCGCCGCCTCCTGTCTTCCGGCAAGGCGCGACCCGGCGCGCAGGACCGTCTCAGGGCAGGAGTGCGGCGGCAAGAACCTGCGCTGGGTGCACGGCCGCGCGGCGCGCGAGATCAGCGATCTGATGGCGGCAGGAGAAGCCGTTGGCGACGATGAGGTCGCGCGGCTCCGCCGCCCGCACGGCAGGAAGCAAAGAAAGCTCCGCCATCGCGCGTGAGACGGACGCCGTCTCCGCCTGATAGCCGAAGGCCCCCGCCATGCCGCAGCAGGAGGACTCGATCGCGTGCACCTCGAGCCCAGGCACAATGCGCAGCGCCTTCTGCACGGCTTCGAAGGCGCCAAACGCCTTGCTATGGCAGTGCCCGTGCACGAGCGCACGCCGCTGCGGGCCCTGCTGCACGACGGCAGCGATCCGACGCGCGTGGGCGGCGAGGAACTCCTCGAACGTCACCGCCGCCTCCGCCACCACCCGCGCCTCTTCGCCCAAACCCAGAACAAGGGCCTCGTCGCGGAAGGTGAACAGGCAGGAGGGCTCGACCCCGACGATCGGCAGGCCCTTGCGCGCATGTGGCGCGAGCACAGCGAGCGTGCGGCGCAGTTCGGCCCGTGCCTGATCGACCAGTCCCGCGGCAAGGAAGGTTCGCCCGCAACAGAGCGGCCGGCCCTCGCCAGCGGCCGCGCGCGGGCGAAACCCACCCGCCTGCAGCACCTGCGTGGCCGCGCGCAAGGTTGCGGGGTCGAACCATCGCGTGAAAGTGTCGGCGAACAGAACGACGTCCGGGTTGCCACTCTCCGCCTCGTGATCGCGCCACGGCGCGTGCGCAAAGCGCGGCAGGGGCCGATCGCCGGCGAAGCCGATCACACGCTCGCTCCAGCGCGCGACCGCAGGGATCGCCTCCCGCAGCGCTGCCAGCCGGCCGAAGCGCGCGACCTTGGGCGCATAACGCGGCAAGTATGCGATCAGCCTCTCGCGCACGCCAAGCCCGTGCGCGGCGACCTGCGCGGCGCGCACCTCGATCTTCATCCGCGCCATGTCGACCGCAGTCGGGCACTCGCGGCGGCAAGCCTTGCAGGAGACGCAGAGGGAGAGCGCCTCCGCCACCTCCGGGGAGGCGAGCCCGCCCGCAATCCGGCCGGAAAGCGCCAGTCGCAGCGTGTTCGCCCGCCCGCGCACCACGTCCGTCTCGTCCCGTGTCGCGCGATAGGAGGGGCACATTACCCCGCCCGCGAGAGCGCGACAGGCGCCGTTGTTGTTGCACATCTCCACCGCGGCCTGGAACGACGCGGCGGCACTTGCCCGGGCGAACTCCGACCAATCGAGCACCGGCCGGTGCGTCGCCTCGGCATAACCGGGGCCGTAGCGGAACAAGGCGCGGTCGTCCATGCGGGGGGGGCGGACGATGCGGTTCGGGTTGAGGATGCCGAGCGGGTCGAGCCTGTCCTTGACCCGTTCGAAGGCAGCAACGATACGCGGCCCGAACATCGCGGCATGGAACTCGGAGCGGACGATGCCGTCGCCATGCTCGCCGGAATGGCTGCCCTTGTACGCGCGCACCAGAGCGAAGGCTTCTTCCGCGATCGCCCGCATCGCGGCCACATCCTTCTCAAGCTTGAGGTTCAGCACTGGCCGCACATGCAAGCAGCCCGACCCTGCGTGCGCATACCATGTGCCGCGCGTGCCGTGGCGCGCGAAAAGCTCAGTCAGCCGCTCGGTATAGTCGGCGAGGTGTTCGAGCGGAACCGCGCAATCCTCGACGAAGGAGACGGGCTTGCCCTCCTCCTTCATGCTCATCATCACATTCAGCCCCGCCGTGCGCAGCGCGGAGATGGCCCCCTGCAGCGCGGGATCCGTCACCTCGACCACACCGCCGAAGTGCGCACCGCTCTTGTCCCACGCAAAGCCGAGATCGCCCATCAGGGTCGCGAGCTCTGCCAGACGCGCACGGTTCGTCTCCGCTTCAGCTTCAGCGAACTCGACCAGAAGCAGAGCATCGGGTTCGCCGCGCACCATGGCGGCGAGCGTGGCGTGAAACATCGGAATGTCGCGGGCAAGCTCGAGCATCGTGCGATCGACGAGCTCGACCGCACCCGGATCGAGCCCGACGATCGCCCCCGTCGCCTCCATAGCGGCGCGGAACGAGCCGAAATGGCAAACGCCCAAACAGCGGTGTTTCGGCAGCACGGGCGCGAGCTTCAGCTCGATCGCCGTGAACAGGGCGAGCGTGCCCTCCGACCCGACGAGGATCTCGGCGAGGTTGGGCCGCGTGACGGTGGGCAGAAGGGCATCGAGATTGTAGCCCCCGACACGGCGCTGCAGCATGGGAAAGCGGGCCTCGATCTCGTCTGCTTCGGCGGCCGCAATCGCGCGCAAATCGGCGGCGAGAGGCGCGATTGCAGATGTCGGGGCGAACGCCGCCTCGTCGAATCGCGCGCGTGTGCCATCCGCCAGCATGGCGTCGATTGCGACCACATTGTCGCGCATGATGCCGAAGCGCAACGACCGCGACCCGGCCGAGTTGTTCGCCGCCATCCCGCCCAAGGTCGCACGCGAGGCGGTGGAGATATCGACCGGAAACCACAGCCCGTACGGCGCCAGAAGCTGGTTCAGCCGATCGAGCACCACCCCCGGCTCGACCACCGCACGCCGACGCTCGGGGTCGATGACGAGGATGCGGTTCAGATGCCGCGAACAGTCGAGGACGAGGCCGCGATTGACCGTCTGCCCCGCCTGGCTCGTGCCACCCCCGCGCGCAGTGACGGGGATCCCTTCCTCGCGCGCGATCGCCAGTACGGCGGCGAGATCCTCGGCGCTGCGCGGGAACACCACGGCCGCTGGCCAAACCTGGTAGTGCGAAGCGTCCGTGGCGTAGCGGCCGCGCGTGCCTTCATCCGTGCGCACCTCGCCGCGAAGCGCGCCACGCAGCCGGTGCTGGATCGACGGGGCAAGGCTTTGCGACATTGCCGAAGGTCTCCTCGAAGGCGGCGATGTGCCCGTCACGAGTATACGGGCATCACGGAAAGCTGGAACGTCAGGCCCCGAGACATGCGCGCTGAGCGGCTCGGTCCGGGGAGGTTGCGCGCATCAGGGGCCCTGACGTGCACCGCTCGCTGCGCGCGACGCGACTGACGACAACGCAACGATTACGTCCCGCGTTCTGAACGCTCGTCAGTTCCCATGCCGCGCGCACGCAAGGCCGCCGCGCGGCCTGCGGCTCGGCCGAGCACGATGGCGGTGAGAAGCCCGTTGCCCGAAAGGTAGCCCGAGGCCTCGGGGCCGGAGACGCCAACCGCCGCACCACCGGCAGCGAACAGGTTTCGGAAGACGCCGCCGCCCCGGCGCAGTACGCGGCAAGCGGCGTCGATGGCGAGCCCCCCTTGCGTGTGGAACAGAGCGCCGGTCACACGAACCGCGCAGTAGGGTGGGTGAAGGGAGGGTGTCGCGCTCCAATCGCGCCCGAAACGATCCCGACCACGGCAGGCAGCGAGTGTGGCCGCAAGCCGCCCAGGCGGCAGACGTAGCAACACCTCGAGCGCCTCCAGCGTGTCGGCGCGCAGGATCGCACCCGCCGCTTCGGCGGCGCGGTAATCGGCGAACGCGCGGGCAGCTTGCGCAATGCGCTCATCAAAAACGGTCCAGGCGAAGCCGCCAGGCTGAGCAAGGACCCGCGCGGCCTGCTCGGAGTAGCCGTCCGTCTCGTCGCTGAACCGTTCGCCCTCCGCATTGATCTGGATGCCGCCAAGCATGATCGTGGTCCAGGTGATGAGGACTCCGTGCGGGTGCGCGACGTTGCCGTGGCCCTGATGGCCAGAGAGATGGCGCAGCTCGCCCCCCAGCGCCTCGCCCCACAGCACCGCTTCGCCACGATTGCCATCGTGGCCGAACCAGAGCGCGTCGGCGAGTTCGGGAATGTGGCGGCGCACGAGCTCGCGGTTGCCGCCATAGCCGTTGCAGGCAAGCACCAAGGCGCGGCAGGCGATCCGCTCCTCCGTCCCGTCCGGCCTGACAAGGCCAACGCCAGCGATGGTGCGGCCATCCTCGGCGAGGAACAGCGTGCGCGCCGCCGCCTCGGTGAGGATCGGCACCTCCGCCGCCTCTGCCGCCGCGCGCAGGCGATCCACGAGCTCCTGACCGGAGCGGGTGGGCAGGCCGTGCATGCGGCGCACCGAGTGGCCTGGGTAGACCACGTCGTTCGCGAACAGGAACGGCAATCCATGCCGATCAGCAAGCCAGTGCAGCGCATCGGCCGCACCCTGCGTGGCGAGGGCGAGCACGGTCCGATCGGCCCGGCCCTTGGTCTTGCGCAGGATGTCCGCAGCAAATCGGTTCGGATCGTCATCGATGTTAGCCGCCCTTTGCCAGCGCGTGCCGGCGGCGGGAACTAACCCGGCGGAGAGTGCGGTCGACCCCCGCGGCACAGCATCGCGCTCCATCACCACGGGCTCGGCGCCCGCTTCGCGCGCGGCGAGAGCCGCAACAAGCCCAGCCGCGCCGGCGCCGATGATCAGCACCTCGGCCTCAGCGTCGAACGCCACGCCAGACGCTGGCCGGACGGAGACGTCGCTCACCGCAGGGAGGCGAGCGCCTCGGCAATTGTCGCCACCTGCGCGACCGGCCGCAGCGCCTCGATGGCGACCTCATGCGCACGCGACTCGAAGGCGGCACAGCCATCCTCCAGCACAATGCAGGCGAAATCGCGCACCGCAGCGTCGCGCACCGTGGAGGCGACACCGCCGCCGGTGACGATGCCAGCAACGAGAAGCTGCTCGATGCCGGCCTTGCGCAACACCCACTCGAGCCGGCTCATGTAGAACGCGTTGTAGGCGACTTTCTCGACGGCGAGGTCGACCGGCGAGAGCGCCTCCACCACTGCCTGGCCCCAGGAGCCAGGGGCGAAATCGCCGCGCCCGAGAAAGGGACGAAGCGCTTTGAGGTGTGGCGAGATGAAGGGCTCGCCGTCCTTGCCGGGAACAAGGGTGAAGAGGGTGGCCACAGTCCAGCCGCCGGCGGCACGAAGCCGTTGCGCAAGCGGCACAAGGCGCTCGGGCAGTGCAGCGATCGCAGACGAGGTGAGGCCCGCCCGCCCATAGGCACCCTCGGGGTGGAGGAAATCGTTTTGCAGGTCGCACAACAGCAGGGCCGTGCGCGAGGGGTTGGGGATCAGCGTGGTCATGTTCGCGTCATGATCAAGTTGCCGAACCGGTCGACGCGCGCAACGAGGCCAGGGTCGACGACCACGGTCGCATCCGCCTGTTCGAGCATGGCGGGACCGGCAATTTCCGCGCCGATCGGCAGGGCGAGGCGGTCGTAGATCGGCGTCTCGTGCCAGGTTCGATCGAAGCGGACGCGGCGGGTGCCGAGATAAGAGGCGGCAAGAGTCGCACCGGACGGCGGCGCAAGCGCGGCGAGGTCGAAAACAGGGCGGCGGCCAATCGCGGCGACGCGCAGCGTGACGAGACGCACAGGAACGCCGGGCAGCAGGCGCGAGAAGGCGGCGCGGTAGGTGGTTTCGAAAGCGGCACGGACGGACTCCTCATCGAGCGCGGGCCCACCGGGACGAAATGGCAGGGGAACGACCACAGCATGGGTCTGGCCCTGGTAGTGCATGTCCGCCTGGGCCTGGAGCGTGATCTCCGTCAGCGGCAGGCCAGCGGCGGCGACAACAGCGCGCGCCTCCTCAGCCATTGCCGCAAGCCGCGCCGTCAGCGCCGCGCCGTCGAGCCGATCGAGGGCAAGGTTCACCGTGCGCACCACATCGTGCCGGACATCGGCGAGCAGGCAGCCGAGGGCCGAAGTGACGCCCGGAAACCGCGGCACGATGGCGGCCGCCAGGCCGACCTCGCGCATCAGTGCGCCCGCATGCATTGCGCCACCTCCACCGAAAGGCATGAAGGCGAAGCGGGCGGGATCATGACCGCGCTCGATCGAGAGGAGGCGAATGGCGCCCGCCATTCTAGCATTGGCCACGCGCACGATCGCCTCAGCCGCATCCTCCACCGCAAGGCCCAGGCGTGCTCCGACATGGCGGGCGATCGCCGCCCGCGCCGCCTCGACGTCCAACCGAGAAAGGGAACCGCCGATGGGACGATCGGCATTGATCCGCCCCAGAACGAGATTGGCATCGGTGAGGGTCGGGCGGTCATTGCCCTGGCCGTAGCAGACCGGGCCAGGCACGGAACCCGCGCTTTCCGGCCCGACCTGCAGCAAACCGCCCGGGTCGACGCGCGCGATCGACCCGCCTCCCGCGCCGATCGTCGTGATCTCGACCATCGGCATGCGCACGACGAGGCCGAAATCAAGCGCGCTCTGTGCAGCGAAGGACGGCTCGCCTCCCGCAATCAGCGCGACGTCGAAGCTCGTGCCACCGAGATCGCCGGTGATGAGGTCGGCAAACCCGGCAGCGCGGCCGATAGCGGCGGCGGCGATCACCCCGGCGGCGGGACCTGAGAGGGCGGTGCGGACGGGAAGCCGGCGCGCGGTCGCCGTGCTCATCACCCCGCCGTTCGACTGCACGATGTGGAAGCGGCCGCCAAACCCGGCGCGCGCCAGTGCGGTTTCAAGCCGCGCGAGATAGGCCCCCACCACAGGTTGCAGATAGGCGTTCAGAGCAGCGGTTGAGGTGCGCTCGAACTCGCGGATCTCGGGCAGGATGTCGGACGAACAGCAGAGATGCTCGTTCGGCCAGATGCGCGCGAGTGCAGCGAGCGCGGCGCGTTCATTTGCCGGATTGGCGTAGGCGTTGATGAAGGCAATGCAAACCGCCTCAGCCCCCTTCGCCAGCAACTCTCTGCCAACCGCCTCGACCTCGCCCGGGTCGATCGTGGTCGTGATCGTGCCGTCGGCCAGGGTGCGTTCGTCGACCTCAAGTCTGAGATCGCGGTCGATGACGGGAACGAAATCGCCGGCGAGCCCCCAGGCACGCGGCCGGTCGCGCCTCCGCATCTCCAGCACGTCGCGGAAACCGCGCGTGGCGATCAGCCCCGTGCGCGCGCCCTTCCGTTCCAAAAGCGCATTGGTACCGACCGTCGTGCCGTGCACGATGGCGGCGCACATCGCGGCCCCGCCGATCGCCTCCAGCCCGGCAAGGAAGCCCGCGGCTTCATTGCCGCGCTGCGAGGAGACCTTGGCAGTGCGGAACGAACCCGACTCTGGGTCGAGCGCGAAGAGGTCGGTGAACGTGCCGCCGACATCCACCCCGACGAGCAGGCTCATCACGACCTACCCCGGCGCAGCGCGGCGGTTGCTTCGGCATCGACCGACCCGTCTTCCTGCACCACCACAGCGTAGACTTCGCGCGCCGCCTCCCGACTTGCGTAGCCGAGGCGCACGTCGCGTGCCACACGCGCGGGATCGCGCCGGAACGGCTCGCCCCAGCCGCCGCCCCCCGGCGTCTCCAGCCTGAGCCGTTGCCCGCGCGCGAGGCTCAGCCCAAACGCTTTGGACACCATGGGCGAAGATCGCCAGCCTTGCTCCGTCTCCCAGGCGAAACGGTTCGCCGCTGCCGGCCCACCGCCAGCAACACCAAAAGGTGGGAAGAGCCCCCGGTCGCCGAGCAGGAAGGCTTCCGCCCCGGCTTCATCTTCGATCGCGATCTCGTAGATGGCACCAAGGCCACCCCGATGCGTGCCTGCGCCCGCACTGTCAGGACGCAGAGCCCATTGCGTGAAGCGCACGGGGTAGGAGGCCTCGAGAATCTCCAGAGGCGGCATGGTGGCGGCGCTGATCGGGTTGTGGCCGTGGTTGAGCCCATCGCCCTCGGGTGTGGCGCCGAGCCCGCCACCGAAGAAGCAGACCATCACCCAGCGCGACGCATGGGCACGGCGGCCTGAGATGGAAAGCGCGTTGATGGTGGCGAAGGGACCGGCGATGGCGCGGTCGGGGGCCGCTTCGGCGAAGGCGCGGAAGATGACGTCGATCACGCGCAGGATGGTCTCGGTGTATCCGGCGACGGGCCGCGTGATTCGGCGGCGAGGATCGAACCGTCCGGAATGGTGATGGTGACCGGTGCGAGGCAACCGCCGTTGGCCGGCACTTCGGGGAAGAGATGTTTCAGCGCGACGTAGCAGGCGGCGATCGCGGTCGGTCGGCTGATGTTCAGCGGCCCCGCACAGGCCGCAGCCGTGCCGGAGAAGTCGAGCTCCGCGCGGTCACTCGCGATGGTGAGGCGAAGCCGGATGGGCGAAGGCGCGGCGTCGATGCCGTCGTTGTCGAGGAAGTCTTCCGCCACATGGTGGCCGTCCGCCAGGCGCCCGAGCGCCTCGCGCATCATCGCTTGAGCCCGCGCGGTGAGTGCGGCGAGCGCGGCGGAGACCGTCTCCTCTCCCGCCTCGTCGAGCAGGGCCGAGAGCCTCCGTTCGCCGAGATCGAGCGCATTGAGCTGACCGTTGAGGTCGCCCCAGTTGGCGTGCGGCGTGCGCGTG
>CALFVI010000022.1 GCA_937928775.1 uncultured Elioraea sp. | reverse complement strand
GGAGGCCGAAGCGCGGCTTGCCGAGCTCACCGCCCGTCGCGCCGAGGCGGAAGCCGAGCGCGCCCGCCTCGCCGAGGCGCCCGCCCGCGCCGCCGAGGCGCGGGCCCGTGCCTTCGATGCGCTCGCCCAGGCCGAACAGGTGCGGCGCATCTCTGCGACCGCGTTGAGCACGGCCGAAGAGGAGGCCGCCGCGGCCGCCCGCGCCGCCCGTGCCGCCGAAGCCGAAGCCGCCCAGGCGCGCGAGGCCCTGGTGCGGGCTGAGGAGCGGTTGAAGCAGGCCAAGGCCCAGGCGGCCGATCTCGCGCGCGCGGTGGCGGAGCGTCTCGGCCTCTCGGCCGAGACCCTCGCCGCCAGGGTGACTGTCGCCGAACCCCTCGAGGAGACGGAGGCGAACGCGGCGCGTCGGCTGGAGAAGCTCACCCGCGAGCGCGACGGGATGGGGCCCGTCAACCTCGCCGCCGAAGCCGAGATGGCCGAAGTCGAGGAGCGCATCGCGACCCTCAAGGCCGAACGCTCCGACCTCTCCGCTGCGATCGCCAAGCTCAGGGCCGCAATCGGAGCGCTCAACCGCGAGGGGAGGGAGCGGCTGACCGCTCGCTTCAGCGAGGTCGATCGCCACTTCCGCGATCTCTTCGTCCGCCTCTTTGGTGGCGGGAAGGCGCATCTCGCCTTGATCGACAGCGACGACCCGCTCGAGGCCGGGCTCGAGATCATGGCCGAACCGCCGGGCAAAAAGCTCGCCGCGCTCTCCCTGCTGTCTGGCGGCGAGCAGGCTTTGACCGCGCTGGCGTTGATCTTCGCCGTGTTCCTGACCAACCCGGCACCGATCTGCGTGCTCGATGAGGTCGATGCGCCGCTCGACGATGCGAACGTGGATCGTTTTTGTTCCTTGCTGGAAGAGATCGCGCGCGAGACCGGGACGCGGTTTCTGATCGTCACCCACCATCGTCTGACCATGGCGCGCATGGATCGGCTGTATGGGGTGACGATGGCCGAACCCGGTGTGTCGCAGCTCGTCTCGGTCGATCTGGCTGCCGCCGAGACGCTCGTGCCGCAGGCGATGGCGGCGGAGTAGCGGTACGAGGCGTCCGCTGTCTGTTGCACCGCCGCGCGTTTCTTGACACCCCCCGTCGCCGCGGGTAGGAGGCACGCGCCTTCCGGGCGCAGTTCACAGCGAGCGGAGGAGCATCGGGTTGGACGATCCCCCCCGCGCTGAGCGGCCGGAGAGCTTCGAGGAGAGGCTGCAGGCGGCGCGCGACCGGGCCGGTCTCAACGGCAAGGGTGAGGCGGCTGGGGGAGGGAGGGCGAGCCCCTGGGGCATCGGCCTGCGCGCCGGGCTCGAGGTTGTGTCTGCCCTCGCTGTCGGAGTGGGCATTGGGCTCGCTCTCGACTGGTGGCTTGCTACCCGGCCGCTCTTCCTCGTGCTGTTCCTGGTTCTGGGGGGTGCTGCCGGGGTCCTCAACGTGTACCGCCTTATGTTAGGCCGCGGCACGCGGAGGTCGAACGCTGAGCGGGGGTAGTAAATGGCCGCCGAGGGCAAGACGATCGACGCGCTGAGCCAGTTCGCGCTCTCGCCTATCGTCGCCGGCTTCACCAATTCGAATCTGTTCATGCTTGTTGCCGCAGGCGCGATTTCGGCCTTGATGATTCTTGGCATGAAGCCGCGCGCCATGGTGCCCGGGCGGCTGCAAAGCCTCGCCGAAGTCGCCTACGAGTTCGTCGCCGGCATGGTGAAGGAACAGGTGGGCAAGGAGGGGATGCGCTACTTCCCCTTCGTCTTCACCCTCTTCATGTTCATCCTGTTCGGCAACATGCTGGGCATGCTGCCCTATGCGTTCACCTTCACCAGCCACATCGCGGTGACGGTGACACTCGCCCTGATCGTCTTCATCCTGGTTACGGCGGTCGCGATCGCCATCCACGGCATGAGATTCTTCGGATACTTCTTTCCCGAAGGCGCACCCGTGGCGCTTGCGCCAATCATCATTCCCGTGGAGATCATCTCCTATCTTTCGCGCGTTGTGTCGCTCAGCGTGCGCCTGTTCGCCAACATGGTCGCCGGCCACGTCATGCTGAAGGTTTTCGCGACCTTCGTCGTGCTCCTGGGCGGGCTTGGCTCTCTCGGCCTGGTCGGCGCGGCGGCACCGCTCGCGCTCAACGTCGCCCTGGTCGCGTTCGAGTTTCTGGTCGCGTTCCTGCAAGCCTACGTGTTCGCGATCCTCACCTGCATCTACCTGCACGACGCCGTGCATCTGCATTGAGCGGAAGGCACGGCGCAGCGAGCCCCCTCAACCGTCACAGCAAGGGAACACCACCATGGACGTTGAAGCCGCCAAGGCGCTTGGAGCCGGCATCGCCGTGATCGCCCTCTTCGGGGTGGGCCTCGGCATCGGAAACATCTTTTCCGCGCTGATTTCTTCTGTGGCGCGCAACCCTTCCGCCCGCGACGCGGTGTTCCCGATTGGCATCCTGGGCTTCGCGCTGACGGAAGCGGTGGCGCTGTTCGCGTTGCTAATCGCCTTCCTCATCCTGTTTGCCTGAACTCTCGTCAGCCGAGGGCGGGGCTTTGGCTTCGCCCTTTCGGTCCCGGAGGCCGGGTCATGCCGCAACTCGAGTTCAGCAATCCGCTGATCTTCAGCCAGGTGTTTTGGCTCCTGGTGATCTTCGGTGCGCTCTATCTCATCGTCTCGAAGGCAGCTCTCCCTCCCGTTGCCTCCGTGCTTGAGGAACGGGCGGGCCGGATCGCTGCCGACCTTGAGCGGGCGGGGGCCTTGAAGGAGGAGGCAGATCGGGCGATGGCCGAAGCCGAAAAGGCACTGGCAAAGGCGCGCGCCGAGGCGCAGGCCGCCATCCGCGCCTCACTCGAGAGGGCCAAGGCGGAAGCGGCCAAGGCGGAGGCCGACCAGGCGGCGCGCCTGGCCAGGCAGCTGGCGGAGGCGGAGGCGCG
Source organism: uncultured Elioraea sp. (assembly GCA_937928775.1). Classification (GTDB taxonomy): domain Bacteria; phylum Pseudomonadota; class Alphaproteobacteria; order Acetobacterales; family Acetobacteraceae; genus Elioraea. The sequence continues at coordinate 31,767 of CALFVI010000022.1, read as the reverse complement.
CATTGCCGAGGCGCGGGCGAAGGCTGAGGCGGCGATCGGCGAGGTGGCGGTGGCCGCCGCCCAGGCTGCAACCGCGCGTTTGATCGGGATCTCGCCCGATCTCGCGCGGGTGCAGGCGGCGGTCGCCGACGCGGCGCGGGGCTGAGAGGGAGCCGAAGATGGCCGCCCTGCCCCTGTCCGACCCTAAATTTTGGGTCGCGGTCTCCTTCTTTGTCTGCCTCGCTGTCGCCTGGAAGCCCGTGATCTTGCGCATCGTGCGCCTGCTCGATGCGCGGTCGGAACGGATCCGCGCTGAGATCGCCGAAGCCGGGCGGCTGCGGGCCGAGGCAGAGGCGCTGCTGCGCGACGCCAAGGCCAAGCACGAGGCGGCCCGCGCCGAGGCTGAGGCCCTACTCGTCCACGCTCGCGAGGAGGCGGAGCGCTTGGCGAAGGAGCTCGCCGAAGCGACGGCCGCCACGCTCTCACGGCGCGAGAAGATGGCGCTCGATCGCATCGCCGCCGCCGAGGCCGAGGCAGCGGCCTCCGTACGCGCCAAGGCCGCCGAGCTCGCCGTCGCGGCGACCAGGCGGCTCGTTTCCGAACACCTCACCCCAGACCGACACGCCGCCCTGATCGGCCGCGCGATTGAGGATTTGTCGCAAAGGCTGCACTAAGCCGCAGCAGCGACCCAAGCGCGCCCCCTTGGCGCCTCAGCCCGCCATCTAGGCCTTTGTCGCACGCGAAGGCCGCTTCAACAGAAGCGGCCTTTGTTTTGTTCGTCACCTCGCGCCGAACACGTGACGTCCCCGGTCTCGGGAGAGACGCGATGAGCGTCCCTGTTGCGCTGACCCACCGCACCTTTCATTGCGAAGACCGACCAGTCGGGCTTGGGCCCCCGACCATTCGCCTTCGCCCCGCCCAGCACTGCCGGGCCCCGATCCTCGCCTTTTCGCTGCCGGTCGAACCAAAACCCGCTTCCTCAGCTTGGTGCTGGACTCGCAGGAAAACTTCCTCGCCCGTGTCGTCTTACCCGAAGGCCGCGGCCGTTTCGAGGTCGTGGTCGACCTCGTCGCCGACATGGCGACCAGCAACACGATCGACCTCTTCCCCCTGGTCAAGTTCCGTGCCTTCGAGATGCCGCCGCACTGGCGAATTTCGCCTGGTGCAGCAGCTCTTTCGACGCGCCACCATCGCTGCCTTCTGGGATAACCCCACGAGCTTCGTCTCATCCATGGGGGAACAGGGCTACACGACGACTTCATGCTGCCCAAGCTCGGTGCGTGCCATGACGCGCGAGCTTCGCCGCGCCGTTGACCCGTGGCTTGTGCTTGGCGAGGGGGCGTCTGCAGGCGGGATGGTTCGCTACGTCGATTCGTCACTGGAACGGGCTTAAGCGAAACTGTCAGGCTGGTTGGAGGAGCGGTACGTGCTTGTCTACAAGGGTGTCGCTGTGCCGCGTTCCCCTAAGGCCACCAAAGGAAACTATGTTGCCGGCGCGCGCTTTACGGCCTCGCAGCCGCCTTCGGCTCTGCATGGCAACATCGGCACGCAGGTGCCACTCGTGTTCGACGTTTTAGCAGCTCGCCGGGCCAGTCGGTCGGCTGCTGCGCCGAACACGTCGCTCATCCGGCCGGGCGGGCCGAGCAGACTTTTTCACTGAACGCGAACAAAGCGCGGGCGCGGAGGCGATCCCGTTTCTTCCCCTTTGGCTGCACCCCAGGCGCGATGGCCCCGCCGCGCCACAACCTTAGCCGCGACCACGCGCGTACGTTCCGCCCTAAACCTTTCGCCTGAACGTTCAAGCGGAGACGGATACCAGACGAACCGGAGCCCGCGCCCGCTTCGCATGCGGGCAATCGCTATGCACCTTCGGGCAGGTGCGGCCGCCGCGGAAACTGCACAGGGAACGGTCAGCTGCTCTGGCGCGGCGAACGAGTGAGGCGAGCGATGCGATGAACCCCGCATCCGAGTTGTGCGCCGGGGCGCGGAAATAGGCCGGCACGCCGAAATGCTTGGCTTCCTCACGATACTCGATGTCGAGCTCGACCAGCGTTTCGCTATGTTCCGAGACAAACGCGATTGGCACGACGAGGATCCCGACCCCATCCTTGCCGGCGCGCTTGATTTCCTCCTCGGTCGAGGGGCCGATCCATTTCTGCGGTGTAACGCGGGACTGGTAGCAGACCACATGGTCGAGTTCCGGGATATCCATGGCTGCCACCACCGACGCTACGGTCTGCTCGACCTGCCACTGATAGGGGTCGCCGGCCTTGACGATGCTTTCTGGAAGCCCGTGCGCGCTGAACAGAACGCGCAGAGGAATGCCGGGGTCGAGCGTCGCCCGCGCCTGCTCGTAGGCGCGGCGCACAATTGCAGCCGTCGCGCCAACAAACCCTGGGTCAGAATGGTAGCAGCAGATGATCTTCGTCGGCGCAACGAGCCCCACCTTCGCTGCCGCCTCCCGCCAGGCATCAAATGATGAGCCCGACGTGGTGGTGGAGAATTGCGGGTAGAGAGGCAACAGGATCACTTCATCTGGACCCCAGTCGCGCACCGCCTTCGCCGCCTCTTCGCTCAGCGGGTGCCAGTAGCGCATCGCAACGAAACAGCGCGCCTGAATTTCGGGTTGCAAAGCCTGTTCAAGAGCCCGCGCCTGTTGTTCCGTCAGCTCGAGGAGGGGCGAGCTTCCGCCCAGGATCTCGTAGTTCTCGCTTGCCGGCCCGAGGCGGCGCTTGGTGATCAGCCAAGCGAGCAGCTGGCGGATGGGGGACGGAGCACGGATGATCGCGCGGTCCGAGAACAGATTGTAGAGGAACGGGCGCACGTTCTCGATCCTGTCCGGCCCCCCCAGGTTGAACAGGACGACTGCGACCCGAGGCACCGCGCGCCCGCACGTCGGCCGGTCGAGATCAACCAAAGCCGTCGTTGTATCCATCTCATGACCTCCCGCCACATCCCACAATGAAGTGGGATCGTTCGCGCGGCCGTCCAGCCGAGGTTTACCGGGCTGACCGCACAATCGACATCAGCTCGGCCACATGGTCGGGCGGCGTCTCCGGCACGATGCCGTGGCCGAGGTTAAAGATCCATGGTTTGCCGCGGATCTCGTTGAGCAGGCTCTCCGCCTCCCGCCTCAGCGCTGCGCCACCGGCCACGAGCGCCATCGGGTCGAGATTACCCTGACCCGCCGTTCCGGCAGGCAGAACGCCTGCCGCCCAAGCGGCCGGCAGAGTGGTGTCGACGCCCACAGCGTTGACCGCCGTGACGGCCGCATACTCGGCCAGCATGGGCCCGGCTCCGCGCGGAAACCCGATGACCGGCAGGTTGGGAAACCGTGCACGCAGGGCCCGCACAAGCCGGGCGGTCGGCGCGATCACCCAGGTGCGGAACTGCGATGGGCTCAGCACGCCCGCCCAGGAATCAAACAGCATCAGCGCCTCTGCGCCGGCCTCCGCCTGCTCGTTGAGATAGGCGAGTGTGGCCTCCTCGAGACGCGCGACCAGCGCAGCGAACAGGTCCGGCTGGGCATGGGCCATCCGGCGGGCAGCGGCAAAGTCCCGCGACCCCCCACCCTCCACCATGTAGGCAGCAACGGTGAAGGGCGCGCCGGCAAAGCCGATCAGGGTCACCTCGGGTGGCAAGACCGCGCGCAGGCGGCGCACAGTCTCCATCACCGGCGCCCAGACCGACCGCGCCCGCACGAGATCGAGCGCCTCGATGTCGGCCCGCCCCGTCACCCTCGCCAACAGAGGTCCTTCGCCCGCTTCGAACCGCACCGGGTGGCCAAGAGCGAAAGGCGGAACCAGAATGTCGCTGAACAGGATCGCGGCATCGAACCCGTAGCGCCTGATCGGTTGCAGCGTGACCTCGGTGGCGAGGTCAGGCGCGAGGCAGAAGGCGAGAAAATTCGGCGCTTCGGACCGGACCTTGCGGTATTCCGGCAGGTAGCGGCCGGCCTGGCGCATCAGCCAGATGGGAGGCGGGTTTCGTGTCTGCCCAGCCAGAACGGCGAGAAGGGGCTTCGTTGAGGCTGCGTGTTCGGTCATGCACAGCCAACGTGACCGCACAGAAGTGAAAAGAGAAGAGGTGGTAGAATGTTGGCGGTGTGGATGATGGGGACACAGCCCGATGCCACAGAAGCTCACAAGCTTATCCACAGGAAAAGTGGCGAAAGAATGTTGGAAGAAGAGGGGTTGGGCGAACGAGGCTTCACACTATCCCAGGCTTGGGCGGGTGCGGTACGACCGTGCCCGTCGGCTGGGTGGGATACCCGCCTCGGATGGATGTGGCGGTGGGGCTGTGCTGCCGTCTCTGCCTTGTCCCCAAAATCCCCGGCGATCCACAAGAAGGGGCAGCGGGGGTCTCTGCGATGAGCGGCAATCGCGTGCACCTGCACCTGATTTCGGACGCCACCGGGGAGACGCTGCACAGCCTCGCCAGGGCCTGTGTTGCCCAGTTCGAGGGGCTCACCTTCGTGCAGCATAGGTGGCCACTGATCAGGAGCCGCTTCCAGCTCGATCGGGTTCTGGCTGGCATCGAGGCCGAACCAGGGCCCGTACTCTACACGCTGACGGATCGCAGCCTGCGGGCGGAACTCAAGACGTTTTGCGACCGCCTCGGCCTGCCGGCGGTCTCCGTCCTCGATCCCACGCTTGAGATGCTCGCCAACTATGTGGGCCGGCGGATCGCCGGCAAGCCTGGCCGGCAATACGTGCTGGATGCGGACTATTTTCGGCGCATTGATGCCATGCACTACGTGCTGGCGCACGATGACGGCCAGGGGGAGGAGGGGCTCCTGGAAGCGGATGTCGTGTTGGTCGGGGTGTCGCGGTCTTCAAAGACGCCAACCTGCTTCTATCTTGCCAATCGCGGCATCAAGGCGGCCAATGTGCCGTTGGTGCCCAACCTTCCGCCCCCCGCCGCGCTCGATCGCGTGAAGTGCCCGGTGATCGGGTTGACCCTCGCCCCGGATGCGCTGATCGAGATCAGGCGCCATCGCCTGCGCATGATCGGACCGGGCAGCTATCATGTGTGCGAGAGCAGCTATATCGATCCGGAAGCGGTGAAGGCCGAACTTCTTGCCGCCAAACGGCTGTGCGCACAGCGCGGCTGGCCCATGGTCGACGTCACCCGACGGTCGATAGAAGAGACGGCGACGACGGTTCTGCAGCTTATGGAGAGCTGGCACAGCCGGCGGGCAGAGCCGGTGCCACCGACTGGCCCTTCGCCGTGACTGGCTTCCTGCAGGCGGCGGAGCCGCCGGTCGTCCTCGCATCAACGTCAGCCACGCGGGCGCAGCTTCTGCGCGCGGCAGGTCTTGCCTTCGAAATCGTTGCTCCGCGCGTGGACGAGGCCAGTGTGAAGGACAGTGCCAGGGCAGAGGGGCTGGCGGCCGAGGAGTGCGCGCTTCTGCTCGCCGACCTGAAAGCCAAGCGCGCGAGCGATGAGCGGCCGCACGCTCTGGTCATCGGCGCCGACCAGCTGCTCGTCTGTGATGGCGCCTGGTTTGACAAGCCGAACGATCGGGAGGAGGCGAAGCGCCAGCTCGCTGCACTCGCTGGGCGAACGCATGTGCTGGTCACGGCCGTGGTCTGCCTGCGGGGCGGGGTTCGGGTGTGGCACCATGTCGCGGCACCGCGGCTGACCATGCGCGCACTCAGTCCCGCCACGATCGAGGCTTATGTTGCGGCAGCCGGGGAGGCTGTCACCCGCAGTGTCGGCGGCTATGCGCTGGAGGGGCTCGGCATCCGTCTGTTCTCCGCTATCGGCGGCGAGCACGCTGCGATCCTTGGTTTACCTCTGCTGCCGCTGCTTGGCTTTCTTCGCCAGCACGGTGTGTTGCACGACTGAGTCGAGAAAAGGGCTCGGCCGAACACACCAAGCATCGTCAGGCAAGGGTGCGGTCGCTTTGCCTTTACCCTGTCGCAATCGGTCAGCCATATTGTCATGATCGCATTGGACGAGCGATGAGCGCGTGGCCACCCAAGCCTTTGATCGGCATCAGCTGTTGCCTCAAGCCCGTCGGGCCTTACGGCACACCGAACCATGCAGTGTCCGATACTTATGTCAGGGTGGTCGATCGCGTCGTTGGCGGGTTGCCCTGTCTTATTCCAGCGATGGGCGAGCGCGGAGACGTATCGGCTTGGCTCGACGTCTGCGACGGGTTCCTGTTCACTGGGTCGCGCAGCAACGTGCACCCCTCCTGCTACGGTGGACCTCCGCATCCGGCAGATACGCCTGAGGATCCTGCACGAGACGGCGTGACCCTGCCTTTGCTCCGCGCTGCGATTGCCGCTGGCGTGCCCGTGCTCGCGATCTGTCGCGGCATGCAGGAATTGAACGTCGCTTTTGGCGGAACGCTCGACCAGAGGATCCAGGACCTGCCTGGTCGGCTCGACCATTCGACCCCGACGGAGCAGAGGTTCGCGCCGGTGCGCACCGGCAAGGCCCATCAGGTGACAATCCGCGAAGGATCGCTGCTTGCCGCCATCGTTGGCGGGCACGCGCTGGCGGTGAACAGTCTGCACAACCAGGGCGTAGCGCGGCTTGCACCAAGGCTCCGGGTCGAGGCCACGGCGCCGGACGGGACGATCGAGGCGGTGACGGTGGAGGGCGCGAAGGCATTTGCGCTCGGCGTGCAGTGGCACCCTGAGTATGACTACGACAGGGACCGCGCGAGCCGTGCCATCTTCGAAGCGTTCGGTGCTGCAGTACGGGCGCATGCTGCCGGTCGGCGGCGGGGTGTTGCGGCGCTCGCGGCGGAATGATCGCCCACTGACGTCCAACGACCAGGTGTTCGCCTCGACCCGCTTCCCTCGACAGCCGTATCGGGTGCAGTATGGTGGGAGAGGTCAGTTGAGGGGCGTACCATGCCGCCACTTGTGAAGTTCATCCTGGGTCATGTTGCGGTCGGCATCGCTGCCGGCTGGACCTTGCTTGGCGGTGTGCTCGCCCTCGATATCGCCGGGTTGCGGGCGCTCATCGCCAACTCGCCGGACGGTGCCCTGGCGGTGGGGATGCTCGCTCTGTTCTTCGCCATCACCTTCGGCAGCGCGGCGTCCGGCGCAGCGATCATCTCCCTCGGAGCGCAAGACGGGGATGGCACTGCCCAGGCCCGTTTTGCCGTGCCACAGCTCGCCGCGGTGCGGATTGCCGCAGGTCTGCGGCGTCGCACGACGGCCGTGCGGGCTCGCAGCTGTTGACGCCCGCGCCAAGGTTTCTTCGCATCCGCGCCTGACGGCTCCCCTCCACCGCCACCACTGCAGGTCACTCCCTTGGACGACGATCACGACGACGGCGGCTCGATCGAAGCGCCGGTGAAATTTTTTAACCGTGCGAAGGGGTTCGGATTTATCACTGTGGCCGACGGCTCCGACATCTTCTTCCACGTCTCAGCCCTCACCCCACTCGGGCTCAGTTCCGTCGAACAGGGCGATGTGCTGGTCTGTGAGATCGGCGAGGTGCCACGGGGCAGGCAGGTGACCCGGATCATCGAGGTCAAGCCCGGGGAAGGGGCAGCGACGAGGCCGCCGAAGCGGGAGTTCGGTGACCGCCCGCCGCGTCGCGATTTCGGCGGCGGCGGGTTTGGCGATCGGCCGCCACGACGGGAGATCGGTAGTCGCGCGTTCGGCGACCGCCCACCACGGCGGGAGTTTAGGCAGCGCACCAGTGCGCCGACTGGCCCGTCCGAGATCGTCTCCGGCACTGTGAAGTTCTTCGATGTGCGCAAGGGCTTCGGCTTCATCGTGCCAGAGACCGGGGCGGACGTGTTCGTCCCGCTCCGCGCCCTCGGAGCCGTCACCCCCGAAAGCCTGACGCCGGGACGGCGCGTGAAGGCGACCGTGGTGATCGGACCGAAGGGCCGCCAGGCTTTGTCCGTTGAAGTGCTGTGATGGACCGCCCGGCTGGGGACAGTCAGCTGGCAGCGAAGCGCAGCCGCGAGTGGGCCCTTTCAGCCGAGCAAACGGCGAGGCGATGGCGGCAGTTGTGCGCGACGCGGGAGCAGAGCGAAACCTTTTGGGCAACGCCACCACACCTGTTGGTGTGATTTGGTGTGATCTCGCGGTTCAAGCTGCTGGTCTGCGCTCCGCACCACCAAGGTGAGGTAACGTTGGCGTCGGGAGGCTGATGCGGGCTTGCTAACGCGCGGGTATGGTGAAACGGCGTACCATCCTGTTTGCGTCTCTAAGCGCAGCGAAGTCGGTCCTGGCGCAGAGCGGGCCGCAGCCAATCATCACGCCGCTCGAGGAGCTCGCGATCGTCACGCGCGATGGGCGGCGGCACCTGTTCCGGGTTGAGGTCGCGCGCACGCCAGAGCAGCAGACCGTGGGGCTGATGTTTCGCGACCATGTGCCCGAGGATGGCGGGATGCTGTTCGATTGGGGCAGCCCGCGCGAGTCGAGCATGTGGATGAAGAACACGCTTGTCTCGCTCGATATGCTGTTCATCACGGCGGATGGGCGCATCCACCGTATTGCGGAACGAACGATCCCGCACAGCCTTGCCCCAATCGCCAGCCGCGGGCCGGTGCGCGCCACGCTCGAGCTTGCCGCCGGCACGGTCGAGCGGCTCGGCATCAGAGTAGGCGATCGCGTCGAGCACCCGATCTTCGGGGGCAGGTGACGTGGCTAAAGGATGAACCGCGACAGGTCGGCGTTGGCAGCGAGCGGGGCGACGCGATCCCTCACGTAGGCCGCGTCGATGACGATGGTTTCGCCCGCCCTGTCGGCCGCGGTGAAGCTGATCTCCTCAAGAAGCTTCTCCATCACCGTGTGCAGGCGGCGGGCGCCGATATTCTCCACACGCTCGTTGATCGTGGCGGCGAGGTCGGCGAGCGCGTCGATCGCGTCGCCGTCGAATTTTAGCTCCACCCGCTCGGTGGCAAGCAGCGCCGTGTATTGGCGGATCAGGCTCGTTTCAGGTTCGACCAGGATGCGTTTGAGGTCGTCGCGCGAGAGGGGCTTCAGTTCAACCCTGATTGGCAGCCGCCCTTGCAGCTCCGGCAACAGGTCGGAGGGCTTGGCGAGGTGGAAGGCGCCCGAGCAAATAAACAGCACGTGGTCGGTCTTTACCGGCCCGTACTTGGTTGAGACGGTGGTGCCTTCGATCAGCGGCAAGAGGTCGCGTTGCACGCCTTCGCGGGAAACATCTGCCCCGCGGAAAGTCATGCCGTCGACGGAACGGGCACAGACCTTGTCGATCTCGTCGATGAAGACGATGCCCTGGTTTTCCACTGCCTCGATGGCTTCGCGCCGAACGCGGTCTTGATCGAGCAAGCGGTCGGATTCCTCGTGCTGCAACAGGGTGCGCGCCTCGGCGACCGTCGTACGGCGCGGCTTCGCCCGTCCGCCGAACATCTTCGCCATCATCTCCTGCAGGTTGGCGAGTTGCTGCCCCTGCATGCCGGGTAGGTCGATCATGCCAAACGGCAGACCGACCAAACTGTCTGCGACTTGGACTTCGATCTCCTTGTCCTCGAGCTTGCCCTCGCGCAGCAGGCGGCGGAACTTCATCCGCGTCTCTGCCGAGGCGCCCTCTCCGACCAGGGCGGTAATCAGCCTCTCCTCGGCCGCGATCTCGGCACGGGCGGCGACGTCCTTGCGCAACCGTTCGCGCGTCATCTGCAGCGCAACCTCAACGAGGTCGCGAATGATGCTCTCGACGTCGCGGCCGACATAGCCGACTTCGGTGTATTTTGTCGCTTCGACCTTGAGGAACGGCGCCTGGGCGAGGCGGGCCAGGCGGCGGGCGATCTCGGTCTTGCCGCAGCCGGTGGGCCCGATCATCAGGATGTTCTTCGGCAACACCTCTTGGCGGAGCTCTTCGGGCAGCTGCTGGCGGCGCCAGCGATTGCGCAGCGCGATCGCGACCGCGCGTTTGGCATCGTTCTGTCCGACGATGAACCGATCCAGTTCCGAGACAATCTCGCGCGGTGAGTAGTTGGTCATGGTCCGCTCCGGAAGGATCGGGCGAGGGGACGACGCTCGTCCCCCAGCACCCCCCTGCGGAGAACTCCGGCCGGGGGTCCGGGGGACCACCGTGGTCCCCCCGCCCGTTCATAGTGTTTCGACGACGAGACGATCGTTGGTGTAGACGCAAATGTCCGCCGCGATCGCCATCGCCCGGCGCACGATCGCCTCCGCATCCATGTCGGCGCGGTCGATCAGCGCCCGCGCGGCGGCGAGCGCATAGTTCCCGCCAGAACCGATGGCGATGATCGCATCCTCGGGTTCGAGCACATCGCCCATGCCGGTGAGCAGAAACGATCGATCCTTGTCCGCGACCGCCATCATGGCCTCGAGGCGACGAAGATAGCGATCCGTGCGCCAATCCTTCGCGAGTTCGACACAGGCACGCTCGAGCTGCGCCGGGTAGCGTTCAAGCTTCGCCTCCAAGCGCTCAAGCAGCGTGAACGCATCCGCAGTTGTACCGGCGAACCCGGCGAGCACCGCCCCGCCACCGATGCGGCGCACCTTGCGTGCATTGCCCTTCACCACGGTCTGGCCGAGGCTGACCTGCCCGTCGCCAGCCATGGCGACCCGGCCACCCTTGCGCACGCACAAGATGGTCGTGCCGTGCCAATTTTGCTCCTTCGTCCCTATCACGATCCGGTCTTCCCTGCCCAGCGGCTACATGGCCCGCCTTCGGCCGCCCGGCAACCCGCGTGGACGGGACGAAGAGGCGAGGCTAGAAGCCAGCCCATGTCGCACCACCGCAGGGCATCGATCCAGCGCGCAACGAGCGAGACGCGGATCGAGGCGGAGATTGATTTGGACGGCACCGGCGAGGCCCGGATCGCGACTGGCGTCGGCTTCCTCGACCACATGCTGACCACCCTCGCCCGGCATGGCGCGATCGACATCGTGCTTAGGGCGGAGGGTGACCTGCATGTCGACTGCCACCACACCACCGAGGATACGGGGATCGTGCTGGGGCGGGCGGTGGCCGAGGCTTTGGGCGAACGGCGGGGCATTCGACGCTTTGGTGCGGCGACCATCCCGATGGACGAGGCGCTGGTGGAGGTGGCGATCGACCTGTCGGGACGGCCGTTCCTGGCCTGGGAGGTGACGTTTCCGACCCAGAAGATTGGCGAGATGGACACAGAGCTCTTCCTCGAGTGGTTCCGCGCCTTCGCGACCAACGCCGGGGTGACCCTTCATGTGCGCCACAAGGCCGGGAAGAACAGCCACCACATCGCCGAGGCCTGCTTCAAGGCGCTGGCGCGGGCCTTGCGCGAGGCGGCGGAACGCGACCCTCGAACAGGTGGGGCGGTTCCCTCCACCAAGGGGAGCCTTGCCCGTTGATGCGGATCTGGACAGTGCACCTCAAACCACAGGCGGAACCAGTGCTGGTGCGCGAGGGTTTCGCCTGGCTCGCCTTTCTGTTCCCCCTGCTGTGGTTCCTCGCCAAGCGGATGTGGCTTGTCTTGGTGCTTTATCTCGCGCTGGGTGCGATCGCAGCGATGGCACTGCAGCCGCTGCCGGAACCAATCGTGGCGCTGGTGGGCTTCGGCGTGCAGCTATTGATCGGGTTTCACGCCCGCGACCTCGAGCGCTGGACCTTGGCCCGGCGCGGCTGGCGCGAAATTGGCGTGGTGGCGGCCCATGGCGGCGAGGATGAGGCCTATGCCCGGCTCTTTTCGGCGCGGCGCGACCTGCTGGCTTGGGGGAGGGGGCGGGCGTGAGCGGCACGATCGCGGTCATCGACTACGGCTCCGGCAACCTGCGCTCGGTTGCCAAGGCGCTCGAGTGTGTGGCGGCGGAAAGCGGTCGGGAGGTTCGGGTGGTGGTGACGGCGGAGGCTCGCGAGGTGGCGCGGGCCGAGCGGATTGTCCTGCCTGGGCAAGGCGCCTTCGGCACGTGCTATGCGGGACTGGCTCGCCTTCCCGGCATGCTCGAGGTGCTGGGCGATGCGGTGCGGCGTCGTGGCGTGCCGTTTCTGGGCATCTGCGTTGGTCTGCAGTTGCTGGCCGGGCGAGGTTTCGAGCACGGCGTGCACGAGGGCTTTGGCTGGCTTGGCGGCGAGGTGGTTCATCTCCGCGACCTTCCGGGCCACGACGCGGGCAGGGCTCTCGCTTACCCGCACATGGGCTGGAATGCGCTGAAGATCACCGAGCCCCCGCACGCCCTATTGGCAGGGCTTCGGCAAGGGTGCGAAGTGTATTTCGTCCACTCCTACGCCTTCGCGGCGGCGAATGGCGCGGACGTGATCGCGACGACGGACTATGGGGGTCCGGTTGCGGCGGCAGTGGCGCGCGGCAATGTGGCTGGGGTGCAGTTCCACCCGGAGAAAAGCCAGGCTGTGGGGCTGAGGATCTTTCGCAACTTTCTCGCCTGGCGGCCGTGACGGCCGAGACGGGTCTCGGATGGAGCGAAACGGAACGGCGGAAGAGGCGGGTGTGGGTGAAAGCGAGCGGGGGGTGAAGGGCCGAGCTCCTGTCCTCGCCGTTGATCGCGTGCAGGCACTGACGGAGCGTGAGCTCGCCGAACTGGCGGAAGCGACGGCGGCCGCGATCATTGAGGGCGGCGGGTTCGGTTGGGTGAAGCCGCAGCCGCACGAGAGGCTGGCGCGGTATTTCCAAGGCGTGCTGCTGGTGCCGGAACGGAGCCTGTTCGTCGCCCGCATGGATGGGGTGATTGTTGGTGCCGCCCAGCTCGTTCGCCCACCGCGCAACAACGAGGCGCAGGCCTTTTCCGCCCAGCTGATGCACTTCTTCCTCGCCCCCTACGCGCGCGGCTTCGGCCTTGCGCGGCTTTTGCTGCGGCGGGTGGAGGAGTATGCGGCGGCGATCGGGGTACGGGTGCTGAATCTGGACGTGCGGGCGACGCAGACGGGGGCGATCCAGCTCTTCGAGAGCGGAGGGTATCGCCGCTGGGGCACGCACCCGGCCTATGCCCTGATCGATGGCGAAATGATCGCCGGGCACTTCTACTACAAGGAGCTCTCGCCCATAGGGCGGCGCGCGCGGGGCTCGTGACGCCGATCACTCTCTATCCAGCAATCGACCTCAAGGGCGGGGCCTGCGTGCGGCTCCGTCGCGGCGAGATGGCGGAAGCCACGGTCTATGCCAATGACCCGGCAGCACAGGCCCGTGCGTGGCAGGATGCGGGGTTCACGTGGCTTCATGTGGTCGATCTTGACGGCGCCTTCGCCGGGCGTTCGGTGAATGCCGAAGCGGTGCGAGAGATCCTCGCTGCGGTGACCATCCCGGTGCAGCTCGGCGGCGGTATCCGCGACCTTGCTTCGATTGAGCGTTGGCTCGCCGCTGGGGTAGCGCGGGTGATTCTCGGCAGCGCCGCCGCTAAGGAGCCCGGCCTGGTCCGCGAAGCCTGCCGGCATTTTCCCGGGCGGATCGTCGTTGGCATCGACGCCAGGGACGGGTTCGTCGCCACCGAGGGCTGGGCAGAGACGAGCAGCATGCGCGCGCTCGACCTCGCGCTGGCCTACGAGGACGCTGGTGTAGCGGCGATCGTGTTCACCGACATTGCGCGCGATGGCATGCTGGCGGGCCTCAATCTCGAGGCGACGGAGGATCTCGCCAGGGCCCTGACCACGCCGGTGATCGCCTCCGGCGGGGTAGCGGGGGTGGAGGACATCGCAGCTGTGCGGGCGAGGGCCGAAGCCGGCATCGAAGGGGTCATCGTTGGCCGCGCCCTCTACGACGGCCGGATCAGCCCTGCCCAGGCGCTGGCGGTGGCGCGCGGCTGACCTCCTGAGGCGGGTTTCCGTTGCCTTCCATCTTCGGCTAGTTTGATCCAAGACAAGGCGCGCACCGACGTGCTGTGTTGCAGCGCGCCGGAAGCGAAATGTTCAGGGGAGGGAGCGGAGCATGCCCGATACCATGCCGCCGAAGTCATCGGAAGTCGTGATCCCGGTGAAGCCGGATTGGGCCTCCCGGGCGCATATCGACGCCGCGAAGTATCGCGCCATGGTGGAGGCCGAGCGAGCTGACCCGATCGGCTTCTGGCGCAGGGAGGCGGAACGCATCACCTGGATGAAGTTCCCCACCCGGATCAAGGACGTCGATTACACGGGCTCGGTGCGCATCCGCTGGTTCGAGGACGGCGTGCTCAACGCTTCGGCGAACTGCCTCGACCGTCACCTCGCCGCGCGGGCGGAGCAGACCGCCATTATTTGGGAAGGCGATGACCCGAAGGACAGCGCGCACATCACGTACCGCGACCTGCACGAGCGCGTCTGTCGGCTGGCCAACGCGATGAAGGCGCTGGGGGTGAATAAGGGCGATCGGGTGACGATCTACCTGCCGATGATTCCTGAGGCGGCGGTGGCGATGCTTGCGTGCGCCCGCATCGGCGCCATCCACTCGGTCGTGTTCGGCGGGTTTTCGCCGGACAGCCTGCACGGGCGGATCGAGGACTGCCAGGCGTCGCTGCTGATCACGGCGGATGAGGGGGTGCGCGGCGGGCGGAAAGTGCCGCTGAAGGCGAATGCCGATGCGGCGTTGAAGAACGCGCCGACGGTGAAGAACGTGATTGTCGTGCGGAGGACTGGCGCAGACGTGCCGATGGTCGCCGGCCGCGACCATTGGTATCACGAGCTCGTTGCGGCCGCTTCACCCGAATGTCCGCCTGAGCCAATGGGTGCGGAGGATCCCCTTTTCATCTTGTACACATCGGGGTCAACCGGCAAGCCCAAGGGAGTTCTGCACACTACGGGCGGATACATGGTGTGGGCGTCGTTCACCCATCAGTATGTCTTCGACTACCACGACGGCGAGATCTACTGGTGCACTGCCGACGTGGGATGGGTCACGGGGCACACCTACATCGTCTACGGGCCGCTTGCGAACGGGGCAACGACGCTGATGTTCGAGGGCGTGCCAAACTACCCGACCGTGTCCCGCTTCTGGGAGGTGGTGGACAAGCACAAGGTGAATATTTTCTACACGGCCCCCACCGCGATCCGCGCCCTGATGCGGGAGGGCGACGGGCCGGTGAAGAGATGCTCGCGCGCCTCGCTGCGCCTCCTCGGCTCAGTTGGTGAACCGATCAACCCCGAAGCTTGGCTGTGGTATTGGCGGGTGGTGGGCGAAGAACGCTGCCCGGTGGTGGACACGTGGTGGCAGACGGAGACGGGGGGAATCCTGATCAGCCCTCTGCCCGGGGCGACGGCCTTGAAGCCAGGCTCCGCTACCCTGCCGCTGCCAGGGGTGAAGCCGGTGCTGGTGGACGGGGAAGGGAGGATCCTCGAGGGCGCGACGGAGGGCAACCTCTGCCTTGCTGACTCCTGGCCCGGCCAAATGCGCACGGTGTACGGCGACCATGACCGTTTTGTGCAGACCTATTTCTCGACCTTCCCGGGGCTCTACTTCACTGGTGACGGTGCACGGCGCGATGCCGACGGCTACTACTGGATCACCGGTCGGGTCGATGACGTGTTGAACGTCGCTGGCCATCGCATGGGGACGGCCGAGATCGAGAGCGCCCTTGTCGCCCACCCAGCGGTAGCGGAAGCCGCTGTGGTCGGCATGCCGCATGACATCAAGGGGCAGGGCATCTATTGCTATGTCACGCTGAAGGCGGGGGTGGACCCGTCCGAGGAGCTGCGAAAGGAACTGATCGCTTGGGTGCGCAAAGAGATCGGGCCGATCGCGACGCCGGACGCGATCCAATGGGCCCCGGCTCTACCAAAGACACGCTCAGGCAAGATCATGCGGCGGATCTTGCGCAAGATCGCGGCGAACGAGACCGATAACCTCGGGGACACCTCGACTCTGGCCGATCCAACGGTGGTGCAGGATCTGGTGGCCAACCGGGTGCGCTGACCGGCGAGTGGCTTCGGCTTTCCCGGCGGCTTTGGCTTAGGAAGGCGAAGGTGGGGAGTGAAGCGGCTGACCTTCGAGATGGTGGCGTGGCGCTGACCGCTACCGGGACGGGGTGGCGCTCTGTGAACCAGAGGGTGCGGGCAAGGCCGCTGGCGGCTCGAGCTCTCGTCAGGCCTGTCGAATAAGGAGCGCGAGAAGCCCGTCGAGCTCTTCAAGGCTACGATAGCGGATCCTGACCTCCCCGCCTTTGCCGCGTTGGGTGATGCGAACGGCGAGTCCGAGGTGATCCTGCAGATCCTGTTCAAGGCTTGCCAGGTTGGGATCGCGCGCCGGCTCGCACCTCGTTTCTGGAGCTGGCTTGGTGATGGACGCAGCGAGCGCCTCGGTTTGTCGGACGGAGAGGCCCTCGGCGAGGATGCGTTCGGCAAGGGCGACGGGATCCGCAGCGGCCAGGAGGGCGCGGGCGTGGCCTGCGGTCAACCGCCCCTCGCGCAGATGCACTTGGACTGGCTTCGGCAGGTTGAGGAGGCGCAGCGTGTTGGCGACATGGGCGCGGCTCTTGCCGATCATGCGCCCGGCCTCGTCTTGGGTGATGCCGTGGGTCTCGATTAGGCGCCGCAGGCCTTCGGCCTCCTCGATCGGGTCGAGGTCGGTGCGTTGCAGGTTCTCAACCAGTGCGGCGGCAGCGGCCTCGCGGTCGTCGAGCCGGCGGATGAGGACGGGAACCTCGTGTAGTGGAACCGCCTGAGCCGCGCGCCAGCGGCGTTCGCCGGCGACGATCTGGTACCGGTCGGGCAGGGTGGGATGAGGCCGGACCAGAAGGGGCTGCAGAATGCCCCGCTCGCGGATCGAGGCGACTAGCTCCTCCATACTCTCCTGACGGATGCTGCTGCGCGGCTGGAACGAGCTCGGTTCCAGGGCGGTGATGGGGACGGTGCGGATGTTGCCGTCGCCACTTGGAAGTGGCCGCACGGGTGGGGCTGCAGCGGGTTCCCCCAGAAGGGAGGCAAGCCCGCGGCCGAGCCGCTTTTGGCTGCCGTCGCGTGCCGTCATGAGGGGGCATCAGTCGGCTGGCGCTCGCGGCGAAGGAGTTCGCTCGCGAGACGAATATAGGCTTGGCTCCCTGGCGAGCGGAAATCGTAAAGTAGGGCTGGTTTGCCGTGCGACGGCGCCTCGGAAAGGCGAATATTTCGGGGGATCATCGTCTGGTACACGCGTTCGCCAAAGAAGGCGCGCACATCGGCAGCCACCTGCTCGGATAGGTTGTTTCGCCGGTCGTACATGGTGAGCACGATGCCATGCAGAGCGAGGCGAGGGTTGAAGTTGCGGCGAACGGCCTCGATGGTGCGCATGAGCTGAGAGAGGCCTTCCAGGGCGAAGAACTCGCACTGTAGGGGCACGAGGACGGCGTCGGCGGCGACCAGCGCATTGACGGTAAGCAGCCCTAGCGACGGGGGGCAGTCTAACAAAATGAGATCCTCCCCGGTGGCTGCAGCGAGGGCGTCACGAAGGCGATATTCCCGTCTGGTGAGTGCAACGAGTTCGATCTCCGCCCCTGCCAAGTCCTGTTCGGCAGGGACGATGGAGAAGTCTGGGATGCCAGTGGGGCGCCTTAGGTCGGCGAGGGGACGACTTTCGATGAGAAGGGCATAGGACCCTGGAGAGCGTTGGTCGCCTGGCAGCCCGAGCCCAGTCGAGGCATTCCCCTGCGGATCGAGATCGAGAAGTGTGACAGGACGACCCGCTGCAGCAAGGGCGGTACCAAGGTTGATGGCCGTTGTCGTTTTGCCGACGCCACCCTTTTGGTTCGCGATGGCGATAACGCGCGGTCGCGCGGCTGGTTGGAGGGGAGCGGGGTCAAGCACGCGCGAGCTCGCTCACACGGAGAATGGTGGCGGACCTGTCGGTTCGGCTCGGAAACCGTTCCACACGCATTTTCCAGGACCCTTCGACGTCGGTCAATTCGCGGTCGACGGACCGACCCTTAGGCAACAGAGCGATCCCTCCCCGTCGGAGATGCCGGGCTACGAGGGGAAGGAGGGTTGGCAGAGGGGCCAGGGCGCGGGCGGTGACGACGTCTGCCATTAGGGGTGGCAGAGCATGGGCATCGGCAGCATGAACGGAGGCGGGTAAGTGCAACTGTCGGACCGCGTCGCGCAGAAAGGCAGCTTTCCGCTGGTCGCGCTCGACGAGATGGGTTTCGCGAGCGGTTATCAGGGCGAGGACGAGGCCCGGCAAGCCTGCCCCGCTGCCGAGGTCAGCGAGTCGAGTTGCCGATGGAGGGAGGAGGTCGGCCAACTGGGCACTATCGAGGATGTGCCGCTGCCACAGCCGGTCGATGTCGCGGGGAGCCACGAGATTGATCCGGCGGGACCAAGTGCGGAGAAGGTCGGCATAAGCCTTGAGGCGACGATGCTGGTCAGGGGAAAGAGAGACAAGACGATCGTCGCAGCAATCCGGTTTCACGTGAAACGAGCCGAGCATTTCGCCCCGCGCCGAGACCCCCGCCCATTCTCAACCGCCCCGTTCCACGTGAAACAGCGGACGAGCGGAAGAGGGTGGCTCAAGGTCTAGCCGCGAGGCTCCCATCGCGAGACGGGCCAGCATGAGCTCCGCCACATCCTGGCCGCCGAAACGAGGCTGTTGGATCACCTGCTCCTCCTCCGCCAGGGTCGTGATGCGGTACCAGACCCCTTCCGAACAGACATCTAGTCATGAGCCAAGCTCATCGCGGCCCAGGCATCGCCCGGTTCACCCGTACGCCTCTCATACCAAGCTCTGTGGTCCGTGCCTTTACGTTGCCAAAGCCGTCTTGCGAGCCCTTTGCCGCGTCGCTCCCGCGCGCGCCCATCCGGGCAGCCCTTGCCACAGACCACGAGCTGGGCCTGATAGTACAGCGGCGGGTCTGGCGGGGTACCATCCATACTCGCCCACCCATCAGGTCGCTGTGCGAGCCAAACCTATCGGCTCTACCAAACTCAGAAGCTGAGCCACCATTTCAGGTGCGTCCCACGCCGCAACGCCTTGCAGGCGGGCCGCCTCGAGCCCCTCACGATCGACGATCAGCGTCGTTGGCAGAGCCCGAACCCCCCAAGCGCGGGCAGCTGCTCCGCGCGGGTCAAGCCAGACGGCAAGGTTGCGCAGCATGTGGCGCGCATAGAATGCCCGAACGATGGCCGCCCCCCCACGATCCTGGCTCAATGCCAGAACCTCGATGCCCGCGCCACCCACGAAACCGGCCAGACGATCCAGAGCCGGCATTTCCTCCACGCAGGGTGGGCACCATGTCGCCCACACATTCACCACGAGCCCCCGCTGCCGAAAGTCGGCGATTGATCGTCGCTCGCCTGCCTCTGTAAGGAACTCCGCCGGAGCCAGCGCCACCCTGCGCCTGTGCACCTCCAGCTGGCCGCTGCCGGCGCCGGCTTGCCCCGGCGCAAGCGCAATGGCAGAGCACGCGAGCCCTTGCACGGCCAGCCTCCGCGACATCTCTGGACCTATCGCCATGCCCCACTCCCCAGCCGAGCCCTCGCCCAGCAACAATCTCTGGGGCGGACGCTTCGCTCGCGGTCCCGCCTCCATCATGCAACAGATCAATTCTTCGATCAGCTTCGACAAGAGGCTCTGGCGTCAAGACATCGAGGGATCCAAGGCGCATGCCCGCATGCTCGCCGCGCAGGGTATCATCACCGTGGCCGACCGGGACGCCATCCTGGCTGGCCTCGATGGCATCGCTGAGGAAATCGCACGCGGCACGTTCTCCTTCTCCGAGGCGTACGAGGACATTCACCTCAACATCGAGGCCGCTCTCGCTGAGCGCATCGGCGAAGCCGGCCGCCGCCTGCACACCGCTCGTTCCCGCAACGACCAAGTCGCGCTCGACCTCAGGCTCTGGGTGCGGGATGCAATTGACCAGCTCGATGAGCATCTGGTCGCCTTGCTCCGCGCCCTCCTGGAGCAGGCGGATCGCCACGCCGCGCTCCCCATGCCGGGCTTCACCCACCTGCAGATCGCGCAGCCCATCACCTTCGGCCACCACCTGCTCGCCTATGTCGAGATGCTGGCGCGCGATCGCGCGCGGTTCGCCGACTGCAGGGCACGGCTGAACGAATCCCCGCTCGGCGCAGCGGCTCTGGCCGGGACCTCGTTCCCGATCGACCGCCACGCCACTGCTGCTGCCCTCGGCTTCGCGCGGCCCATGGCGAACAGCCTCGATGCCGTCTCCTCCCGCGACTTCGCGCTGGAGTTCTTGGCGACAGCTGCGATCTGCGCCACCCATCTCTCCCGCTTTGCCGAGGAGATCGTGTTCTGGACTTCTCCGCCCCTCCACTTCATCCGGTTGTCGGACGCCTTCACGACCGGCTCTTCAATCATGCCACAGAAGCGCAACCCGGACGCAGCCGAACTGGTGCGGGCAAAGACGGGCCGCATCACCGGCAATCTCATCGCCCTGGTCACGGTGATGAAGGGGCTGCCACTCGCCTACGCCAAGGATATGCAGGAGGACAAGGAGCCGGTCTTCGACACCGCCGACACCCTTGCGCTCTGCCTCGCCGCCACCGAAGGCATGGTGCGTGATCTCGAGGCGAACGAAGCCGCCATGCGGCGTTGGGCCGGGGAGGGCTTCGCCACCGCGACCGACCTTGCCGATTGGCTCGTGCGCGCCCTCGGGTTGCCATTCCGGGACGCCCACCTCATCACGGGTCGCATCGTCGCGCTGGCCGAAGCGAAAGGCTGTGGCCTTGCCGATCTCTCCCTGGACGAGTTGCGCTCCGTCGAGCCCCGGATCACCGCTGACGTCTATTCCGTCCTCTCAGTCGAGGCCTCCATCGCCTCGCGCACCAGCTACGGCGGCACCGCGCCCGACAACGTCCGTGCCCAGATTGCAGCCTGGCGCGAACGGCTCGGCTGAACAACGCCTCCGCCATGTTCCACGGCGCCTTTGGCACCTCAAGCTTGGGCTCTCTCCTGCCGCTGCGACCGCGCACCCGTGTCCTACTTCTGCTAGCCCTGGTCGCGGTCGTCCTGCTGGTTGGCTGCGGCAAGCGCGGCGACCCCGCTCCTCCTGGCCCGGCTGAGGCCGTGACATGGCCGCGTACCTATCCTGCCGATCCGGCTGCGTCTGCCACGCCGTCTCGTGCACAGCGCTGAGCCCTCCATGCACGAGGCACCCGATCAGCCGTCAGCCAGAGCTGAGCCCGGCATCGCCGAGCTTCTCGCCGCCCGGCCCTGGCTCTCGGTCGCCCCGGATGTTGGGCTCATGCTCGACGAAGTCCCGCTCGCGCGGCTTGCGCACGAGCACGGCACGCCGCTCTGGGTCTACTCGGACGCGGTACTGACGGCCCGCTACCGAGCGCTGGAGGCGGCTCTCGCCGGGGCCGCGCTCTCCGCCCGCATTCATTTCGCGCTGAAGGCCAACGATACCCTCGCCTTGCTCCGCCGTCTCGTTGCCCTCGGTTCTGGCGCCGATGTCGTCTCGATCGGAGAATACGAAGCAGCGCGGCGAGCGGGCTTTGCTCCTCAGGCGATCGTCTTTTCCGGCGTGGGCAAGACGGAGGCGGAGCTCTCCACAGCGCTCGTGCGAGGCGTTGGTCAAATCAACGTCGAGAGCGCTGAGGAATTGGCGACCATCACTGCGATTGCCGCCCGCCTCGGGCTTCGCGCCCCGATAGCCCTCCGGGTCAATCCCGATGTCGATGCCGGCACCCACGCCAAGATCACCACCGGCAAAGCGGAGAACAAGTTCGGCATCCCGTCCGACCGCATCGAGCCTCTGTATGCGGAGGCGGCGACAAGCCCGTCGCTCCGTCTGATCGGCCTTGCTGTCCACATCGGCAGCCAGATCCTCGCTCTCGAGCCCTATCGCCGCGCCTATGGTCGGCTCGCCGATTTAGTGCGCAGGCTCCTCGCACGAGGCTTGCCCGTAGAACGGATCGACCTCGGCGGTGGGCTCGGCATCCCCTACGGTACGGAGCCGGCACCGCCGCCGGCCGCCTTCGCCGCCGCCGTTCACGAGGCCTTCGGCGCGTTCCGCCTGCCGCTCATCGTCGAGCCGGGGCGCTGGCTGGTCGGGCCGGCGGGGCTTTTGCTATCGCGCGTCGTTTTGCAGAAAGAGGGCGCAGCCCGGCGCTTCGTCGTGCTGGATGCCGGGATGAATGACCTGCTCCGACCAGCGCTCTATGACGCTTGGCACGGCATCGTTCCCGTCGACGCTGCCAGGCTGCACGCGCCGGTCAGCCCTGCCGACGTGGTTGGGCCAGTCTGCGAGACCGGCGACACTTTCGCGCGTGAGCGCGCGTTGCCGCAATTCGCTCCCAACGACCTGGTCGCCGTTCTGGATGTCGGCGCTTACGGGTCGGTGATGAGCTCCAACTACAATCTGCGCCCACGCGCCGCTGCGGTGGTCGTCGAAGGCGGAACCGCCCGCCTTGTCCGCCGCCGCCAAACCATCCTCGAGCTGTTTTCTCACGACATGGCCTGATTGCGTCGGCCAAGCTTCTACGCAGGTTGTGATGGCAAGCCACAGGCATTCCGCGTCATCATGGTGCCATGCGCCGCGCACCCGACGACCGCTCTGTTTCGCCCGACGTGTCTCGACCCTCGCCGCCGCTGCGATTGAAGCGAACCCTGGCGCGCGCGGCCATCCTGTGGGAGCGGCTTTGGCTGGCCGCTGCACCCTTGCTGGGCGTCGTGGCCCTGTTCCTGATCGTGGCGCTCTCGGGGCTCCTCCCTCTGCTTCCCGGCTGGTTGCACCTTGCCATTCTTGCTTTGTTTGCCTGCGGCGGCTGTGTGGCGTTGGCCTGGGCGATCACGCGGGTCAGGCTGCCGGCGGCGGCGGAGGGTGAACGTCGTCTCGAGCGCGCTTCCGGCCTCGCACATCGCCCTCTCGCCAGCCTGACGGATCGTCCCGCAGCGGGGGCTGGCGACCCTGCGGCGGAACGGCTATGGGCGGCGCACCAGAAACGCGCGGCCAGTGCCCTGGCCAAGGTCAAAGTCGGACTGCCGCATCCCGGCCTGCCGAGCCGGGACCCGATGGCGCTCCGCGCCGCGCTTGGCCTTTCCCTCATTGCCGCGGTGGTGATTGCCGGAGCAGAGGCCCCGGATCGCGTGCGTGCCGCCGTCAACCCCGCCTTCGGGGCCCCGCCGCCACCGCCTCTGCCTTTGAGGATCGAACTCTGGATCACGCCCCCCGCCCATACTGGGCTTGCCCCCCTCTTCCTGCGCCACGACATCGCGGAGGCACGGGGCGAAGTCACGGTGCCCGCGGGCAGTACGCTCGTCGGCCATCTCTCTGGCGGAAGTGGCGGCCCGCCTGCGCTGGCCTTGCCGGCCAAGACAGCTGCGTTCACGCAGCTTGACGCGCGCTCGTTCAGCGTCTCCGCCACTCTAACCGAGCCTGGGCGCGTTGCCATCGTGCGCGATGGGCGAACGCTCGCCGCGTGGGATGTCCACCTCCTCTCCGACTTGCCGCCAAGCGTGAGCTTCGCCAACCATCCCGCTCCGGTGCCTCGAGGGCCTCAGCTTCGCATCGAATACGAGGCGCGCGATGACTACGGCGTTGTCGCGGTCGAAGGCAAACTCAGGCTGGTGGCGCGCCCCGATGCCCCGCCTCTGAGTGTTCCCCTTCCCTTGCCGGCGGCGTCGGCGCGCATCGTGCGCGGGGTTGGCCAGCCAGACCTTTCCGCCCATCCTTGGGCAGGTTTGCCGGTAACCGTTCAGCTCGAGGCCAAAGACGGGGCCGGGCAGGTCGGTCGGTCCGAAATCGTAACGGTTGAGCTTCCCGAACGCCGGTTCGACCACCCGATTGCCCGAGAGCTGGTCGCGCTGCGCAAGCGCCTCAGCCTCGCCCCTAGTGAACGCACGCCGGTGATCCGCGAGCTCGACCGCTTGTCGGAAGCACCGAACGCGTTCGAGGACGACCTCACTGTCTTCCTGGGCCTGCGCAGCGCCCGCGCCCGCCTGCGCTTCGACCGCCGCAGCGAAGCGATCGAGGAGGTGCAAGAGCTCCTGTGGTCGCTTGCCATCCATCTCGAGGAGGGGGGGCGCGATCGCACATGGCGCCACCTCGTCGAGCTGCGGCGCGAGTTGCGCGAGGCGATCGAGCGGGCGGAGCGCGGCGAGGCGGTCGATCAGCGCGAACTCGAGCGGCTCGCCGACCAGCTCCGGGAGGCGATGGAGCGCTACGTGCAGGCGGTGATGGAGGCGATGCGCCGCGATGGCGTCGAGACCCTCCCCTTCGATCGCAACGCCCGCGCCATGGACCTGCGCGACATGCAGCGAATGGCCGACCGTCTCCAGGATGCCGCCCGGCGCGGTGATCTCGAGCGCATGCGCCAGCAACTGGCTGAACTCGAGCGCGCCATCGACCAGTTGCAGCGCGCGCGGTTGGGGCGAATGGAGAACCCCGAACGGCGCGAGCAACGCGAGCGCGGCCAACAGATGATGGGCGCGATGAACGACTTGCTGCAGCGCCAAGGCCAGTTGATGGACAGAAGCCACCAGCGCGCCGAACAGGAGCGCGCCGGCCGACGCCAGCAGCAGCGTGGCCAGGGGCAGCAGAGCCGCCAGCAGCCCCAGACAGGGCCCGGCCAGCCACACGCTCAGCCGGGCACCCGGCAAAGCGGCCAGGACGCCGGCCAGCTTCAGGCCGACGCCGAGCGCGACGCGCGCCAACAGCAGGCACTGCGCCGCGCCCTCGGCGAACTGATGGCGCAGTTCGGCGATTTCACCGGCGAAGTGCCGGAACCGCTCGGCCGGGCCGACCAGGCGATGCGCGAGGCGGTTGAGGCTTTGCGCCGGGGCGACAATACCTCCGCCCTGGCCGCTCAGCAGCGCGCGCTCGAAGCGCTCCAGCAGGGCGGGCAGGACATGCAAAACCAGATGGCCGGCCGGATGAGGCTGATGGAGCCCGACGACGGAGGCGACGATCCCGGTGGCGACAACACCGAACTGGGGCAGGACCAGTCAGGTCAAGGCCGAGAGCTCGGCCAGGGGCGGGATCCGCTCGGAAGGCCGCGGCGCGATCAGGTGGGAGGCCAGAATGATGGGTCGGACGTGCGCGTGCCCGAGGAGATGGAACTGAAGCGGACGCGCGAGATCCAGGAAGAGCTGCGCCGCCGCGCCGGCGAGCGCGACAGACCGAAGCCCGAGCTCGACTACATTGACCGTTTGCTGCGACGGTTCTGACCAGCTGCGCTTCGGGCCAATCCTGGACCGTTTGTCGATGACCAGGCGAGGAGCGCTCTTCGCGGGTGCGCGGTGCATCGGGCAAGCCGGCTGCGGCGAGAGAGGTCGCTGGCGCCCCTTGCTTGCTCACGCGCCGGCACGAACGCGAGCGGCAGCGTTGCGGGCATGCGCGAGGCGCAGGCGGCGACCATCTTCGCCAAACAGGTGCAGGTGTTCCGCCGGAAGAACAATCGGCAAGGTTGTGCCAGCGAGGGGAGAGCAGTCGTTGGTCCGTACGGTCAGCTCCTCGCCGGAGGGCAGGATGCCGTGGATCAGACTTTCCGCCCCGAGCGGTTCGACGAGATCGACCTTCAACGGTATGGCCCCCACCGCGCCGGTGCCGCAGATTCGCACATGTTCCGGGCGAATTCCGACGGTGACTTCGGCGTTCTTCACTCCGGCTGGCGGGGCGGCGAGCGCGATCGCGCAGCCTGCACGAAGGTCGACGGCGTCGCCCTCGCTGCACAGCCTGCCGTGCAGGAAGTTCATCGCGGGTGCGCCGATGAAGCCCGCGACATAGATGTTCGCCGGCTCCCGCCACACCTCCATCGGCGTCGCCACCTGTTCGGCTCGGCCCCCGTTCATCACCACCAGCCGATCGCCGAGCGTCATCGCCTCCACCTGATCGTGCGTGACGTAGAGACTGGTCACGCCAAGGCGTCGCTGCAACCGCTTGATCTCGGCGCGCATCTGCACGCGGAGTTTCGCATCGAGGTTGGAGAGCGGCTCGTCGAACAGAAAGAGTTTCGGTTCACGAACAATCGCCCTGCCCATGGCAACCCGCTGCCGCTGCCCGCCGGAGAGCTCGCGCGGCTTGCGGCGCAGAAGCTCGCCAAGCCCAAGCATCTCCGCGGTGCGGCGCACGCGCTCCTCGATCTCGGCGCGCGGCAGGCCGCGGATGCGCAAGCCGTACGCCATGTTGTCGAATACGCTCATGTGCGGATAGAGCGCGTAATTCTGGAACACCATCGCAATGTCGCGATCCTTCGGCTCGAGCCGCGTCACATCCGCCCCGCCGATCAGCACGCTGCCTTCGGTTGCGGTCTCGAGCCCGGCGACGATGCGGAGCAGGGTTGACTTGCCGCAGCCCGAAGCGCCGACGATGACGATGAACTCCCCCTCCGCCACGTGGAGGTCGATGCCGTGCAGCACAGGCACGGTGCCGAAGGACTTGCGGATTCCTTGCAGTTCGAGCGTGGCCATGCGCGCGCTCCTACTTCTCGGTTTCAACCAGGCCTTTGACGAACCAGCGCTGCATCAGGATGACGACCGCAACGGGCGGCAACAGGGCAAGCACGGTGGTGGCCATCACCAGGTGCCAGTCAGTGTCGGCCTCAGAGCCGATCATGCGCACGATGCCGATCACGATCGTCTCCACGTCGCCCGTGGTGGTGATCAGCAGCGGCCAAAGATACTGATTCCAGCCGTAGACGAACAGGATCACGAACAAGGCGGCCATGTTCGTGGTCGACAGCGGAACCACCACATCTTTGAAAAAGCGCATCGGCCCGGCACCGTCGATCTTCGCCGCTTCGACCAGTTCGTCGGGGATGGTGAGGAAGAACTGGCGGAACAGGAGCGTGGCGGTGGCGGAGGCGATCAGAGGCACGATCAAGCCGGCATAGGTGTTGATCATGCCGAGGTCGGAGACGACCTTGAAGGTCGGGAAGATCCGCACCTCGACGGGCAGCATCAGCGTGATGAAGATCGCCCAGAAGGCGAGCATGCGGCCGGGGAAGGAGAAGAACACCACCGCATAGGCGGAGAGGATGGAGATGACGATCTTGCCCACTGCGATCAGCATCGCCATCACGAAACTGTTCAGCATCATCGCGCTCACCGGCACGCGCGTGGTGCGCGCCGAACCTTCCGTCCAGGCGGCCCAATAGTTCTCAAGCGCATAAGGCCCC
Organism: uncultured Elioraea sp.; assembly: GCA_937928775.1. Classification (GTDB taxonomy): domain Bacteria; phylum Pseudomonadota; class Alphaproteobacteria; order Acetobacterales; family Acetobacteraceae; genus Elioraea. Next base: position 4,869 of record CALFVI010000022.1, on the reverse strand, counting down.
GGCAGAAGCGGTACCTCGCCGCGGCTGATGGTGGCGACGTCGTGCGTGGAGCCCATCAGCACGATCCAGATTGGCAGGGCGAACAGAGCAACGCCTAAGATCAGAATCGCGTGCGTCAGCCAATCGGCGCGGCGGCGCGCGGTGTCGGCGCGCTCTGCTGCCGTTTCGGCACGTGCAATCGCCTCTGCCCTGGGGATCACTCCGGGGCCATGCATCATGCCGTGCTCCTCAGTAGTGCACCTTGCGTTCGATGAAGCGGAACTGCACCGCGGTGAGGGCGATCACTGCCAGCATCAGCACCACCGACTGTGCCGAGGAAGACCCGAGATCGAGGTTCACCCGTCCGTCGATGTAGGCGCGGTAGATCAGAGTGGTGGTGGCCTTGGCCGGGCCTCCTTTCGTCAGCGCATCGATCACGCCGAAGGTGTCGAAGAAGGCATAGGTCAAGTTGATCACCAGCAAAAAGAAGGTGGTGGGGGAGAGGAGTGGAAACACCACCGTCCAGAACCGGCGGGCGGGGGAGGCGCCATCGATCGCCGCCGCCTCCAGCACGCTGCGCGGGATCGACTGCAGGCCGGCGAGGAAGAAGAGGAAATTGTACGACACCTGCTTCCAGGCCGAGGCGACAATCACCGCAATCAGCGCCTGCGTGCCGTTCAGCTTGTAGTCCCAAGCAACACCGATTCCGTTGAGGAACCGGCCCAGAAGACCGACCTGCGGGTGAAAGATGAAAATCCACAACACAGCGGCAACCGCAGGCGCGATCGCGTAGGGCCAGATCAGCAGGGTTTTGTAGGCAGCGGCACCCCGGATGTGGCGATCGGCCAGCACGGCGAGCCCGAGTGCCACCGACATGGCGAGGGCTGCGACCGAGAGGGAGAAGACGAAAGTGATCCAGATCGAGTCGCGATAGAGCGGATCCGCGAACAGTTCGACAAAATTTTCGAGCCCGACGAACTCGGTGCGAATGCCGAAGGCATCCTGGCGGAGGAAGCTGAACCAGATCGCCTGCGCCGCCGGCAGGAAGAAGAACACGAAGGTGATCGCGAGCTGCGGCAGAAGCAGGAGATAGGGGAGCCCGACCTGCGGGAAAATCACCTTCTTGCGCATTCCGTTCGCCTGAAACGGGATCGGGCCGCCCCGGGACGAGGCGGCCCGCAGCCGACCGTCAGAGTGTCGCGCCGGTCACGAGCGGTTGGCGCGCTCGAAGTTGCGCAGCACCTGGTTGCCGCGGCGATTGGCGGCCTCGAGCGCTTGCGCCACCGTCTGCTGGCCCTGGAACACCTTCTCCAGCTCCTCCTGGATGATGTTGCGGATTTCGACCATGCCGCCTAGGCGGAAGCCCTGGCTGTTCGGCGTCGGTTCGGCGCGTGAGAGCTGGATGATCGCCGCATCCGCGCCCGGGTTGCGCTCGTAGAACCCTTCCGCTTTGGACTTCTCGTAGGCAGCCCTGGTCAGCGGCACGTAGCCGGTCACCTGGTGCCACCACGCGTCCTCCTCTGGGCGGGAGATAAACTCGAAGAAGGCGGCGACGGCGGCGTATTCCGCCGGTGTGCGGTTGCGTGCGGTCAGCACCCACAGCGAGGCGCCGCCGATGACTCCGTTGCGCGGGCTCTGGATGAGATCATCATGGTACGGCAGCGGAACGGAGGCCCAGCGGAACTTGGCATCGCGCGCAATTTGCGCCCGCGCGGCGGAGGAGCCGAAGCCGATCGCGCACTCGCCTGAGGGGAAGAGGTTGCCGGCAGCGTTGTCGCGCCCGCCGTAGCGGAACAGCCCGTCGCGATGCAGATCGGCGATGAACTGGATGTGTTTCTGGAAGAACGGGTGGGTCAGCTGCAGTTCCGCATCCATCCCCTCGAACCCGTTGGCGCGGGTGGCGAGCCCGACATCGTGGATGGCCGACTGCTGTTCAAACAGCACCCAGGTCGGCCAGGTGGTGGTCATCACGCACGGCGTGGCGTTGGCGGCCTTCAGCTTCTCCGCCGCCGCGCGCACCTCGCGCCAGGTGCGGGGGATGTCGGTGATGCCGGCCTTCTCGAACGCGTCGAGGTTGACCCACATCAGGGCGGAGGAGGAGTTGTGCGGCATCGACACCAGGCGCCCCTGGGTGTCGCTGTAGTAGCCGCGCACGCCAGCGAGGTAGCGCTTGGGGTCGATGTCGATCCCGGCCTCGCGGAACAGCTCGTGCACCGGCTTGATGGCGGGGCCGGCGGCCATCATGGTCGCGGTGCCGACCTCGAACACCTGCGCGATGTGCGGCGGGTTCCCGGCGCGCCAGGCAGCGATTGCGCCCGTCATCACCTCGACATAGGAGCCGCGAAACGTGGCATTGACGCGGAAACGATCCTGGCTGCGGTTGAACCGCTCCACCTGCTCCTGCACGCGCTCGCCGAGCGCGCCGCCAAGCCCGTACCAGAACGTCACCTCCGTGCGCTGCTGTGCGCCGGCGGGGGCGGCACCGATCGCCAAGGCGAATGCGGCGCCGGCCAGAAGCGACCTGCGATGCATCGAAAACCTCCCGCTGTTGTGGCCCCCCGCCTTTAGGCCGCGGAGGTTACGCCACAGTGACCGAATGATGAAGCTTCCGTGTCAGCCGCTGGCTCGGCCTTTTGCCGCTGTGGCGAAGGCCCAGCGCAGCAGACGCCCAGCTGGCCAAGCCCAGGCCACGCCGACCACGGCGAAGTAGACGAGCGCGATCGACCAGTGCAGCGGGACCACCCAGTCCGCCACGCTCACGGCCAGCCAGAGGTAGACGAGGGACCCAACCAGCCCAACGACCAGCGCGATCAGCTTGCGCGTGCCAGCAGGCTTCGCTCCATCTTCTCCCACTTCGGTCTCCTCCACCAACACCCCGCTTCACGTGTGTGCATTGCCGCGCCGCGTCACTTGCCCTTACACTCACTCACCGACGCGTGATTGCCGCCCGCGGCGAAGGAGTGCACAGCCCGCATGGACATCAAGGAGCATATTCGCAGCATCCCTGATTTTCCGAAGCCGGGCATCCTGTTCTACGATATCTCCACCTTGCTCGCGCACGCCGATGCCTGGCAGGTGGCGATGGGGCGGATGGCCAACCTTGTGCGCCGCCATCAGCCCGATCTGCTGGCCGGGGTTGAGAGCAGGGGGTTCCTGATCGCCGCTCCGCTCGCGCTCAAACTCGGCTGCGGCTTCATCATGCTGCGCAAGAAGGGCAAGCTGCCCGGCCCGACCATCGGCTACGACTACGCGCTTGAATATGGCAGCGACCGCATCGAGGTGCAGGCTGATGCGGTGAAGCCCGGCCAGCGGGTGGTGGTCGTGGACGATCTTCTTGCCACGGGCGGAACGATGCGGGCAGGTATCGAACTCCTGCGCCGGGTCGGCGCCGTCGTGCCCGCCGCCGCGGCGCTGATCGAACTCACCTTCCTGCGCGGGCGCGAGAGGCTTGATGTCCCGTTCGACTGCCTCGTCGCCTACGACTCCTGACGCAGCGTCCGCCGGCGCGCGCGCGATCGCCTCGCCAGCCTTCGACGCGCTCGGGGTCGCAGGGCTTCTCGAGGCCGCGATCGCCGCCGTGCCGACAGGGGTCACCATCGCCGACCCTGCCCTGCCCGATTGCCCGATCGTTTACGTCAACGACGCCTTCACGCGAATGACCGGCTATCTTCCGGATGAGGTGCTGGGGCGGAACTGCCGCTTCCTGCAGGGGGCGCGCACCGACCAGGCGGCGGTCGCACGGGTGCGCGAGGCGATCGCGAGGCGCGCCCCCGTCACCGTCGAACTCCTCAACTACCGCAAGGACGGCAGCCGGTTCTGGAACGAACTGCACGTCGCGCCGGTGTTCGATGCGGGCGGGGCGCTGACGGCGTTCATCGGAATCCAGCACGACGTCACCGCGCGCAAGAAGGCAGAAGCCGGGCGCGAGCGCGCCCGCCGCCTCGCCGAACGCGCCAACCGCACCAAGTCCGACTTCCTCGCCGCGATGAGCCACGAGATTCGCACGCCGATGAACGGCGTGATGGGCACGCTCTCGCTTCTGCTTGAGACGGAACTGGATGCCGAACAGCGCGCCTATGCCGAGACGGCCCGTCAGTGCGGCAAGGACCTGCTCGCCATCATCAACGACATCCTCGACATCAGCCGCATCGAAGCGGGCAAACTCGCCATCGAGTCGGTGCCGTTCCGGCTGGCCGAGGTGGTGCGCGCGGTGCTTGATCTCGCCGCCGCCGCGGCCGCCGAGAAGGGGTTGAAGCTGGAGGCCCGAATCGCGCCCGATGTGCCGGACACGGTGATCGGCGACCCGCTGCGGCTGAAGCAGGTGCTGACCAATCTGGTCGACAATGCGGTGAAGTTCACCGCAGTAGGTGGCGTGACCGTCGCCATCGACCGTGCGCCGAACATCCCGGGCGGAGGGCTTGCCTTCGCCGTCATCGACACTGGCATCGGCATCCCGCCGTCTGTGCAGAAGCGGCTCTTCTCCCGCTTCGCCCAGGCCGATCCCTCGATCACGCGACGCTTTGGCGGCTCTGGGCTCGGGCTCACCATCTGCCGTCGCCTGGTCACCCTGATGGGAGGGGAGATCAGGCTCGACTCCATCCCCGGCAAGGGAACCACCTTCCGCTTCGTGCTGCCTCTGCGCGCGGTGGAAGGGGCTGGCCTCGCACCGGAGCGCGTGCTGCCCGACCCCTCGCCGCCCAAACCCCCGGCGGCGCGCGGGCGTGTGCTGATTGCCGAGGACAGCCGCACCAACCAGCTCGTCGCCGCCGCCATCCTGCGCCGCGCCGGCTGGACGGTTGACGTCGCTTCGGATGGGCGCGAAGCGGTTCGCCGCGCGGCGGAGACGGACTACGCGCTGATCCTGATGGACGTGCAGATGCCCGACCTCGA